>CAMDXM010000365.1 GCA_945878025.1 Pseudorhodoplanes sinuspersici | reverse complement strand
CAGAATTCCACCGGCGTTACGATCAACGCGCAAGGACAGGTCTCTGCGACGCCGAGCGGCTCCACAACGCCGACTGTCCTCGGCCAGATCGAGCTCGCGATCTTCGTCAACAAAGCCGGCCTGCAGGGCATCGGCGACAATCTTTATCTCGAAACCCCGGCATCGGGCCCGGCCCAGACCGGACAGCCGAATACCGAGAATTTCGGCAATCTGCAGCAAGGCAATCTCGAACAGGCCAATGTCGAGGCGGTGAGCGAAATCTCCGACCTGATCGCCGCGCAGCGCGCCTACGAAATGAACGCCAAGGTCATCACGGCATCCGACCAGATGCTGCAGGCGACCTCCAATCTCTTCCGCTGAGGACTAGAGCGTCATGACCCGCATTATCACTCTCGCGCTTCTTCTCGTGATCCCGTCCGTCGCGGCCGCGCAAACCTCCGGCGATATGCCGGTTGCGCCGTCGCTCAAGCAGAACGTGGTCGTCACCGGCGAACTCGTCCGCATCGGCGACCTGGTCGACAATGCCGGCGCCGCCGCCCAGATCGCGGTGTTCCGCGCGCCCGATCTTGGCGCGACCGGCACGGTCGGCGTCCAGCGCATCGTCGACGCGGTCAAGGCCCACGACGTGTTCGCGATCAATACGCGCGGCTTGAAGGAAATCACGGTCACGCGCGCCAGCCGCAATATCGGCAACAAGGATATCGAGGAACGGGTCGCAAGCGCGATCTCCGCCCAGTATCGCATCGGCGAAGCGAAGAATATCGGCATCGCCTTCGACCGCGACGTCTCCGGCATTCAGGCCGAGCCCGGCATCGCCGCCGAGCTCGCCGTCACCCGCCTTTCCTTCGATCCGCGCAGCGGCCGCTTCGACATCACACTCGATCTGCCCGGCAGCCACGCGGTGCGGCGCGGCGCGTTGCGCTTCACCGGCATCGCCGCGGAAACCTTCGAAACGGCGGTGCTCACCCGCCAGGTCGCACGCGGCGAAGTGTTGCGCGCGAACGATATCGTCATCGAGCGCAAGCCCAAGCGCGATCTCGCCGCCGACAATGTCGCCGATCTCGCCTCCGCGATCGGCATGGCGGCCCGCCAGCCGCTGCGCAGCGGACAGAACCTGCGCCGTGGCGACCTGATGAAGCCGGAACTGGTTGCGCGCAACGAACCGGTCACGCTCATCTTCCATGCACCCGGCATCTCGCTCACCGTGCGCGGCACAGCGACGGAGCCGGGCACCGAAGGCGACGTCATCAATGTCGTCAATTCGCAAACCAAGCGCCAGATTCAGGGCGTCGTCACGGGCCCCGGCCAGGTGACGGTGTCGAGCATGAAGCCGCGCATCACCGCAAGTCTCGCCGGCTCCGAAGCCGCCATCGGTTCCCAGCGCCGCAGCGCTCAGTGAGAGTTCAAATGAAAAAATCGGTCCTGTCGCTTACCCGTATCGTCTCAATCGCCGGATTCGTCCTGATGTTGGGCGGCTGCGCGGCCCTGGAACGGCTGTCGCAGATCGGCGAGCAGCCGAAGCTTTCGGCTATCGAAAACCCGACCGCCGCGCCCGGTTACAAGCCGGTGCAGATGCCGATGCCGCAGGCGCAGCCGGCGTCGTTCAATCCCAATTCGCTGTGGCGGAACGGGTCGCGCGCCTTCTTCAAGGATCAGCGCGCGCATCAGGTTGGCGACATCCTCACCGTCAAGGTCAAGTTCACCGACAAGGCGACGCTGGAAAACGAAACCTCCCGCAGCCGCAAGGCCGACGAGGATTCCGGCGTCGACGCCTTCCTCGGCCGCAAGACGCTGCCGCCGCCGCTCAACAAGGTCGGCATTCCGGGCCGCATTCTCACCGCCGACTCGACCGGCTCGAGCGAGGGCAAGGGTTCGGTCGACCGCAAGGAGGAATTGTCCACCAACATCGCCGGCGTCGTGACCCAGGTGTTGCCGAATGGCAATCTGGTGATCGAAGGCAAGCAGGAAGTGCGCGTCAATTTCGAAGTGCGCGAATTGATCGTGGCCGGCATCGTGCGGCCGGAAGACATCGAAAGCGACAACACCATCGATTCGACCAAGATCGCGCAGGCCCGCATCGCCTATGGCGGCCGCGGCCAGCTCACCGACGTGCAGCAGCCGCGCTACGGCCAGCAGGTCATGGACGTGATCCTGCCGTTCTGAGAACTCGTCATCCTGAGGTGCCCGCCGCCGGCGGGCCTCGAAGGATGACAATGCCACCGTCGCCCTTCGAGGCTCGCTTCGCTCACACCTCAGGACGACGGACAACAAGCTCCCGCGCCGTTTCGGATCGCGAACGCGAACGGCGACATGACGCGGCCTCCGGCAACTCCCCCGCCGGAGGCCGTGCTCATTTTGTGATATCGTTGCTCGTTAGGGACTCTGCGGAGGATGATCGGATGCACATTCTGATGGTGACGGCGGCCGGGCTCGTGCTGCTCGGCGCGTTCGCGCTCGGCGGTTATCTGCTCAACAAGACGGCGGGTCTCGCCGACGGCGCATCCTATTTCATCTGGTTCTGGCTGGCCGCCTCAGTGGTCAATGGCATTTTCGGCACGGTGCGCGCCGGCATTCCCGTCATCAACGAGATCGGCGCGCTGATCCCGATTTTCGGCATTCCGGCGGCCATCGCCTGGTATCTGGCCTACAGGATGTGACGCTCACGCGCGCCTTCAGTTTTTCGCGCGCGCGCCCTGCTTTCGGCGAGACGTTTTTCCCGGATGCGCGGCCGCCGCGACATGCCCGCCGAGCGAACGCGTTTCCCAGATCGCGACAATAACCAGGATCGCGCTGGCCGCGGCGCCGAAGGCCAAAGGCGGCACGATCAACGCCGCCGGCGCGAGCAGGACCAGCAATCCGAGCCCAACCATGTGAGAGAGCGTGCGGCTGCCGGCGAGAATCCGCTTGAAGATCAGGTTCCCGGTCAGGAACAGCGCGGAGCCCACGAGCGTCGTCGCCGCTGTCTTGAAATCGGTGTGACCCAGGGGATGCGTCAGCACAAGTTCATCCGA
>CAMDXM010000364.1 GCA_945878025.1 Pseudorhodoplanes sinuspersici | reverse complement strand
AGGCGCGCAAAGCGGTGGAAGACATGCTGGCGCGGGTGCGGGCGAAGCTGACGGCGTAGAGGGACTCATCTAGAAAAAGATGGTCAGCGAAAATCCGAAATTGAAAGTCCAAATTGATCCGGCTCGTCTATCACGGATCATTGATGCAGCAGTTCTCATAAGCAGTGAGATTGTAAACTTTCATTTTAACGCGCTGTCAAATTCGGATTTGACCCAAACACCGATGCCCGCAAACGCCGGAACATTTGGCTTCGCTGGCCCAACTTTGTCAGCGGATCAGCGACTTACGATTCATCAGAACTGGATTCTAGCAAAAGCATTTCAAGAACTCCTGCGAGCCGTACGGCACTCACTGGAAGTTGCACACGTATACACGGCGCTGCTAACGAAAACCCATCGCATTTCATCGAGCTCGACTCTCGATGATTTTTTGGCGCCGTTCAGAAAAAAGGCAGCGGGGAAACGCTTTCCGGAGCTGCTCGATGCTGTAAATGAGCAGCTAAATCCGAAAATCAATTTCTCAAAGGCGTACGTTTCGCTTCAGATTGCAAGAAATTGTTTGGAACATGGCGCCGGTATTGTCAGCAAACGCGAGACCCGCGGGGGTGACGCGCTGACCCTTACCTTTCCGCATCTCAAGATATTTTACCTCCGCGATGGCCAAGAGATCGACGTCGTTGCGGGCGAAACCATTGATGCCGGTGACGGGAGGCCGGAAGTCGATATCTATCGGCGACTGGATGTTCGTAGTCGAACGATTGGGGTAGGGGAAAGAATTTCGATTTCGCACGCGGATTTCAATGAAATTTGTTTCGCATGTCATTATCTCGGTCAGCAGCTATCCAGCAATTTGCCGAGGCCCAAGATTGAGCCCATTGCGCAATGATGCCAATGACGAACCGCTACTCTATTAACGTTTTCTGGTCCGAAGACGACGGCCTGTGGGTGGCCGATGTGCCGGATTTGAAATCCTGCTCCGCTCTCGGTGCGACACCCGAAGAGGCCGTCGCCGAAGTGCGCGTTGCAATGGAAACCTGGCTTGAAGCCGCCCGCGATGCCGGGCATCCCATTCCTGAGGCTCGTTATCAGCCGCATCACGAAGCTGCTGAATAGAGATCAGCGCGGCCGCACTATTTCGCCACCTTCGCAGACTTCACACAATCGTCGTTCATTTCGGCAAACAGCGGCTCGATCGCATTGAGCCGCTTCGTCAATTCATCCGGTGAAATCCGGCGCGCCTCGGCGAGGATCTTCTCCAATTCCTGCGAGAGTTTTGTGTAGCGCGCCCGGATCGCCTCGTCACGCAGATTGGCCAGGTAAGTGCCGAGCGCGGCGAACTTGGCGACTGCGGTCGCGGCTTCCGTCTGCTCGCCGCCCGGCGTTCGGTCGCTGGCCGCGTTGAGGACGCGGAGGCGCACCTTGACCTGGAAATAGGCTTCGATGATCTCGCGGCAACTCTTCATGTATTCGACGCGGCCGACATTGTTTTGAACAAGATCGACGAACTTGCTGTTGAGATAGCCGTTATAGATCGACGTCACGAGCGACAAAGTCGCAATGAACATCGGGAAATAGCCGAGCAACACGGCGCGTGTTCTGGATTCCGGAGTGTCAGTCATCGCAGTTTCTCGTGGTTCGAAGGACAACGCCCGGCCAGCACCCGAAGCGAATTTGGCCGATATAACCTGAATAGAATATGGGTGAGGGTGTTATCATGATGCAACAAAAACAAGTATGCGCGAGGACGTTCCGGTCACCATGCACAAAGTAATCGCTGGCGCCGTGTTTGCGTGCGCGCTCGCAATGACGACCGGTTCCGCAGCCGACGATCCGGCATGGCCGGCGCTACGCGATGGCGCGCGGGTCGTGCTCTTGCGCCACGCGGCGACATCTGGCGGCGCGGGCGATCCAGAGGGCTTTCGCCTCGAGGATTGCGCGACACAGCGCAATCTGACCGAGAAAGGCCGCGCCGACGCCAAGGCGATCGGCGAGCGGATACGCGCGCAGAAAGTGCCGGTCGGCAAAGTGCTGAGCTCGCAATGGTGCCGCTGCCGGGACACCGCCGCGCTCATGGCGCTGGGGCCGGTCGAGGTCGCGGAGACTTTCAACAATGCCTACACGCTCGGTGGCCGCCGCGATGAGCTAAGCAAAGGCGCACGCGCCGTGATCGCAGGATGGAAGGGCCCCGGCATTCTCATGGTGGTCACGCACGGCGCCAACATTTTGCCACTGACCGGGTTTCAACCTGCGGAAGGGGAGATGGTCATTGTCGAGCCTGAAGCGATTGCAGATGGCAAGGTCCGGGTGATTGGGCGCATCCCGGCCGGTTCATAGGAGACGAAGGATGTACGACGATCAAACGCGCCGGCGATTTCTTGTGTCGGGCGCCGCCGCCGCGACCGGTTTCACGCTGGCGCTGCCCGATCTCGCGGCAGGCCAGCAGCTGCCGCTCACGCCGGAATGCAGAGGCGCCAGCGAACCAACCGTGAAGCAGACCGAAGGGCCGTTCTTCAAGCCGAGTTCGCCGCAACGCACCGACTTGCGCGAGCCGGCGTTAAAGGGCGAGTTGATCTTAATTTCCGGATTGGTGCTGACGCGCGGCTGCAAGCCGGTCGGTAGTGCGCTGGTCGATCTGTGGCATGCCGACGGCAACGGCGACTACGACAACAAGGGCTTTCGCGGGCGCGGCCATCAATTCACCGACAGCGAAGGCCGCTACAACTTCATCACTGTCCGGCCCGCGCGCTATCCCGGCCGCACGCCGCATTATCATGTGAAGGTGCAGGCCGCGAACCGGCCGGTGCTGACCACGCAGCTCTATTTCCCGGACGATCCCGGCAATGCGCGCGATCCGATTTTCCGCAAGGAATTGCTGATGCATTATGTGGGCGACCGCACGCCGCCGGTCGCGCGCTTCGATTTCGTGCTCGACATGGCGTGAGGTTTGTTCCATTTCTGGCGTGTTTTAATCCGGCCTCATCCTGAGGAGCATTGCCAAGGGGTCCGGGCGAACGCGCGGCCCGATG
>CAMDXM010000363.1 GCA_945878025.1 Pseudorhodoplanes sinuspersici | reverse complement strand
ACCAGTTCGGAGACGCGCAGACCGGTGGCGTAGAGCACTTCCAGCAGGCAATAGAGCCGCGCCGCGCGCACGCGTTCGGCCGGCGATGCCTGCGCGGCGTCGGCATCGCGCGCGGTCGCGAGCAGGCGGTCGACGTCGGCGACCGAAAGAATTTTCGGCAGGCTGCGCCCGCGTTTGGGTCCCTCCAGCACGGCGGCCGGATCGTCGCTGCGTTTTCCCTCCGCATACAGAAAGCGATGCAGCTGGCGGATGGAGGATAATTTGCGCGCGACCGACGACGACGCAAATCCGTTCGCGCCGAGCTTTGCGAGATACGAGCGGATGTCCCCGGTATTGGCCTTGGCGATGCCGCGCCCGCCCGCTGACAGATGCGCGGAATAATCGCCGAGGTCGCGCGCATAGGCGGCAAGCGTGTTGTCGCGCGCGCCGCGTTCCGCCGCGAGCATGTCGAGGAACAGCGCGATCAGGCTTGCGTCGGCGTTCTTTTCCGCGCGGGCTGGCCGGCTGGCGACGGCGCGGCTCATCGCTGCTTGTAGAACCGGTCGGGCGGGACCGTGACGGTGATTTCGCGGGGCTGCGGCTCGCCCATGGTCGCAAGGGCGATGATCCCGGCGTAAACGAGGCCGCCGATAATCCCGACAATGACTAGGAATCGAAACAGGCTCGGCATGTTGAGACTTGTCGCCGCTTTTGAGATAGAAGCTTTTCGAAGAATCTGACGCCGAAATTTACCATGCCGGACGCCGCGTTGCATAACAAAATGGCCGCCCTGCCGCAGGACTGCGCCCTTGTCGCAGCGCTCGGCGGCCGTTCGATCGTGCTCGTCGGGATGATGGGCGCGGGCAAATCGTCGGTCGGCCGCAAGCTCGCGGCCCGCCTGGGGCTGCCCTTTATCGATGCCGATGCGAAGATCGAGGAAGCGGCCGGCATGTCGATCCCGGACATTTTCGAGACCCGCGGCGAAGCCGAGTTCCGCTCCGGCGAAGCGCGCGTGATCGCGCGCCTGCTCGATGGCGGACCGCAGGTACTGGCGACCGGCGGCGGCGCTTATATGAATCCGGACACCCGCGCGCTGATCCGCGCCAAGGCGGTGTCGGTGTGGCTCAAGGCCGATTTCGACGTGCTGATGAAACGCATCAAGCGGCGCACCGACCGCCCGATGCTCAAGACCGCCGATCCCGCCACCACGCTGCAGCAATTGATGGATGTGCGCTATCCGGTCTATTCCGAGGCCGACGTCACGGTGGAATCGCGCGAAGTGCTGCACGAGGTTATCGTGGAGGAAATCCTCGACCGGCTGCGCGCCGCGCTGAATGCGGGCATGGAGACGGGATTGGAGAAATTGCCGTGACCGCGCCTTTGCGTTCGAACGATCCGATCGTCGTCGATGTCGCGCTCGGCAACCGCGCCTATGACATCGTGATCGGCCGCGGCGTGCTGTCGCAACTGGGCGCGCGCATGGCCGCGTTGCGGCCGGGCGCCCGGGCCGCGATCGTCACCGACGAGAATGTGGGAGCTGCGCATCTTGCCGCGGCGCGCGGCGCGCTGGAATCGGCCGGCATCGGCGTCACCCATGTCACGGTGCCGCCCGGCGAGGCCTCCAAGAGCGTGCCGGTGTTCGGAGAGGTCTGCGAGGCGCTGATCGCAGCGCGCATCGAGCGCAACGATCTTGTCGTTGCGCTGGGCGGAGGCGTGATCGGCGATCTTGCCGGTTTCGCGGCCTCGGCGGTCCGCCGCGGTCTCGATTTCATCCAGGTGCCGACGAGCCTTCTGGCGCAGGTGGATTCGTCCGTGGGCGGCAAGACCGGCATCAATTCCAAGCAAGGCAAGAATCTGATCGGAGCGTTCCATCAGCCGATTTTGGTGCTTGCCGACACCGCGCTGCTCGACACGCTGCCCGAGCGGCAATTCCGCGCCGGCTATGCCGAAGTCGCCAAATACGGCCTTCTGGGCGACGCGGATTTCTTCGCGTGGCTCGAGACCAGCTGGAAGGATATTTTTGCCGGATCGCCGGCGCGCGAACACGCCATCGCGGTGAGTTGCCGGACCAAGGCCATGATCGTGTCGCGCGACGAACGCGAGAACGGCGAGCGCGCCTTGCTCAATCTCGGCCACACCTTCGGCCATGCGCTGGAAGCCGCCGCCGGCTTTTCAGACCGGCTGCTGCACGGCGAGGCCGTCTCGATCGGGATGGCGCTGGCGTTTCAATATTCCGCGAGCAAGGGCCTCGCCCCGCAGGCGGAGGCCGAGCGCGCGGTGGCGCATCTGTCCGCGGCCGGGCTGCCGGTCAGGATTTCGGATTTCTCCAACGAGAAACTCGACGCCGACCGCCTGATGGACCTGATCGCGCAGGACAAAAAGGTCAAGCGCGGGACGCTGACATTCATCCTCGTGCGCGGCATCGGCAAGAGCTTCATCGCCGCGAATGTCGATCCCGCCGGGATTCGCGAATTTCTGTCCGGTAAACTCGCAGGGCTATGACACAGGACGACTGGATCGCGCTCGGCATCGTTTTTGTCTGCCTCTTGCTGTCCGCGTTCTTTTCCGCAAGCGAAACAGCGCTCACGGCGTCTTCGCGCGCGGCCATGTTGCGGCTGGAAAAGAACGGCAACACCCGCGCGCAGATCGTCAACCGGCTCCTGGCTTCGCGCGAGCGCCTGCTCGGCGCGCTTCTGTTCAGCAATAATGCGGTGAATATCGCCGCGTCCTCGCTCGCCACCGGCGTTCTGTTGTCCTGGTTCGGCGATGTCGGCGTCATCTACGCGACCGTCATCATGACGATCGTGGTCGTGGTGTTTTCCGAGATCATTCCGAAAACTGCGGCCTTCAATGCGCCGGATCGCGGCGCGCTCCTGGTCGCGCGTCCGATGCGATTGGTGGTGCGAGTGCTCGGCCCGCTCTTGATGGGGATCGAGGCTTTTGCGCGCTGGGTGCTGCGGCTGTTCGGAATGACGGTCGGCGAGAACCAGCCGATCCTCTCCCCGCACGAGGAATTGCGCGGCACGGTCGATCTCATGCACCAGCAGGG
>CAMDXM010000362.1 GCA_945878025.1 Pseudorhodoplanes sinuspersici | reverse complement strand
CGCCATGTCCGGCGCTCCGATCATGATCGGCACGAACCAGTTTCCAAATCCGCCGATCAGCGCCGGCATGATCATGAAAAACACCATGATCAGGCCATGCGCGGTCATGAACACGTTGAATGTGTGCGCGCTCGCGAAGATCTGCATGCCCGGTTCCTGCAATTCCATGCGCATGCCGATCGAAAGGATGCCCCCGACCGTGCCGCCGACGAGCGCGAATATCAGGTACATCGTGCCGATGTCTTTGTGATTGGTCGAATAGAGGAATCGCCGCCAGCCGGCTGGGTGATCGTGCATCTGATGTGCGCCATGCGTGGCGGTTGACGCATCCATTTGCGGCTCCTGATCGTGCGCGTGGGACTGGAAGGCGGACGGCCGACATGCCTTGGTCAAACGACCCGAAGCCACCTTCGTCCTCGGATCGCTTGCATCCCGCAGCATGACTCTTGTGGAAAAACGTACCGTCCAGGGTCCGCTCGACTCCTTGATCCAGATCAATGACGTTCCGTTATACGCGGCCGCTTCGGCGGCACCCGCGTCCCGGGAATTTTGCGATGTTGCATGGGCATGATCCGAAGGCCGGCTTGTCTTTGGAGTCTGGTTCACCCGGATTGAATCGGATCGAGCCCGTGGCGGGCTTTCGTCGGATTGCGCTCTGGCCATTGCTGCCGCGGCTTTGGCCCGGCCAGATATCCATCATTTTTATCTTTATTGAATATTTGATTATGCTATAGTCGCCTCTCGGTCAACAGGGAGACCTTTCATGGCGGACAGATACATCAGCACGGACGCACGCATAGCCATCGCGGCGGCGCGCGCATGAATTCCCTGCTCTATCCATTCGAGGAATTGCCGGATTTCTGGGACGGCGAATTCCGCTCCGGTTCGCATAACGGCTGCGCCGAGATTTGCTATTTCGAATCCGGCGAATGGACGATCGGCGCCATTTCGCTCGATTGCCACAACGGAAAAATCGGGAGCGCCGCGAAGGAAAAATCGATCCCGCTCTCGCGCGCCTATCAGGGGGCATTGTGGGACGCCTTGAGCGAATCCCTCGACGTGTTCTCGCGCGCGCATATCCAGGACGCGGTCGAACGCGCGCTGGCCGCGGACGGAATTTCGATTGCGCCGCCGCAGGCGGAGCACCGGCTGCGCGCGCATGAATTGGCGTGAGGTCAGCTTGGCATGATGCAAGCAGAATCAGGCGTTGGTCGGGACCTGACCAAAGGCGATGCCAAATTCAAATCGGTTGCTTTCACCTTATGGTTGTATAACAATAATATATCGCGCAGTTCGGGGGCGCTCACATGCCGAGCATTTTCACAATTTATCTGAGAGGATTCATCCTGCTGCTGGTTGCAACCGCACTGACTTGCGGGCGCGACGCGAGCGCGCAGGACACGGCGCTGCCGCCGCCGTGGAAGGTCAAGGGTAAGCTCCTCGGCAAGCGGAACGACAAAAAAGCGGAGGACGTCAGCGGGATCGCCTGCAACTCCGCGTCGGGCTTTCCGCGACAATGCCTGGTGGTCGATGACGAGTCGCAGGGCGCGCAGATCGTGATCGTCAACGACGGCGGAATGATCGCGGGCGAATTCATTCGGCTGATCAAGGACCAGTCGGCGCAGACGAGCAAGCTGCTCGAACTCGATGCCGAAGGCGTGACTTATGCCGACGGCTATTTCTACGTGATGGGCTCGCATGGCCATCCGCGGCACGAAACCGATGCGGTTGAGATTGGCGCAAAAATCAAGGCGAACAGTCATCTCTTTCGGCTGAAAATCGATCCCGCGACGATCACCGCCGACGGCAAATTGACTGCCGCGCCCGAGATCAAGGATTCGGTCGAACTGACGAAAATTCTCGTCGCCGATGACCGGCTCAAGCCATACGTCAACAAGCCACTGCATGAAAACGGATTGACGATCGAGGGCGTCGCCGTGCGTGATGGCCGGCTCTATGCCGGATTGCGAGGACCAATACTCAACGACAACAAGAAGGCGGCGATCCTTTCCATTTCGCTGAGCACGCTTTTCGATGTCGCGCCGCCGGCCGAATTGCACGAACTCGATCTTGGACCCGGACGCGGTGTGCGCGATCTGGCCGTTTACGACAACACGTTCCTTGTGCTCGCCGGCCCGGCGACCGAGAGCACCGACGAGCAATATTCGATTTATGTCTGGGACGGCCAAGGCATCAAAAAGCCGCCGCACGATCTGCCGAAGTTCACGACCGATCAAGGCAAACCGGAGGCGATATTGCCGCTCGATCCCGTCGCAGGTGCACTACGTTTTCTGGTGCTCTTCGACGGGCCCGACGAAGGAACGCCGCGCGCGTTCACGATGCCCTATCCGTGATCGCGACAACCCGGCTCCATTCAGGTGCAATCACGAAGCCTTCCTCCATTCGCGAACGCGGATCGGTTAGTTAGCAAGCTTCCGCCGGGCTATCCGACGAAGTGAACCGCGGTCAACGAGACGAGTGGCCGGCGGCAACACGATGCGCTTTCCGTCTCACGGCCAATCCTGCCGCTCGCCGCGAAAGGCGCGGCGCATGAAGGCCGCGGGCTTCTCCCATTTCCGGCTCTGCGCCTGCGCCGCGGTGAGCGTGACATTCGACGGCGGCAGATAGTCGCCGTGATCGTATTTCGCCGTATCCGGAATCTGCCAGGGCGGCTTCGTCGCCCCGATCGCCTGCTGCGGCCCCTCGTAACCGAGCGCCACCTGCGGCTGCGAGCGATCGTTGCCGAACAGGGATGCAAAGGAATCGCCGACCGGAAAAGCGAGCTTGAGCACCTTGTCGCCGCGCGAGGCGAGCACCGAGATCGTCTCGGCGTTGGAAAACGCGGAGGCATATTCGCCGGACAGGCAATCGCGCTTGATGGCGGCGGCCGTGAGCGCGACATTTCGCGCAGGACGGTCGAGATGCTTGATCGCTTCCAGCACCAGCCGCGCACCGAGACTGTGCGACAGGAACGAAAAGCTCGCGGCTTGCGACAATGCGCGATTGCAGAAATCGGCCAGGCGCCGGCCGCAATCCATC
>CAMDXM010000361.1 GCA_945878025.1 Pseudorhodoplanes sinuspersici | reverse complement strand
GGCGTGAATGAAGGGAATTTCTGAACCACCACACTAGGGACAAGAGGCCGAGGATTTGGCGCCGAGGATTTGGCGTCCGGCGCAAGGAGGCTGACCTTGAACGATGTTCCCGCAGGATCGGTCGATCCGAAGCTTCTGGAAATCCTGGTCTGCCCGCTGACCAAGGGACCGCTCGAATACGACGCGGCGAAGCAGGAACTAATTTCGCGCGCGGCCAAGCTCGCCTATCCGATCCGCGACGGCATTCCGATCATGCTGCCGGAAGAGGCGCGCCGGCTCGACTGAATTTATTTCGGCAATAGTCCGCAACAATCCGCAACAGCAAAAAAGCGAACCGGGAGCGAACCATGTTGAAGGTTTGGGGACGCAACACGTCGTCCAACGTCCAGAAGGCGATGTGGGCGGTTGGCGAACTGGGTCTGGAGAACGAGCGCTTCGATATCGGCGGAAATTTCGGCAAGAACCGCGAACCCGCCTATCTCAACATGAATCCGAACGGGCTCGTCCCGACCCTGCAGGATGGCGACTTCATCCTGTGGGAATCGAACGCGATCATCCGTTACCTCGCGCGCAACCACGATGGCGGCAAGCTTGAGGGCGCGAACCCGAAAATGACCGCGCTCGCCAATCAATGGATGGATTGGCAATTGTCCGTGCTGGGTCCCGCGATAACGCCCGCGTTCTGGGGGCTGATCCGCACGCCGGAAGAAAAACGCGACCTCGCCGCCATCGCGGCCTCGCAATCCAAGACCATCGAAGCGATGAAAATTCTAGACGCGCAACTCGGCAAGACGCCGTATGTCGCCGGCGATCACTTCACCATGGGCGACATTCCGGTCGGCGTGATGTGCTACCGGTTCTGGCAACTCGTGCCGGAGCGCCCCGAATTGCCGAACCTGCAGCGCTGGTACGCCGCCCTGCAAAAGCGCGATGCGTTCCGCCAGGCGGTGGAAGCGGTTCCGCTGACGTAAGCGGCCGCCACATCCTTTGTTGTCATGCTCCGCGAAGGCGGGGCATCCAGTCGATAAAAGTCGATCTTGCGCTGGATCGCCCGCCTACGCGGGCGATGACAGGACAGCTACAGCGCCTCGCCGCGCAGGAGCTTCGGCACCTCGCCGGTAACGCCCGCTGCTTCACGGATGAAAAATTCCTTCAGCATCGGCAACCGGTCCACGATGCCGAGACCCACGTCGCGCGCCAATCTCAGCACGTCCGAGCGATTGGAGAACAGGCGGTTGAGGCCGTCGGTCGCAAACCCCATCGCCATGGTGTCGAAACGCCGCCAGCGCTGATAGCGCTCGAGCACGGACGCGCTTCCAGGATCGAGACCGAGCCGCACCGCGTCGACCACCGATTCCGCGAGCGCCGCGATATCGCGCAAACCCATATTCAGTCCCTGCCCGGCGATCGGGTGAATGACATGCGCGGCGTCGCCGACGAGCGCCAGGCGCTCCGCGATGAAGGAGCGCGCGACCGACAATCCGAGCGGATAAGCGCGGCGCGGACCGACGACTTCGATATCGCCGAGATGCAATCCGAAGCGGCGTTCGATCTCCGCATGGAATTCCGTATCGGGCAAAGCCACGATGCGCCCGGCTTCGGTTTCATCCTCCGTCCAGACGATGGACGAACGCTTGCCCTTGAGCGGCAAAATCGCGAACGGACCGGCGGGCAGAAAATGTTCCTCGGCGCGGCCATTGTGTTCGCGCTCATGCGCGACGGTGGTGACGATGCCCGATTGTCCGTACGACCAGCCGAAACTCTTGATGCCGGCCTGTTCGCGGATCGCCGAGCGCGCGCCGTCGGCGGCCACAAGCAGCTTCGCCGCGATTGTCTCGCCGTTGGACAATGTAACGGCAATGCTTCCGGGATTGTTCTCGAACGAGGCGACACCCGCCGGCAATAATTCGACGCCGATCTCCTTCGCGCGTCCGGTCAGCGCGGCGACCAGCGGCGCATTCTCGATCATATGCGCGAACGGCTCGCCCGGTTCGATCTCGCCGTCGAAGGTGAGGAAGGTCGGGCGCAGCACGTCTTCAAGCCGGGAATCGGTCACCACCATGTCGAGGATCGGCTGCGCATCCGCCTCAACGCTGCGCCACACATCCATCGTCTCGAACAGACGGCGCGCGGCGGCGGCGATCGCGTAGGCGCGCGCGTCCCGCGTTGGCCGTTCAAGCGCAGGATCGGCGACGGCGATGCCAAGTCCGCGGCCCAGGCCCTGACGAAGCGCGATGGCGAGCGCGAGCCCCGCCAATCCGCCGCCGCCGATCAGAACGTCCGTCTTTTTCATGTGCCTGCTATTCTCTTTGGAGATCAAAATAACATCCCGGAGCGCGTTTCACCATTGCGCCAAACGCAGCCGTCTTGCTTGACTTTACATCCCGTCTGACCGTCTTTCATTGCTGCCGTCCAGAGAACCGAAAGCCGCCGCATGTCCGCCGCCGTTCAGGAACTTCTTCAAATTCTCGACCTCGAGCAGCTCGAAGTGAACCTGTTTCGCGGGCGCTCGCCGCAGGTCGGATGGCAGCGCGTGTTCGGCGGCCAGGTGATCGGACAAGCGCTTGTTGCCGCGTGCCGCACGGTCGAAGGGCGGCTGGCGCATTCGATGCACGCCTATTTCCTGTTGCCCGGCGATCCCAAGGTGCCGATTATCTACGACGTCGAGCGCACGCGCGACGGCAAGAGCTTCACCACGCGCCTCGTGAAGGCGATCCAGCACGGCCAGCCGATCTTCACCATGTCGGTGTCGTTTCACAACAACGAAGCCGGCTACGATCATCAGGCGAAAATGCCGGACGTGCCGTTTCCGGAAGACCTGCCGAACGAATCCGAAGTGCGCGAGCGCATTCTGCCGATGATGCCCGACCCGGTGCGCAAATATTACGAGCGCGAACGCCCGATCGAATTGCGTCCGGTGGAATTCGATCGCTATCGCGGCAAGAAATTCGAGGATGGCCGCTTCAATGTCTGGATCCGCACCACCGGCCGCCTGCCGGACGATCCCGCGATCCATCAATGCGTGCTGTCCTATGCTTCCGACATGA
>CAMDXM010000360.1 GCA_945878025.1 Pseudorhodoplanes sinuspersici | reverse complement strand
TGGCCGCACGCTTGCAGGTGGCGTTGTTGCCGGCATCACAGACTGCGTGCTTCCGGCAACCCCGAAGTTCGGAGAAAATGTCGGCACCTGATTGATCGCCGGAGCGACCACACGTCCACCCGCAGGGGCGCTCTGCGGAGATTGTCCAGAATAGCTCGGGGCGAAACTTGGCCGCTGCACGGTCGCGGACGGCATTGTTTGCGGAGTTGAACCAGCCGTACCTCCGAATCCGGGAGAGAAAGCGGGCGCCCGACTAATGGTCGGCACAACGACATTACCCGGTCTCTGCACAATACCGCCGGACACCATCGGTTGCATGGTGCGCGGAGCCGGAGCGTTAATGATAGGAGCCGGAGCCTGATAAACCGGAGATGGCGAAGCGACTCGATTGGGGGCTTGCGGAAAATTCTGCGGTGCAGGCACCGCTAGCCCACTATTCGGCGAATTGATATATTTCTGCGCCGAAGCCGAAACACCCAGCGACGTGAACAGCGTGCTCGCAATCAATATCTGGATGACTCGCATATTGCCCCTCAGATTGCCTGATCGGCTCGCAATTTTTCCGTGATTTGTTGAGATGCTTGTGTGAACAGAGCGGACATATTCGTCGTGCGAGCATGTCCAGTGGCAACCGTCTCGGCCGCCCATACGTTCTTGGCTGACTTTACGTCCTGCAATTCCGACCGCGTCTTCATCGCGAGCATCGGGTGATACACACTGCCATCGGATTTCACGACATACAGATCAGTCAGGCTATGCCCGACGGTGACGAACCCCATCGATACATTCACCATATTTCCATCATAATAAGCGTTCGGCACGCGCTCCTCGGCGGCGCCTTTCTCTAAAACAGTCACGTATAAAACGGCGTCGAAACCTTCTTTTCGGATGATGCTGGCTTGAGTGTTCGGATTGATTGGGCCCCGATTTCTGAACAAGTTCGAACTACTGATGGCCGGAATGCCGACGCTCTGAAGAGCGGAGATCACGATCTGCTCCGCTAAGGCTCGCTCAGATTCATCGAGGTTTTCGATGAAAAGTGCGACTTTGCGATACTTGCCCGCAGGAATATCGGAGGGATTGCTCACGCTCCGCGTTTCGCTTGCCACACAGCCGGCGCCAAGCGACAGAACAACGCAAAGTCCAGCGAAGCGATATAGCGCGCCCACGTTGAGTCCCCACCCCCTGCAACCCAAAATTACGTCCCTCTCAGCGTCAGGTCAATTGCCGTTTTCTCCGGCGGATTGTCCCGAACGCTGCCGCACTGACCGGCCCCCACTGAGTGGTCCGTATGGAATGTTAGTTTAGAGACTGCATTTGCCCCACCGGTTTGGTTGTTGGCCAGACGAGGGCTTCTAGCGCCGGCGGTCGATACCCGAGCGAAGAGTGCGGGCGGATAGTGTTGTAGTGACGCCGCCAGTTTTCGATCACGATCTGGGCCTCCTTCAAGGTGTAGAAGATTTCTCCGTTGAGCAGCTCATCGCGCAGTTTGCCATTGAAGCTCTCGCAATAACCATTCTCCCACGGACTTCCTGGCTCGATGTAAGCGGTCTTGGCTCCGACAGCAGCGATCCAATCCCGGCTTTTATCCCGTTAGCCGACATTCCAGCTTAGCGCCCCGGGCCAGACCGCTTACGTTCAGTTTCCGCGACGACGCGCTGTACATAGCTCACGCCGACGCCGAGGGTGCGAGCAATCTTGCCAATGCCGACGCCCTTTTTGCGTAGGCGCTGGACGGAATCCAATCGCTTTGGGTCGTCATTCCGGCGCCGACCCAGAACTTTGCCCTGAGCTCGTGCTCGGTCCAGACCTGAGCGGACGCGCTCCCTAATTATCTCGCGTTCAAATTCGCTGAACACGCCAAGCATCTGAAACATTGCTTTGCCTGCGGGCGTACTGGTGTCGAGCGATTGCTGGTGCAAGTACAAGTCAACACCCTTGGCTTTTAACTCGCCCATGAATGTCAGCAGATCGGGCAGCGATCTTCCAAGGCGATCTACCGACCACGCCATGACCTTGTCGAAATCACGCCGAGTTACACCTTCAAGAAGCTTGTTCAGGCCGGGACGCTGGTCGCGGCCCTTAGCGCCGCTGATTCCTTTGTCAGTGAACTCCGCGACAATTCGGTGCCCAAGACGCTGAGCAACCGCTTGCAGTTCGCGCAATTGGTTCGCAGTGGTCTGACCGCCAGTGGAAACTCTGGTGTAAATCGCAACACGGGACATTGGCGCCTCCTCATCCAGCGCCATCGTACAGAATAACCGTACCATAATCAATTGTTTTCGGTATGAGCGAAAGCTCTAATTTCAAATTTGAAATCACAAGAGAATTCACGCTCGACGGCTAGGGGTTTTCGGTATGACTTTAGAATGCCGGGCGAGCGCGAGACAACTCGGTCACGCGCGCCACTCTGCGAAGTCTGCTGTTCACTGGTTGGTTGCTCACGAGGCGCTCAAGCTTTTTGTTGGCACCTTCCCCGCAGCGAATGACAACTTGGCCTGCACCCGGTTCCGAAGACACCGAGTTTGGTGTTTTGATGGAACCGGAGGTGCGTCATGGAGAGGCGGAAGTTTACGCGAGAGTTCAAGCTTGAGGCCGTGCGCCTGATCAAGGATCGCGGCGTGTCGTATGTGCAGGCATCACAAGACCTGGGCGTGCATACGTCGCAGTTGCGGGACTGGGTGAAGAAGTTTGCGGACGATCCGCAGCATGCCTTTCCCGGCCAAGGACAGATGAAGCCGGAGCAGTTGGAGATCGCGCGGCTCAGGCGCGAGGTCACCAAGCTGAAGGCCGAACGCGACATCCTAAAAAAAGCCGCGGCCTACTTCGCGAAGGAATCGACGTGAAGTTCTCCTTCATTGCGAAGCACCGGGGGATCTGGCCGGCGGGATGGTTGTGCGAGGCGCTCGGTGTCTCGCGGGGTGGCTTCTATGCCTGGCTGACGCGGCCGCGCAGTCAGCGCAGCCGCAGCGATGAAGAGCTTGGTGCGAAGGTTCGCGCGAGCTTCCTTGGCAGTGACCGAACCTATGGTGCCAGGCGGGTGTGGAAGGACCTTGCAGCCGAAGGT
>CAMDXM010000359.1 GCA_945878025.1 Pseudorhodoplanes sinuspersici | reverse complement strand
CGAAATGATCTCCAGATTGGGAAATTTCGACATGAAATCGCCGGCAATGAGGGCGTGCCCGCCGCCGCCGGCCGCCATCGCCTTCACGCGGGGGCCGAGTTCCGCGATCATGGCGTCACGATCCTTGGCTTCGAACAGCTTGTGCAGCGTGAAATTCTTGTCGATTCCCTCGACGATCAGCGGCATTGCCGGACCGAGCAGAAGAACCTCGGCTTTATTCGCCGCCATCGTTATCTCCATTCGTCAAGAGTATTAATGCCGCGTTGCAGGTATATCTTATTCGGGAAGGGCGGGAACGTGTCGGAGGTGCAAGGCCCACGTCAATCGGACGCATGGGTTGATCTGGCGCATCATTGCGCTTGATTTAGACCGCCTGTTTATAACATGCTAGTCATACAAAACCGCCCCGTCAGGGGTACATAAGCGCGGCTAACCGCGTGGATTTCTGGGAGGAGTAAGTATGGCGTCGGTCGCAATCCGCGATGTTCGCAAGGCGTTTGGGACGACGCACGTCATCCACGGCGTCAATATCTCCATCACTGACGGCGAATTCGTCGTGCTGGTCGGGCCTTCGGGCTGCGGCAAGTCGACCTTGCTGCGCATGATCGCGGGGCTGGAAAACATCTCTGGCGGCGAAATCCGCATCGGCGATCGCGTGGTCAACCACGTTCCGCCGAAGGAACGCGATATCGCGATGGTGTTCCAGAATTACGCGCTGTATCCGCATATGACCGTCGCCGACAACATGGCGTTCTCGCTCAAGCTGCGAGGAGCGCCGAAAACCGAAATCGAAAGCCGAGTGAACCGCGCGGCCGAGATCCTGGGGCTGATGCCGCTGCTCGAGCGCTATCCGCGGCAGCTTTCCGGCGGCCAGCGTCAGCGCGTGGCGATGGGCCGTGCGATCGTGCGCGATCCGCAGGTTTTCCTGTTCGACGAACCGCTCTCCAATCTCGACGCCAAATGGCGCGTCCAGATGCGCACCGAGATCAAGGAGCTGCATCAGCGGCTCAAGACCACGACGGTCTATGTCACGCATGACCAGATCGAAGCCATGACCATGGCCGACAAGATCGTGGTGATGCATGACGGCATCGTGGAGCAGATCGGCGCGCCGCTGCATCTCTATGACAAACCCGACAACCTATTCGTCGCCGGCTTCATCGGTTCGCCCGCGATGAACACGCTGAAAGGCACGCTGCGCGTGAACGGCAAAGCCGAATTCACTGGTCCCGGCGGCGTCAAGCTGCCGGTGGCGTCGGCGCCCTCGGGCTCCGACAACCGGCCCGTGGTCTACGGCGTGAGGCCCGAGCATTTCGTCATCGCCGACGACGGCGCCGAAGCGGAGATCATGGTGATCGAGCCGACCGGTTCCGAAATCCAGGTCGTCGCCAAGCTTGGCGGCCAGGAGATCACCGCGGTGTTCCGCGAACGCCACCAATTCAAGCCGGGCGAAAAGATCCGGCTCAAACCCGATCCGAAGCTCGTGCATCTGTTCGACGCGGGGACCGGAAAACGTCTGACGTCATAAAATTCCAAATAAAGTTCCAAGGGAGGAAGTCACTATGACCATGATTGACCGCCGCACCGTACTTCAGGGCGGAACCGCACTTGCCGCAGCCGGAATGTTGTCCGGCGAGGCGCTGCTCGATTACGCCCGCGCCTGGGCGCAAGCGAGCCCGTGGAAGCCGGAAAAAGGCGCGAAGCTCACCGTCATGCGGTGGAAGCGTTTCGTGCCTGCCGAGGATGAAGCCTTCATGGCGATGGTCGAGGCCTTCAAAAAGGCCAACGGCGTCGAAGTGAACGTGTTCAGCGAATCCTTCGAAGACCTGCAGCCGAAGGCGTCCGTGTCCGCGAATACCGGTCAGGGTCCCGATATCGCCTGGGGTCTGCATTCCTTGCCGCAGCTTTTCCCGGACAAAGTTCTCGAGATGAACGATGTCGCCGATTACCTCGGCAAGAAATACGGCGGCTGGACCAGCGCGGCGGAAATCACCGTCAAGCAGGGCAACAAGTGGCTCGGCATCCCCGTGGCTTCGATCGGCGGCTATATGAATTACCGCAAGTCATCCATGGAGAAGGCGGGCTTCAAGGAATTCCCGAAAGATCTCCCCGGCTTCCTTGAGCTCATGAAGGCCCTGAAGAAGAACAATACTCCGGGCGGCCTTGCCCTCGGTCACGCCTCTGGCGACGCCAATGCCTGGACGCACTGGCTCCTGTGGGCTCACAACGCGTGGCTGGTCGACAAGGATGACAAGGTCGTCATCAACTCGCCGGAAACCGTCAAGGCGTTGGAATACACCAAGGCATTGTCCGAGACCTTCGTTCCCGGCTGCGGCTCGTGGAACGATTCCTCGAACAACAAGGCGTTCCTGGCCGGCGAACTCCACTGCACCAATAACGGCATCTCGATCTATGTCGCGGCGCTCGCCGATGCGACCAAGAAAGAGATCGCCGACGACGTGGAGCACGCCTATTACCCTGTTGGTCCGATCGGCAAGCCGACCGAACTGCAACTCCATGTGCCGATCCTCGCGTTCAAATATTCCAAGTCCCCGCAGGCGGCGAAGGCCTTTATCGCCTTCATGCTGGAGAAGCCCAATTTCGATCCGTGGCTGAGCGGCGCGAAGGGCTATCTCACGCATTGCCTGAATGCCTACGACAACAGCCCAGTCTGGAAGGAAGACCGCAAACGGGAAGTGTTCAGTCAATCGAGCAAGCGCTCGCTTCCGGCTTCCGGCGTCGGCAAACCCGGCGAACGGGCGGCGGCAGCGATCGCCGACTTCCTGGTCGTCGACATGTTCGCCAATGTCTGCCTCGGCCGCGAGGACATCAAAGGCGCCATCGCAATCTGCGAGCGGCAGGCGAAGCGCCTCTATCGCGGCGCGTAAATCTATCGAGGGCGGAGCGCTTGCTCCGCCCTCACTTTTCCTTTTGGCAGATTCCTAAGCGGTAGGTTCCATGACGGCTGCGACTTTGGATCGAACGCAAGCGAAAAGCCCGATGCGGCACGTTACGACGTGGGAACGGCTGAAGGTCAATCGCGACTGGCTCGGTCTGTGGTTCATGCTGCCGGCGGCCGGGTTCCTGATCCTCTTTCTCGCCTATCCGCTTG
>CAMDXM010000358.1 GCA_945878025.1 Pseudorhodoplanes sinuspersici | reverse complement strand
TGCGGGGACAGGTCGGCCGAATTCCGGCGAATCGTCTCGCGTACGACCACGTCGCGCAGCGCGCGTGCGAACGGAATGCCGCTGTTGCAATCCAGAAAGCGCAGCCGAAGAAGCTCGGCGTCGCGCTTGCGTCCTTCCGCCGCCCCTTCCGCCGCCCCGCGCGCGATCACGAACAGGATGGGAGTGAGCACATATTCGTATCCGACATCCTTGGTGTTGCGCGTTTCCAGGGTCGTGAGGATTTCCTTCTCGCCGACCTGCAGCGACGACTGGAATTTTCCCCGGATGATCTGGGACCACGCAAGGTCGGCTTTCAGGCGCGCTTTCAGCGTGTCCGGATTGATGCCGGCGCCCTGAAGGCCCTTTGCAAAACCGTCCGGCGTGTTGCGGACATTGCGGGCGAGGTTGGCGAATGAGTTGTCGACGTCGCTTTTCGATATTTCGAGCTTGTAGCCCTTGGCGGCGGACAATTTGAGCTTGTCGCCGATCAATTCCTCGATCGCCTGCTGGCGCGTCGCGCCCTTCTGGCCTGCGATCTGCATGAGCTTGGTGCGCTGATCGATGTCGTAGACGGTGATCGGATCGCCGTTCACGATGATTGCGACCTGAGCGCGGGCCGGACCGGATGGCAGCGCAAACAGCAGCCCCGCTGCGATCGCGCCGATCATCGGCAGAAACCTGGCACATTGTCCGCGCAAGAAAGGCATGGCGAAACCTATGGAATCCGGGTGGCGTGGCCGGCGGCGGGCGGTTGCGCCGCCGCCGCGCCGTGTAAAAACGATTCTGAACCGGTCCGGCCTGGCGCGGCAATGCAGCCCGGTGTCGCAACAGAACATGTCATCCCAGAGTCCCGAATTCCAGTGTTCCGAAGCCGAACCTCGCCTTCGCTCGCAGCGCCCCCCCGGTAGCGAACGCCGGATTTGAGCTCTAGAGGCCGCCAACGCCCGTGGAAACCGAGGTTCCGGCGATCGTCCGCAGGTTGAGCTGCAACAGGATGCGATGGTCGGTCTTGGTATCGGCGCTGTAGCTGTAGCTCGTGATGTAATTGAGCGCGAGGATAAAGCAATCGTCGACATAACCGATGCCGATGCGGGTCTGATCGAATCTGTCGGCATCGAGGTCGTAGCGCGCGGCGCCCTGCAGCACCCAGTTCTGGTTCAGCTTGACCGAGGCGCCGCCGAGAATGCCCTCGCGCCGGGTCAGGAATCCGAGTTCGGGCTGCTTGTCGTAATTGCCGTAGAGCGCGGACAGCGACCAGCGGTCGAAATTCGCGCGTCCTTCCAGTTCGAAGCGCCGCACCGCGAACGAATCTTCGTCGAAGCGATAACGCGTCGACACCGTCCAGATGCGGTCGGGTTGATAGGACACGCGCGCCACATAATCGGAGCGGTCGGTTTCAAGACCGGTATTGAGGCCGGTATTGGCGATGTCGCCGGCGGCGTAGGAGTTGGTTCCGAACAGGTGATAGGATTGCCCGAACAGCACGTTGAAGAATCCGCCCTGATTGAGCTGCGCGGTATATTGAACGCCGGCATTCAAGCGCCCGCCGCCTTCCTGGCGATCGTAGCCGGAGAATTTGTCGACCCGGAACAGGTTAGAGTCGTCATAGATCAGGCTTTGCGCGTCTTCGTTCGGCAGTTTTCCGATCAGGCGTTCATTGGGCCGCGCGACGATCTGGGCGATCGGTTCGATCGTTTGCGTACCCCATGATTGAACGCTGATGAAGGGATAGCGGTATTCCATGCCGATGGTCGGCATGGCGCGCACGAAACTGCTCTCGCCGGTGTCGATATAGTTGCTGACGCCGGGCTGCGGCCGGATATCCATCGAGGCGACGTCGGCGCGCACATACGCGAATGGCGTGAAAATCTGTCCGAAGGAATCGGTGATGCTGCGTTTCCAGTTCAATTCCGCGGAGAAGCGCGAATAGGTGCCAGGAGCGCCGCGCAAGAGACAGTTGCTGGTGTTCTTGACGGCCGGGTCGGCGCTCAGCGGATTACACAGGGCGTTGGTCTGCGCGAGCGTCGTGATCGGATCGAAGGACGCGTCGCCGCGGGTGAGGCTCGTCAGGTTCAGCTTGTAGCCGAGTTCGCCGCCCATCACCGGCTGGCCGAACACGTATTTGTAGTCCATCACCGGATGGATGACCGGCAGCTCTTTCTGGTTGTCGAATTGCGAATAGCCGTAGAAGTGCATCGCGCGGATGTCGAAGAAGCTGCGATCGCCCTTGCCGGTGAGATAAAGCTGCGACGTGCCTTCGGTCAGCCCGGTCTGGAACGGATCGATGGGCGTCTGCCGGATCGAGACGTTGTAGTCGGAGAAGAAGGTCTTGTCGCTCAGTTTGACCGCGTCCCAGCCCCAGACCCATTTCTGGTTGAGCACGAATTGGCCGGTGCTTTCGACGCTGCCGCGGAAATTGCGATATCCGGGCGTCACCGTGCCGTCGCTGCGCCGGAACGCGTCGAGGTCCTGCTGGAAAATGCCGGCGCCGCGAATCATGAAGGCGCCGTTGACGAGACGCTGGCGATATTCCGCCTGCAGCATCGGCCCCTGCTTGGTCGTGATCGTCGGCGTCACGGTCACGTCGCGATCGGGCGCCAGCACCCAGTAATAGGGGGCTTGCGCGGCGACGCCGTATTTCGAGCTCGAGGAAAAGATCGGCATCAGCCAGCCGCTTTTCTTCTTCACCGTCGGATCCGGCGCCGAGAAATACGGCAAGTACGCGATCGGCATGCCGAAGAATTCCAGACTGGCGTTCTGGAAATAGAGCATGCGCTCGCCTTCGTTATGCGTGATGCGCGCGGCCTTGACCTGCCAGAGCGGCGGCTTTTTGGGGTCGTCCTTGCATGCTTCGCAGGCCGTATAGACGCCGCTCTGCATCACGGTGATGTTGCCCGCCGTGCGGTCCGCGCGCGCGGCGGCGAAGCGCGTATTGTCCGCCGCATCGAGACGCAGCGAATCGACGAAACCGTCGCGGTAATCGTCGCTCAGGTCGAGAATGTCGCCATAGGTGATCTTGCCGTCCGTTTCCGTCAGGCGGATGCGGCCTTCGGCGCGCAGCCGCTTGGTCTTCTGGTTATAGATGACCTTGTCGGCTTCGATGGTCGAGCCGTTGTAATACATCTGCACGTTTCCGACCGCCGATACGAGATCGTTGGC
>CAMDXM010000357.1 GCA_945878025.1 Pseudorhodoplanes sinuspersici | reverse complement strand
CCGTGAAGGCCGCCAACGAATGGCTGCCGGTCGATCAATATATCGGCGGCATCGAGCACGCGATTTTGCATCTTTTGTATTCGCGCTTTTTCACCCGCGCGATGAAAGTCACCGGCCATGTCGGCATGAAGGAGCCGTTCGAAGGGCTGTTCACGCAAGGCATGGTCGTGCACGAGACCTATCGCAAGTCCGACGGCGAATGGGTGATGCCGGCCGATGTGACGATCGAGGCCGCGGGCGACAAACGCGTTGCGAAACTGGCCTTGACCGGCGAGCCGATCGACATCGGCCACATCGAGAAGATGTCCAAGAGCAAGCGCAACACCGTCGATCCCGACGACATCATCGCGTCGTTCGGCGCCGACACCGCGCGCTGGTTCATGCTCTCCGATTCCCCGCCCGAACGCGACGTGATCTGGACCGAGGAAGGCGCGCAGGGCGCGTGGCGTTTCGTGCAGCGGCTGTGGCGACTGGTGAACGAGATCGCGGAGATCGGCGAAGGCGCGCCGGCCGCGAAGCCCGCGCAGTTTTCAGGCATGCCGCTTGAGATCCGCAAGGCGGCGCATCGCGCGCTTTCGAAAGTCTCCGACGACATCGACAAGCTGCGCTTCAACCGCTGCGTGGCGCATATCTACGAATGCGCCAACGCGATCGGTGATGCCATCGGCGAGGTCGATTCCCCCGCCAAGGTCACGCCGGACTTTTCGTTTGCGATGAAGGAAGCCGGCGACATTCTGGTGCAGCTATTCGCGCCGATGATGCCGCATCTGGCCGAGGAATGCTGGGCCGCGCTCGGGCATAAATCCCTCGTATCCGTGCAGCCCTGGCCCAAGGTGGAGCCGGCCCTGCTGGTCGAGGACACCATCACCCTGCCCGTCCAGGTCAATGGCAAGAAGCGCGCGGACATCACCGTTAGCCGTGATGCCAAAACGTCCGAAATCGAGGCTGCCGTGTTAATGCTCGATGCTGTAAAAAAGGCGCTGGAGGGCAAAGCCCCCAAAAAAGTCATTGTTGTGCCCCAGAGGATCGTGAATGTGGTGGCCTGACAAAGCATTGGAGTTCCGCCGTTTCGGCCGGATCGCGTTCGCCTTCGGCCTTGCCGGCCTGTGCGCGGGCTGTTTCCAGCCGCTTTATGGCTCGACCTCCCCGATCAGCGGCGCCAGCGTGAAGGACAAGCTCGCCGGCGTCGACATCCAGCCGGTCGAAGCGCCCAACGGCACCTCGATTGCGCGGCTTGGCGTGGAAGTCCGCAATGCGCTGATTTTCGACTTCGGCGGCGGCCAGGGCAAAACTATGTCGCCCACCCATGCGCTCAAGATCAACATGGCCGGCACCCGCCAGCAGGTGATCGTCGACACCACCACGGCGCGGCCGGACGTGGAGAATTACGGCATCGACGCCGTCTATACGCTGGTCGATCTCAATACCAAGAAGATCGTCGTGCGCGGCCGCACCTTCGCGCGCGTCTCGTTCGACATTCCCGGACAGCAGCAACGCTTCGCCGGCGTGCGCGGATTGCGCGACGCCGAGGACCGCGCCTCGCAGGTCATCGCCGAGCAGATCAAGCAGCGGCTGGCGTCGTTCTTCCTCGCCGGGACTTGATTTCATTTTTATCTCGGCCTCATAGTGAGGAGGCGCGAAGCGCCGTCTCGAACCATGTGGCCGCCCCATCCTTCGAGACGCATTGCGTTGCAATGCTCCTCAGGATGAGGCGGATAAGAAATCCATGACCGCCATCAAAGCCACCGATGTCGACGCTTTCGTCGCCCGCCCGGATCAAACGCGGCCGGTGGTGCTGGTCTATGGCCCCGATTCCGGCCTGGTCAGCGAGCGGGCGCGTACCATCGTGCACGCATCGATCGACAATCCCGAAGATCCGTTCTCGCTCGTGCGCATCGAAGGTGACGATCTCTCCGGCAATCCGTTTCGCCTGGTCGAGGAAGCCAACACCATCCCGCTGTTCGGCGGCCGCCGCGCGGTCTGGGTCAAGCCGACGAGCCGCAATATCGCCGCCGCGGTCGAGGCGCTGATCGCCGCGACATCGCCGGATTGCCGCGTGGTGATTGAGGCCGGGGACCTGAAAAAAAACTCCCCGCTGCGCACGCTGTGCGAACGCGCGAAGAACGCCGCCGCCCTGCCCTGCTACGCCGACGGCGAGCGCGACCTCGCGCGCCTTGTCGATGACGAGATGAAACAGGCGGGACTTTCCATCGCTCCCGACGCGCGCGCGGCGCTGATTCCCTTTCTCGGCGGCGACCGCGTGGCCTCGCGCAACGAGATCCGGAAGCTCGCGCTCTATGCGCAGAAAACCGGCAAGGTCACGCTCGACGACGTGCTGGCGGTGGTGGCGGACGCCTCCGCGCTCGCGCTCGACAATGTGGTGGACGCGGCCTTTGCCGGAAAGCCAGCCGATGTCGAAACGCATTTCGGAAAAGCGCGCGCGGCCGGCACAGCGCCCGGCGTGATCGTCTCGGCGGCGTTGCGGCAGGTCGCGAACCTGCACCGGCTGCGGCTCGCGGTCGATGACGGCGCGCCGGCAAGCCAGGCGGTCGAGAGCGCACGGCCGCCGGTGCATTTCCGCCGCAAGGCGATGATCGAGACCGCGTTGCGCAACTGGACGAGCGCGCGGCTTGAGCGCGTCATGGCGCAATTGGCCGACGCCGTGTTCGAAACCCGCAAGCAGCCGGCGCTCGCCGAAGCCATCGCGCATCGCGCGCTGACCGCGATTGCCGTGAATGCACGGCAGAAGAGTCCGTAGGGCGGCGACGTCTTGCTTTTCCCTCTCCCCGCAAGCGGGGAGAGGTCGACCGTCGAAGCGAACGCGAAGACGGTCGGGTGAGGGGCGCTTCCGGCATTTTGCGTCCAGAAGCCCCTCACCCGGATCGCTTCGCGATCCACCCTCTCCCCGTAAACGGGGAGAGGGAAAGACAGTCGCGCTCGCCTCGAGTATCGCACATCTTTCCCGTCCACATTTTTCAATCAGCCACGCCTCTTCACTCTCGCGTGCGGTTTCCCGCCGGAGTTTTCCGATCGCTTCTCTCGATTTGCGCTCCCCGCAAAAGCGCGGAGCGCGTCTTCACTCCCAAAAAGAGGGAGCGGAGCGCCGTAACGGCGCGACTGCATTGAGCGTGCTCCTGCGAAAGAGCACGTGCCGGCCTTGCGATC
>CAMDXM010000356.1 GCA_945878025.1 Pseudorhodoplanes sinuspersici | reverse complement strand
CCGCCGCGGCGTCGCAGCCGCGGCGGCGCGCCGGATGTCAGCGCTGTTTCGTCGATGCCGCGCTGGCGTTTGCCGGCTGCAGCCAGTTCGAGAATGCCGTCGTGGCGTCGGCTTTCTTGCCGCGCGGATTGTCTTCCGCGAGGCGATTGATGAATTTGTCGGGCAGATACATGTTTGGATTGGGCGCATCGAGCCCGATCGCCTTGGCGATGTCGGCGCCAAACGAATTGCAGTTATAAGTCGTCCCGTGCCAGGTCTTCTTGGTGGCCTGCAAATTCTTGATGAAGGCGACGGCCTTCCTGTATTCCGCCTCGTTCAGCGTCACGCAGAAGCGTGCGGTGAGATATTGCTCGTCGAGGTCGCCCCAGCTCACCCCGGTTTCCGCCGGCACCGGCGCCCAAAGACCCTGAACATAGGTCGCGGGATCTTCGCCGGCTGGATGCAGGCCGGCGACACTGTAGCTTGCGAATCGGTTGCCCGATCCGAGACGGCCATGAAATACGAAGGTGTGGCCGAAGCTCTGAGCGCCGCGCGAACGGAATTCGACGAAATACGGCTTGCCGGCCGCCATCGCCGGCTTGCAGCCGGTTTGCGTCACCGGCATCTTGATCGGCTCGCGGTGGATTTTGAGGTAGGCGTTGACGACCGCGTCCCGGACGGGCAACGCGCTGCCGCCGCTGATCGCCGGCTGCGTGCCGGCCGGCTTCTGGTCGGGCTTCGATCCGACAACGTTCATCTGCGGCAATGCGGTCGAACCGCCGCTGGAAGCAGCGGCAGGCGCGGGATCGGCGCTCTGCGCATTCGCGAGCGACGCTGCGAACATCATTGAAAACGCGAACGCGAAGGCGCCCGCGACAAATCCGGTCGAATTGTTCGAGAGGTTCAGCACATGATGCTCCACAATCCGCATTTCACAAGCTTGGCTCCATCCGGAACCGCATGGCAGTGAACAATGCTATACACCCCCGAAATCGCTTCCGGGAGGCATGGTGGAAGACTCTGAAGATCCTACCAATCTGAAATAGAGAAAGGGGCCGGCTTTCGCCGGCCCTTTCGTAGCATTTCAGCCTTAGTACTTCGCAACAACCGGGCCTTTGCCAACCGGGGCTTTGCCGACGGTGGTGCAGCCAGCTGCGCTCAAAAGAGCAAGCACAGCGACCGTAGCGAGCAGACACTTCTTCATTGGGATAGCCCCCTGTCCAGAGTCAGTACGCACAACCTAAAAGCCTTGTTTCAAACTCACTAGTGCCAAAAAGACACACGGCCACGCAAATAGCAGGGCTGTTCAAAGGACCCCATTTCGCACCTGAATTTCCCTGCATAAACAATGGGAAGACAAAAGCCACTTCGGAGCCCAACATGCGATTTCGGCCCCTTTTTCTGCTTGCTGCGGTGAATATCCTGAGCTTCGCGGCCCCCGAATTCTCGCAAGCGCGGGAAAACGTGCGTTTTGACGAATATTCGGCCGGCACTATCGTGATCAAAACCAGCGAAAGGCGGCTCTATTACGTGATGGGCGGGGGCCGGGCGATCCGCTATCCGGTCGGCGTCGGCCGCGCCGGCAAGGCCTGGGCCGGCACGAGCTTCATCAGCCGCAAGGTCTTGCGGCCGGATTGGTCGCCGCCGGCCGAGGTCAAGCGCGACAAGCCGCGCATGCCCGACGTGATTCGCGGCGGCACCGGCGCTAATCCGATGGGGGTGGCTGCGATGACGCTCGGGGTCAGCGAATACGCCATTCACGGCACCAACGCGCCCGGATCGGTCGGAGGATTCGTCTCCTATGGCTGCATCCGCATGTACAATCACGACATCCTGGACCTCTTCGAGCGCGTTCATGTCGGAACCTCCGTCGTCGTTAAATAGCGTTCCGCGCCAGCCGCTTCTCATCGTCACCGCCGCCCTGACAGTCTTCTGGATTGTCACCATCGCCGTCGCGACGGTGAAGGCGGCTCCCGGCGGCGGTAAGACCGAATCGGGCGTGGTCTCGGTGCTGGCAACGATCGTCTTTTTCTTCTTCACATTGCCGGCCTTGCTCTTCGCCTTTTTCAACCAATGGCTCGCGTTCGGCGCGGTTCTGGCCGGCATCGCTTTGGTGATCGACATGGTCGCGGTGCTTTTCTGGATTCTGAACTGATCCGCGCCGCGGCTGTTGTCGGCCCGCCGATTCGCATGTCATTTCCTGTCCCGTGCTTTCCAGTCCCATGCCAAGAAAACGGTTCCGCGTCGGCCGCTCGACAACGGGCCTCGGCCTTTTCGCTATCGCCGAAATCACAAAGGGCGCGACCATTGCCGTCTATGGCGGCGAGCGCATTTCGACCGATGTCGCAGCCGCCCGCGAGAAGCGTGGCGCCCGCTACATATTCGAGATCGACAAGAATTGGAGCATCGACGGCTCGCCGCGCTCAAACCTCGCGCGCTACGCGAATCATTCCTGCCGCCCGAATGCTGAGGCCGATCTCGTCCGCGGAAAGATGATTCTGCGCGCGATCAGGCGGATCCGGCCGGACGAGGAAATCACCTACGATTACGGGAAGGAATATTTCGACCTGTTTTTCGGGCCGACAAAGTGCCTCTGCGTCAAATGCACGGAAAGAAGGCGCAAGCCGAAACGAAGCAAGCCGAAACGGCGCAAGCCGAGCGGCGCAAAAAAGCCTCTCCCCGCAAAGCGCGGGAAGAGGCCGCCGCGCAGCAATCCGGCGGAGCGTCAATTCACCGCGAAGCAATAGAGCATGCCGGCGCCGCCGGTGCTCTTGAGATCGTCCTGCGCGCATCCGCCGCCGGGTCCGCGCGAGGGATGCGACGAATTCCAGGATTTCGCCGGCGCAGAATCGTCGAGGCCCATGCGATCGTGGTGGCCGACAATTGCCGTGCCCGCCCCGCTCTTGGTCCAGTTGCCGCAAGTGCGGTCGTCGCTGACGGTGAAGGCGGTGCCATCCGGCTGCGAACCGGTGAGGATGTCATGCATGTTCGGCGAATCGCCGCGGCCATTCACGAGATCGCCCTTCTCGGTCAGCGCGGTCTGCTTGGTGAGGTTGTTGCTGGCGCCGTGCAAGTCGGCGACGTCCTTTGCGATCACGGCGCCCTTTGCATTCTGCCAGGGCCCGCGGCCGATGCGGTCGCGTGCGTTCACAGCGCCGGCGCCTTGCGTGGACAGATAAGCGCGCCACGTCTTGGCCCCCGCGCCCGCGGCCTGCGCGAGAGTCTGGCAATGCCGGTCGG
>CAMDXM010000355.1 GCA_945878025.1 Pseudorhodoplanes sinuspersici | reverse complement strand
AAATCCGACCCATGGGGTTATGACGTGGCTGATGCTGCACTGGTAACAAAAGACATTGAGGCCGGTAGTGAATTGATTCGTTTGCTCGACGAATCGAAATTCCCTGTCACCGGCGCCGCATGGATGCATTTCCCCGACATTGACGACTGGCGTCTTGTTATTCGTTCACCTAAGGCAGGAACTAACCTGCAAGAAGCCTTTCTCGATTTGGCAAAGGCGATGGATGCAAAAGGTGATCTGCGCGCTCGCCTTGACCTTGCGCGCATTAAGCTAGTCCCACCCAGTGACAAACTATTGGCGGCTATTGGAAGCGTGTTGCGAGTTGAGGGTCTTGGCACGACGAGATTCAGCAAGAATGTGATCAATGGCATCTTTATTGACGATGCCGTCATTTATCGTCTTGCTGCCTGAGAATCCATTGCGGCTAGCTGACCGAAAAATCAATGTCATCCTCGTTGCCGCCGTCGGAGAGAACGGCGTGATCGGGCGTGACAACGCGCTGCCGTGGCGGCTGAAATCCGACCTGCAATATTTCAAGGCCGTCACTATGAACAAGCCTTTGGTGATGGGCCGCAAGACCTTTCTGTCGATCGGCAGGCCGCTGCCCGGACGCAGCAATATCGTGGTCACGCGCGATCCCGCTTTCTCCGCGGCCGGCGCGATCGTGACCCTGACGCTGGAGCGGGCGATGCAGGCCGCGCGCGGCGATGCGCTACGCCGCGGCGCCGGCGCGATCGCGGTGATCGGCGGCGCCGACATATACGAGCAGACCATTGCGCGGGCCGACCGGCTGGTGCTGACGAAGGTGCATATGTCGCCGCAAGGAGAAAGCCGCTTTCCCGCGATCGATCCTGGCGTCTGGCGCGAGATCGAACGCCGCGAACAGCCGAAAGGTCCGCATGACGATTGCGGCTTTACTTACCTTACTTATATCCGTGCAGGCGCGGCATGAACGCGCGTTGTAAGGGACACAAATCGTCCCTATAACCCCGCCTGAACAGGCTCGCCGGAATGCCCGGCGCTGAAGGAGATTTCAATGCCGTGGAGTAATCAGGGCGGTGGGCCCTGGGGTTCGGGTCCGAAAGGCCCCTGGGGCTCGGGTCCGCAATCGGGCGGCGGTACGCCCCCCGACCTTGAAGACCTGCTGCGCCGCAGCCAGGACAAGCTCAAGAGTTTCCTGCCCGGCGGGAATATGGGCGGACGCGGTTTCATCCTGCTCGGAATGGGGGCCATCGCGCTCTGGCTTTTCTCGGGCTTCTTCCGGGTCGATTCCCAGGAACTCGGCGCGGTTCTGCGTTTCGGCCAATTCGTGCGCACCGCCACGCCCGGCCTGAATTATCATCTGCCCTATCCGGTCGAGAGCGTGCGCACCGCGCCGGCCTTGCGCCTGATCAAGACCGATATCGGCATGCGCGTCGTCGATGACGTGCGCCGCGGGCCGACCACGCGCGACGTGCCGGAAGAAAGCCTGATGCTGACCGGCGACGAAAACATCGTCGATGTCGATTTCGCGGTGCAGTGGAAGGTCAAGCCGAACGGGCTCGGCGACGTCCTGTTCAACATCCAGGCGCCGGAAGGCACGGTGAAGGCGGTCGCCGAAAGCGCGATGCGCGAAGTGATCGGGCGCTCCAACCTCACCCAGATCCTGACCGTGCGGGGAAATATCGAAACCGCCGTACATGACCTGATGCAGAAGACGCTCGATTCCTACAATGCCGGCGTGCTGATCGACCAGGTGCAGATGCAGAAGGTCGACCCGCCCTCGCAGGTCATCGACGCCAACCGCGACGTGCAGGCCGCGCGCGCCGACCTCGAACGCGCGCAGAACGAAGCGCAGACTTACGCCAACAGGGTCTTGCCGGAAGCGCGCGGACGCGTCGCGCAGATCACGCAGAACGCGGAAGCCTATCGCGAGCAGACGGTCGCGGAAGCAAAAGGCCAGACCTCGCGCTTCCTGCAGATCTACGACGAATACAAGAAGGCGCCGGCCGTGACGCGCCAGCGCATCTATCTGGAGACGATGGAGAAGCTGTTCGCCGGCACCGAAAAGATCATCATGGATAACGGCTCCGGCGGAAGCGGCGTGGTGCCGTATCTGCCGCTCAACGAATTGACGAGGCGGCCGGCGCCGCAACAGCCGGCGCGTACGGGAGGCACCCAATGAAGCTCGGTTTCGTGGGCGGCGTATTGCTGGTCCTTCTCCTGCTCGCGGGCGCGGTGGCCTATAGCGCGCTCTTCACCGTCAATCAGACGCATCAGGCGCTGGTGCTGCGCTTCGGCAACCCCGTGCGCGTGATCCCCGAGCCCGGCCTCAATTTCAAGACGCCGTTCATCGACAACGTGGTCTATGTCGACAAGCGCATTCTCGATCTTGAAAATCCCGCGCAGGAAGTCATCGCCTCGGACCAGAAGCGTCTCGTGGTCGACGCTTTCGCGCGCTACAAGATCACCGATCCGCTGAAATATTACCAGGTGCTGGGTTCGGTCGCGGCCGCCAATTCGCAGCTCGGCACGCTGCTCAATGCCGGTCTGCGCCGCGTTCTCGGTGAAGCGACCTTCAGCCATGTCGTGCGCGACGAGCGCTCGGTTCTGATGGGCCGCATCCGCGAAGCGCTCGACCGCGACGCGCAGACCTACGGCATCGCCGTGGTCGACGTGCGGATCCGCAGAGCCGATCTGCCCGAGCAGAACAGCCAGGCGGTCTATCAGCGCATGCAGACCGAGCGTCAGCGCGAGGCGGCCGAATTCCGCGCGCTGGGCGCGCAACGCGCGCAGGAAATCCGTTCGCGCGCGGATCGCGACGTCACCGTGCTGGTCGCCGACGCGACCTCGCGCGCGGAGCAAATTCGCGGCGAGGGCGACGGCGAACGCAACCGGATTTTCGCCGATGCGTTCAATCGCGATGCGGACTTTTTCGCGTTCTATCGTTCGATGCAGGCCTATGAGACGGGCCTGCGCCACAACGACACCAGGATGCTGCTCAAGCCGGATTCGGAATTCTTCCGCTTTTTCGTCGATCCGAGCGGCAAGCCGCGCGAGGCGGCGCCGGCGCGCTGAGCATGATCCCGAAAAGCCCGCCCCGGACTTGATCCGGGGTGGGAACCGGTTTTCGGGTAAGATCGTGCTCAAACAAAAAATGACAACTCGGCTCTGATACAACAGAGCCGATAAAGGGCGGACGAGGGCGGGCGTTTTGGGGATGACGGATTTCTTTGTCGCGCTCGGTCTTG
>CAMDXM010000354.1 GCA_945878025.1 Pseudorhodoplanes sinuspersici | reverse complement strand
CGTTGGTCAGGCCGAGCGCTTCGCCGTGCTTGCCCTCGGTGCCGAGCAGACGCTTGATGTCCGGATTTTCGGATTTCATCATGTCGTCGACATTCGCCTTGGTGACGCCGAGTTCCTCGGCATTGATCATGGCGAAATGGACCCACTTGGCGATATCGAACCATTGGTCGTCGCCATGGCGCACGACCGGTCCGAGCGGCTCTTTCGAGATGATTTCCGGAAGAACGATATGGTCGTTCGGGTTCACGAGGCGAAGACGCTCGGCATAGAGGCCCGAGGCGTCGGTGGTGAACGCATCGCAGCGGCCGGCGTCGTAGGCCTTGATGGCCTCGTCGGAGCTGGCGAAGGTCACGGTCTTGAGCTTCATCTTGTTGGCGCGGAAATAGTCCGCAAGATTGAGTTCGGTCGTGGTGCCCTGCTGCACGCAGATCGCCGCGTCATTGAGTTCGAGCGCCGAATTCACCTTCAACGACTTGCGCGCCAGGAAACCCTGGCCGTCGTAATAATTGGTGGCGGCAAAGTTCAGGCCAAGCTGCGTGTCGCGCGAAGACGTCCAGGTGGTGTTGCGCGACAGCACGTCGATTTCGCCGGATTGCAGCGCCGTGAACCGGTCCTTGGCGGTCAGCGGGATGAATTTGACCTTGGTCGGGTCGTTGAAGATCGCGGCGGCAATGGCGCGGCAATATTCCACATCGAGACCGGTCCAGATGCCCTGCGCGTCCGGCAAGCCGAACCCGGCAAGGCCGGTATTGGAGCCGCATTGCAGGACACCGCGCTGCTTCACGGTGTTGAGCGTCTGCGCCGACGCCGCCTGAGCGGTGATGCCGAACGCCGCCGCAATGGCAAGCGTGATGAATACGCGCTTCATGATACTAGGTTCCCCTCTTTTTTAAGGTGTATGCGATCGGTGCGAAGGAATGGGCCGCCGCGGATGCGACTGCCGCCGAGAGGACTGTGCCGAATAGGCCATCCGAAATCCCACATCATTCCCCGACTGCGGGACATCTCAGAACGATTGGACAGACAGGTCAAGGGGTTGACGGTTCGAACCGGGAACGCGGTAATGCCGCATCCCGGCAAGGACCTCACGCATGGCGAAAATAACGGACAATAATGGCGCGAAAGACCTCAAGCCGGACACCCGGCTGGTCGTCGCCGGGCGGAACTCGGCCGAAAATCACGGCTTCGTCAATCCGCCGGTCATTCACGCCTCCACGGTCCTTTATCCCAACGCGGCCGACCTCGTGGCGCATCGCGCGCGCTATCAATATGGCCGGCGCGGAACGCCGACATCCGAAGCGCTCGAGGACGCGTTGCGCGCGATCGAGGGGCCCGGCTGCGCCGGCGTTTGCCTCGTGCCGTCGGGCGCCGCCGCCGTCTCCACCGCCCTCCTTTCGGTCGTCAGCGCGGGCGATCACATCCTGATCACCGACAGCGTCTATCGCCCGACGCGCCTGTTTGCCGACACCATCCTGAAGAAGCTCGGCGTCGAGACCTCCTATTACGATCCGCTCGCGGGCGCCGGCATCGCAAAGCTGATCCGGCCGAACACGCGCGCCGTCTTCGTCGAAGCTCCCGGCTCGCAGTCGTTCGAGATGCAGGACATTCCCGCGATCGCGCAGGCCGCGCATACCGCGAACGCAACCGTTTTGATGGACAACACCTGGGGCACGCCGCTTTTTTTCCGAGCCTTCGAGAAAGGCGTCGACATCTCGATCCAGGCTGGCACCAAATATATCGGCGGGCATTCCGACCTGATGCTCGGCACAATCTCGGCCAACGAGACCGCATACCCGAAACTGAAGGAAACGGTCGCCACGCTCGGGCTGTGCGTGGGACCCGACGACATCTATCTCGCGCTGCGCGGCCTTCGCACGCTCGCCGTCCGGCTTGAACGTCACCAGAAATCGGCGCTCGAGATCGCGCGCTGGCTCGCGAACCGTCCGGAAGTTCTCAAAGTGATGCATCCCGCGCTCGAATCCGACCCGGGTCACGCGATCTGGAGGCGCGACTTCCTCGGCGCCTGCGGATTGTTCAGTCTCGTGCTCAAGCCGGCGCCGGAAGCCGCGGTGCACGCCTTCTTGAATGCCCTGCAATTATTCGGCATGGGCTATTCGTGGGGCGGGTATGAAAGTCTCGTGATCCTGTTCGACTGTTCGGCCTATCGCACGGCGACGAGATGGGCGCCGGGCGGTCCGGCGCTCCGATTTCATATCGGACTGGAGGATAAAGGCGATCTTATCGCCGACCTTGAGCGCGGCTTTTCCGCGCTTTCGCGGACGCCTTGATCCTGGCGGTCTTCGGGTCGCGCTCTTTCAGCACGAGATAAAGATTGCGCAGATAGACGAACACCCCGAACCCCTGGCCCAGGATGAACACAAGATCTTTTCTGTAAAGCGCGTAGCCGAGCAGCAGCACGCCGCCGCCGATCGAGAAAAACCAGAACGCGATTGGAATGACGCTCCTGCCCTCGCGTTCGGAAGCGATCCACTGCACCACGAAGCGCATCGTGAACATGGCCTGCGCGACGAGCCCAAGCACGACCCACCAGTCGAAATTGAATTCGAAGACATCGTGCAGATAACCGCCGACGGCCTGGGCGAGATCAACCAGCATCTTTCAAAACCTCCGAAACCTGCGGCACGCTTTTTTTCCGGCGCAACAGCCACCACACGCCCATCAGATCGAGAATGCCGACCCACAGCCGGTCCCACATGCCGTAATTCGAAACGCCGTGACCGCGCGGCCGGTCGACCACATCGACATAGGCGATCTCGTAATTCTCCCGCCGCGCCAGCGCCGGCAGGAAGCGATGCAGCCCGTCGAAATAGGGCAGCTTGAGAAACAGGTCGCGCCGGAACGCCTTGAGCCCGCATCCGGTATCGCGCGTGCCGTCGCGCAAAATCGCGCCGCGCACGCCGTTGGCGATCCGGGATTGCAGTTTCTTGAAGCCCGACGCCTTGCGGCCGACGCGTTGTCCCGCGACCAGCCCGACTTCGCGCCGAGACAATAGCGGCGCGATCAACGCCGGAAGGAATGCCGGATCGTTCTGGCCGTCGCCGTCGAGCGTCGCCACCAGCGGAGATTTGGACATTCTCACGCCCGTCGTGATGGCGGCGGACTGACCGCACGATGTCGCGTGCTTGACCTGGCGAAGATACGGATGCCGCGCCATCAGCGACTGGAGTTCGGCCTCGGTGCCGTCGCTCGATCCGTCATTGACATAGACGATCTCGAAATCGCGGCCCGACAATGCGCGCGCGATCTCTTC
>CAMDXM010000353.1 GCA_945878025.1 Pseudorhodoplanes sinuspersici | reverse complement strand
TGCTTTCTTCTTGTCGACATCTTGAGCGAATGCTGCTCCACCCGAGCAAACAAGAAGCGACAGTGTCAAGCAGACGGCCAGTGACCGCATTTTGTCAATCCTTTGTGGTTATCGGGGTATCCATGCTGTCGCAGGATTCTAGCAGCAATGCGTCTCCAAGAATGAGCCGGAACTGGTTCAATTCACCCCGAGCTTCTTCTGCAGGCTCGTGGACGAGGTCGTGTACTGGAAGGTCAGCTTCTTGTCCGGGAACACGTAGCGATGCGCTTTCTGCGCCATCAGCGCCGCTTCGTGGAAGCCGCACAGGATCAGCTTCAATTTCCCAGGATAGGTGTTGATGTCGCCGATGGCGAAAATGCCCGGCACGTTGCTCTCGAAGCTCGCGGTCTCGACCTCGACGAGTTCGTCGTCCTTGAGCTTGAGGCCCCAATTCGCGACGGGGCCAAGTTTCATGGTCAAGCCGAAGAACGGAAGGATGGCGTCGCAGGCAATGCTGACGACCGAACCGTCGTTGCGCTTGACGACGACAGTCTCGATCTGGCCGTCCTTGCCTTCGAGCGCATTCACCTGGCCGAGAACGAAATCGATTTTTCCTTCGCCCACCAGCGCCATCATCTTCTTCACGCTGTCGGGCGAGGCGCGGAATTCCTCGCGCCGGTGCAGGAGCGTGAGCTTGCTTGCGACCGGCGCGAGATTGAGCGTCCAGTCGAGCGCTGAATCGCCGCCGCCCGCGATCAGGATGCGCTTGCTGCGAAAGGCTTCCATCTGCCGGACCGCGTAATGCACCGACTTGGCTTCGTAGGCTTCGATGCCGGCGATCGGCGGACGCTTGGGCTGGAACGAGCCGCCGCCCGCCGCGACCACGATCACCTTGGCCTCGAATGTCTCGCCCTGCTCGGTGCGGACGCGAAACAACGGATCGCCGATCTTCTCGATCGTCTGCACCATGTCCTGGAAATGAAACGTCGGCCCGAACGGCTTGATCTGCTCCATCAGCGCCTTGGTCAGCCCGTCGCCGGTGACCATCGGCAAGCCCGGAATGTCGTAGATCGGCTTTTCGGGATAGAGCTCCGCGCATTGCCCGCCCGGCCGGTCCAGGATGTCGACCAGATGCGCTTTCATGTCGAGCAAGCCGAGCTCGAACACCGCGAACAGCCCGCACGGACCCGCGCCGATGATGAGAACATCCGTCTTGATCGGTTCGCTCATGCTGCCTTGATCGCTTCGCTCAACCGCGATGGCTGTTGTCTATCACGCCTGCCGTTCGGGGGTATGGACCACGAGCCCGTCGAGCTCGGGCGTCATCTTGATCTGGCAGGAGAGCCGCGAAGACGGCCGCACATCGAAGCCGAAATCGAGCATGTCCTCCTCCATCGGCGAGGGCCCGCCGGTCTTCTCGCGCCAGGCCTCGTCGACATAGACGTGGCAGGTCGCGCAGGCGCAGGCGCCGCCGCATTCCGCCTCGATACCGGGAATGCCGTTTTTGATGGCGTTTTCCATCACCGTCGATCCGGTCTCGGCCTCAACGCTGCGGCTTTGACCCTGGAAATCGATGTAGGTGATCTTAGGCATGGAAATGGGGCATGGACGGCGGGGCTTAGGATGGATGAACCGGCCGGACGGCCGATGCCGCACCCTATATAGGGTCGGCTCAAAGCGCGCCAGTGTGCGCGTACCACCGTTCAGATCAGGAGAGACCCGTCGATCGGGATCAATGCGCGCGCAGAAGATCCGCGATTGCCGCTTTTGCCTCGTCGACGCAGGCGGCCAGCGCTTGCACGGCCTTGGGCAAACCGGGTCGCGCGGACAGAGCCGCGGCTTCGACCAGGTCGGCCGCGCGCGCCAATTGCCACGCACCGATGCCGCGAGCCGATCCCTTCATGGTATGGGCGGCGGCGGCCACGATGCCGGGCGCGGTTTGAGAGCATTGCGAAATCCGCTCCATCAGCATGCCGGCCTGACGGTCGAACAGCTGCAGAACCTCACGCTCAAGACCGTGATCGCCAAGCGTCATGCGGAAGAGATGCTCGAAATCGATCGGCCGCTCGACCGGCGCCAGCGGCGGGGCCGATACATGCTCGACGAGACCTGAATACAGCTCGATCATCCGCCACGCTCTCCCGGGGCTCTGAAGTCCCCTTGAACACACCACTTTGGCCGGGCAGCGACCAAAGCCGGGTAAATATTGGGTCGCGTGGCAAGCCAACCACGTTCACCGTTAATGAATGCTTACCAAGCGGTTCCGGTTCCTTGAGCGGTCCCGCGGACGGCCGTCCGGAGCTGCTTTTCCCCTGCTTTTAAGGCGCGAACGGACCCGGGCGACCGATTCCGCGGCATTGCCGCACGGGCGCCGCAATGGCGGGGTCTGGATCGATGGTAATCGGCTGGGGGCGCAGCCGCCGGCATGGTCACTGAACCATTAACGATGAGTAAAAAGACCTTAACGCCAATGTTTTGTTCAACTGTCCGAGTCGCTAGGATGGTCTCGCGTCAGGCCAAATTCTGCCTGCGCCTAAGCGATCTCAAGACCGCTCCGCGGGGGGCAAGCGATCCGCACCGATACGCGCGATGCGACCTGTATTGTGATGCGTCCGGTCAGTGGTTCGGTTGAGTAATGTAAGGGTGAGGCGGCAACGACATGGCGAAAACTCCCAGTAAGGCCAAGGATGCGACCGAAGAGGCAATGTCGGCGATCCAGGAAGCCCTGAAGGTCAGGGACGCCGAAATGAAATCGGCGCCAGCGCGCACGAACCGGACCGCCAAGCCCGCCGATCCTGAAATTCGTCCCGATCCGGCCGGCCGCGCCGGCCGCATCCCGTCGCCGTCGCTCTCCGACGACGACCTGTTCGGCGAAATCCGCATCGGCGACGGCGAGCCGCGCCGCCCGGCCAACGACGACCAGAAGTCGATGGGGCAGATCCTGCAGACCTTGCGGCCGCGCGCCGCGCGCACCGGCTATATCGCCGCCGCGATCGGCTCGCTCGTATGGGTCATCCTGGTCGGCGTGTTCGCCTCGAGCGCGCTGCCGGATCTGCGCAGCACGGACAATCTCGGCCTCGCCATCCTCGCGCTTTCGGCGACATTCCTCCTGCCGGCCGCCTTCTTCTTCGTGCTCGCCCACATGATCGCGCGCTCGCGCGAGATGCGTTTCGTCGCCCAGTCGATGGCCGAGGTCGCGATGCGGCTCGGCGAACCGGAAGCGGTGGCGCGCGAATCCATCGTGACCGTCGGACAGGCGATCCGCCGCGAAGTCGCCGCCATGTGCGACGGCGTCGAACGCGCGCTTG
>CAMDXM010000352.1 GCA_945878025.1 Pseudorhodoplanes sinuspersici | reverse complement strand
CAACGAGCCGCCCGCGCTTCGGCTTCTAAAATGGCTCTGATCGAGACCGAGAAGCTCACCCGCCTCTATCGTCTCGGCAACGAGACCGTTCAGGCGCTCGTCGACGTCGACCTGAAAATCGATTCCGGTGAATTCGTCGCGGTGACCGGTCCGTCCGGTTCCGGCAAGTCCACGTTCATGAATGTGATCGGCTGTCTCGACCGGCCGACATCGGGCGCCTACCGCCTCGACGGCGAAACGGTTTCCGCCATGAACGCCGACGCGCTCGCCGCCATACGCAACCGCAAGCTCGGTTTCGTGTTCCAGCAATTCCACCTGCTCGACCGGCTCGACGCCATGGGCAATGTCGAATTGCCGATGATCTATGCCGGTGAGGATCGTGCGAGCCGGCGCGAGAAGGCCGCCGCCGCGTTGCGGCGCGTGGGCCTTGGCGACCGGCTGCATCATCGTCCGACGCAATTGTCCGGCGGCCAGCAGCAGCGCGTCGCGATCGCCCGCGCGCTGGTCAATGCGCCGAAAGTTCTGCTCGCCGACGAACCGACCGGCGCGCTCGACAGCAAGACGTCGATAGAGTTGATCGCGCTGTTCCAGCAGCTCAATCGCGAAGGCGCGACCATCGTTGTCGTCACGCACGAGCCGGATATCGTGCGTTATGCCTCGCGCCTCGTCCGCTTCAAGGACGGCCGCGTGCTGAGCGACTCCAGGCAAAAGCCCGCCGACGCCGCCAAGGAATTGAAGGCGTTGCAGAAGGAAACGCCGCCGGAATTCGCCGGGGCCGCCATATGACATTGCTCGACGCCATCATCTCGGCGCTCGATGCGCTGCGCCTGCAAAAGATGCGCAGCGCGCTCACCATGCTCGGAATCATCATCGGCGTCTCGGCGGTGATCGCGATGGTCGCCGTCGGCGGCGGCGCGCGCGAGCAGGTGGTGGCGCAGCTTCGAAGCCTTGGCGCAAACCTCCTGATCGTCATGCCCGGCAACGTCACCCAGGGCGGCGTGCGGCTCGGCAGCGGCGCGGCCTCCACGCTCACCGATGAAGACTCCGCCGCGATCATGAAGGAAGTGCCCGGCGTGCAGGTGACCGCGCCCTATATGCGCGGCAGCGCGCAATTGATCGCAAGCGGCATGAACTGGGCGACCGGCGTGTTCGGCGTCGATCTCGGATGGTTCGAGGCGCGCGAATGGGATGCCGATACCGGGCGCGTGTTCGAGCCGGAGGAAATTTCGCGCGGCGCGCAGGTGGCGCTGATCGGCCAGACCGTCGCGCGCAATCTTTATGGCGGGCTCGATCCGATCGGACAGGAATTGCGCATCCGCAACGTGCCGTTCCGCGTCGTCGGCGTGATGGCGAAGAAAGGCCAGTCGACCTGGGGACAGGACCAGGACGACGTGGTGTTCGTCCCGCTCAACACCGCGCGCCAGCGCGTGCTCGGCCGCAACCAAGCCAATGCGCGGGCGGTCGGCTCGATCTATGTGAAGGTGCGCGACGGCGAAAGTCTCAGCACAGCGGAGGAAGACGTGAAGGCGCTCCTTCGCCAGCGCCACCGCATGCAGCCGGGACAGGACGACGACTTCTCGATCCGCAACCTTGCCGACATCGCCGCGACCCGCGAGGCCAGCGCGCGCACGCTCGCCGTTCTGCTCGCCGCCGTCGCCGGCGTCTCGCTCGCGGTCGGCGGCATCGGAATCATGAATATCATGCTGGTCTCTGTCACCGAGCGCACGCGCGAGATCGGGCTGCGGCTCGCGGTCGGCGCGCGGCAACGGGATATCCTCCGGCAATTCCTGTTCGAGGCCATCGGGCTTGCCGCGATCGGCGGCGCGATCGGCGTTCTCCTTGGCGTCGGCGCGGCCTATCTGATTTCGAACGCGGCGGGCTGGCCGCTGCTGATCCAGCCGGAATCGATCCTGCTCGCGGTCGCTTTCTCCGGCCTCGTCGGCGTGTTCTTCGGCTGGTATCCGGCGTTGCGCGCGTCCCGTCTCGACCCGATCGAGGCCTTGCGGCATACATGATCCTATGACGGTTCTTTCCGTCGTCATGCCCGGCCTTGAGCCGGGCATCCACGTCTTTCTTGCTGTAGCTAAGACGTGGATGGCCGGGTCAAGCCCGGCCATGACGAAGATCTCTAGCGGAGGAAGAACAATGGCCAAAGGCCGCAAGAAGCCGACCAAGACCCCATCCAAAAAATCCAGCGGCAGAAGCGCGCCGAAGGATAATCTCACCGCGCGCCTGTCGCGGCTTTATACCGGCGCGCTGCATGACGTGATGCGCGGCATGGGCCTGCGCGACTTCACGCTGCCCTCCAGCATCCGCTCCGTCACGGTGCAGAAGAAGATCGCAGGTCCCGTATTCACCGTGCTCGGCAAGGTGGACGGACATGCCGATCCGCACCAGACGCTTCTGTCCTGGACCGGCTTTCTCTCCAAGGCCAAGCCCGGCCATGTCGTGGTGATCCAGCCGAACGACAACGAAGTCGCGCATATGGGCGAATTGTCCGGCGAAGTGCTGATGAAGAAAGGCGTTCCCGGCTGCGTGATCGACGGCGCCTCGCGCGACATCTCGTTTCTGATCGACATGAAGATGCCGGTCTATGCGCGTTACACCACGCCGCGCGACATTGTCGGCTATTGGCTGGTCGCCGGCATGGACGTTCCCATCCGCATCGGGCCGGTGACGATCAATCCCGGCGATTACATTCTCGCGGATCAGGACGGCGTCGTCGTGCTGCCGAAAGCGCGCGCCGGGGAAATCGTGACCGCGGCGGAAACGGCGTCGAAAACCGAGAACAAGATCCGTACCGCGATCCTCGGCGGCATGGACCCGCAAGCTGCGTATCTGAAATACGGGAAGTTTTGAGGCGCGATCCTCATGGTGAGGAGCGCTGCGTTAGCAGCGCGTCTCGAACCATGAAGGCCAAGGTTCGTAAAGCTTGGCCGCCTCGTCCTTCGAGACGCGCCTTTCAGGCGCTCCTCAGGATGAGGCGGAGCAAGAGCGAACCCGCATCACCGCCAATTGTCAAACAGCCACGCCTCGTCCGGTCTCGCGGAGCGGTTTCCCGCCGGAGTTTTCCGGTCGCCTCTTTCGATTTGCTCCCTTCAAATGAGGGAGCGGAGCGCCGTAACGGCGCGTATTCATCAATCGCGTGCTCCTGCGAAGAGCACGCAACCGGCCTTGCGATCGACCGGTTTCGCCTTACGGCGCTCCACTGCGGCGTTTGACGAACCCTGGTGCCCCACTTCCTTCCGGCCCGGTATCGGCGGTGTCGCCGCCGGGAGGCCGGGAAGGTGTAAAGG
>CAMDXM010000351.1 GCA_945878025.1 Pseudorhodoplanes sinuspersici | reverse complement strand
ACGCTTAATACGCACGGAAGTCGAGCAAGCCCGACTTCCGATGCCATCCACGTCTTACTTCTTGAAAAATGGCTCTAAAGACGTGGATGCCCGGCACAAGGCCGGGCATGACGACGTTTGAGATCAGCGGCTAACCGCGACTACGACCCCGACAGCGATTCCGCGAAGAACATGTCCTTCCAGTCCGCCGGCGGATTCTTCAGCGTGCCGGTCTTGGCCATGAAGCTCACGAATGCATTGATGCCGCCGACCTTGGTCGTGTACTGGATCGCGGGATCGCCGAGGATTTCGACCAGCTCATCGAGCGGCATCTTGTCCTTGGTGACGTTGAGATAGATCTGCGCCGCGCGCTTCTTGTCGGCGTTGATGAAGTCGGTGGCTTCCTTGAGCGCCGCGCGGAACGCGGCATAGAGCTTCGGATTTTCGCTGCGGAATTTCGACGTGGTCGCGATCACGTTGAACGACAGCGGCTCGGTGAAGAGATCCGTCGAGGTCATGATCTTCTTGATGTTCGGATTTTTCATCTGCCGGTACTGGAACGGCGCCGACGACCAATTGGCGACGACTTCGCTTTGCCCGCCGAGCATCGTCGCGGTCGCGTCGGGATGCGCCATCGACACGGTGAGATGATCGAGCGAGTTGAACTTGTCCGCTCCGAATTCCTTCGCCGCCGCCATCTGCAGCATGATCGCCTGCATCGAGACTTTCACGGCCGGCATCGCGATCTTGTGGCCGTCCTTGAAATCCTTGATCGACTTGATCGCCGGATCGCGCGAGAGAAGAATGAGCGGCGACACATTGAGGCCGGACGCGGCGCGCACCTCGATCGGCGTGCCCTTGGTCTTCGACCAGATCGTGATGATGCCGGGAATGCCGAGACAGACGAAATCGACGCTGGCGGACAGAAGCGCGTCGTTCATCACGTCGCTCGACCGGAACTGGTTGAATTCCGCCTTCACGTCGCCGAGGCCCGCCGCCTTGGCGTGCTTCTCGATCATCTTCTGGTCTTCCATGACCATGAATTGCATGTAGGCGATGCCGAATTGCTTGGCGACGCGGATCGTGTTCGCTTCGGCGCGGGCATGATCGGCCTGGATCGCGGCGCATGACAGCGCCAGCACGAATGTGAAAATGCGCAGCATTGAAACCTCCCTGACGCCCGTCAGTCCGGCAGGTGCCGCGCGGGCTTTGTTGGCGCGGTCGCTTGACGGCGCCGCACCTTTGCGGGGACGATACAACGAAAGCGCCGCTCGAAGCGACCCCGATTTACTAGTGCGGTGGTTCAGAAGTCCCCTTTATTTCGCGGCGAGTCCGATAGGGGACTTCTGAACCAAAACCGCACTAGAGCTAATAAGTTCTAGTGTCCCTTGGAATCCGAAGTTCGCTCTCGAAAATGCTGCAAGTGCAGGCGAACTTCGGATTCCGGGACACTAGCGTAGATAAAACAAAATCGCCGCCCATCCGGGACGGTGGGAGGACGTTCATGGCGACCAACGGGACCGATCCGTCCGTCAATGCCGCCCCGGTGCTGCGCGCGGACGGCGTCACGCTGCAATACAAGACCGAGGAACATCTTGTCACCGCCACCTACCGGGTCGATTTCGAGGTCTTTGCCGGCGAGCGCTTCGTGCTGCTTGGCCCATCCGGTTGCGGCAAGACGACGCTGCTCAAAGCCATCGGCGGATTCATGAAGCCGGTCGAGGGAACCATCACCCTCAACGGAAAAGTGATCGAGCGGCCGGGTTCCGACCGCATGATGGTGTTCCAGGAATTCGACCAATTGCTGCCGTGGAAGACGGTGCTCGGCAATGTGATGTTCCCGCTGCTGGTCAACCGCCGCATGCCGCGCAAGCAAGCCGAGGAGCACGCCCGTTCGCTGATCGCGAAAGTGAATTTGAGCAAATTCGCCGACATCTATCCGCACATGCTGTCCGGCGGCATGAAGCAGCGCGTCGCCATTGCGCGCGCGCTCGCAATGGAGCCGGCCGTGCTGCTGATGGACGAACCCTTCGCCGCGCTCGACGCCCTCACGCGGCGCAAGATGCAGGAAGAGCTGGTCGGATTGTGGGAGGACGTCGGCTTCACTGTCATCTTCGTCACGCATTCGATCGAGGAGGCTTTGCTTGTGGGCAGCCGCATCCTTGTCCTCTCCCCGCATCCCGGCCGCGTCAAAGCCGAGCTCAACGCGCATCATCTCGGGTTCAACGACCCCGGCAGCGCGGAATTCGAAGGCCTGCAGAAACGCATCCACAATCTCCTGTTCGCGGACAGGATCGAGACCACATTGGCGAGAGGACCCGGACATGGCTGAACCCTTGGCTGAACGCATGGCATTGTTGCTGCCGCCCGTGCGGGCCGAGCGCGAGATCACGCTCGATACGATGGCGGCAATCGGCGACGTCGCCCGCCCGCTCACATTGTTCGAGCGGCTCTCCAACATCACGCTGGTGCGCCGGCTGCTCGTGCTCGCGCTCCTCGCCGTTGCATGGGAGGCCTTTGCCCGCTACGCCGCCAATCCGCTGCTGTTTCCGAGCCTGCTCGATACGCTCGAGGCGTTCCAGGACGCGCTCATTCGTGGGCCGCTGATCGAGCGCACGCTCACCTCGCTCACCGTGCTGGCGGCGGGCTACAGCATCGGACTGACGCTCGCGATCCTGCTGACCACCATCGCGGTCTCGACCCGCATCGGAACGGATTTGCTTTCAACGCTGACGGCGATGTTCAATCCCCTGCCCGCAATTGCGCTCTTGCCGCTGGCGCTGCTCTGGTTCGGCCTCGGCGCGAAGAGCCTGATTTTCGTGATCGTGCATTCGGTGCTGTGGGCGGTCGCGCTCAACACGCATTCCGGCTTCACTTCGGTGAGCCAGACGCTCCGCATGGCCGGACAGAATTGCGGCTTGCGCGGCATTTCCTATGTCGCGTTTCTCTTGGTGCCGGCGGCGTTTCCCTCCATTCTCACCGGATTGAAAATCGGCTGGGCTTTTGCCTGGCGCACGCTGATCGCGGCGGAGCTTGTGTTCGGCGCGTCTTCGCGCTCGGGCGGGCTCGGCTGGTTCATTTTCGAGAACCGCAACCAGCTTGAAACGGCGTCCGTGTTCGCGGGGCTGCTGACCGTGATCCTGATCGGCCTGTTCGTGGAAAGCGTGATCTTCCGCACCATCGAGAACGCCACCATCCGGCGCTGGGGCATGCAGAGCTAGAATCTCATAACTTGTCCCGGGCGCTGCGTTCTTTTTCTCCCTCCCCCTGAAAGGGGGAGGGTCGGGGTGGGGGTCATCGGAATTCGCAAGGTAAGATG
>CAMDXM010000350.1 GCA_945878025.1 Pseudorhodoplanes sinuspersici | reverse complement strand
GTCTCGGGCCGGAATTGCGCGAGCGTGTCGGCGATGACTTTCATCGAGGTCATGGCCGACTGGCTGAGGCCGGCATAGCCGGTGAGTTCGCGCCGCACGCGCTCGCCTTCGCTGCGGAGCATCTCGCGCATGCCCTGCAATTCGGCGATGACGCGGTCGATCTCCTCGACCGATGCGCCGGAGACGCGGTCGATCAGGTTGACGGTATTTTCCACGCCGGTATCGCCGTCATGGAGCGGGCGCTGCCGCACCCTGACATCGCGGCGGATGAATTCGCGGATCTCGCCTTCGAATCCCCGTCCGGTCGCCTGCTGGATATCGCCGAGCCTGCGTAAAGCCGTCATGTCCCACTCCGTCGGCCGCATGCCCCGCCCCGGTTCATGCGTCTCAAAGCGCGCCCGATCGCGCGATTGCGACATGCGAAAGTGACCGCCAGCGTGCGGCATCGTGGCTCAACCAAGGCGCGATGGCGGCAAAAGCGGCGCGAATTACCGCTTGTCCAGGCAAGCCGGCGTGCTTATCGCCGGTCCAGGCAAGCCGGCGTGCTTATCGCCGGTCCAGAATTGTCTTGAACGCGGGCGGGCCGGGCTTGCTGCAATCGGCGAGTTCCTGCCACAGCACCAGCGTCGGCTTGCCGGCGGCGATTTTCCATTCGGCATGGATGCGGCAGACGCCGTCCTGCGCCGGCGCCCAATTGCCGGCGAGGCGGTCGCGCGATTGCGGGCTCGCGCCCTGCGACGGAAGGAGATCGGTCGTCGCCTCGCGCCCGTCCGCGAGCAGGATCGGCAGCGTGAGACGCCGCGCGCCGCGGCCCGTGGAATCGAGCGCGAGATAGACCGCGACCTGTTCGTCGGCCAGCGCCTTGGGCGCGGCGTTGCGCGCGGCGCTGTCCTGCGCGCTCGCGGTCTCGTTGCCCTTGCAGCCCGCCAGCATGATGCGGCCATTCTCGAACGGCTCGTTGACGAAAATCGTGCGCGGCAAGGTCTCGCAGCCGTGAACCGCCGCGATCCCCCGCGGCAATTCGCTGGCGCCGATGCGCTTGATGAAGATCGCGTTGATCCGGATCATGCCGGGCGAGGGCGGGCACAGGCGGTTGACGGTCTTGCCGAGTTCGCTGTCGACCTCGTCGACGTCGCGCAAGGCGCTGGCATGGCTCGCATCCGGTTCGCAGCGCTCGATGCCGCCGCGGATCTCGGTGACCATTTCCTGCGCCCTGAAATAGGCCGAGCAGCGCTCCTTCTGGCTCATCTCGCGGGCGGCGCCCACGAGCGACAGCGACTGCTTCATTCTGGTCTGGGTGACGGCAAGCTCGCGTTTGCAGGCGGCTGTGTTGGGCTGCGCGAAAGCGGGAAGCGTGAGAACCAGCAACCCGGCGAGTGTCAACGCTGCGAGCGCCGGACGATGCGGCATGTCTCAAAGTCCCCCATGTGCCAGTATCAGTATGGCGAACGGGGAGAACGGTTCAACAGGCGCGTGGGATTTGCACGCGCCTGCCTCGTTATCGGTCTCTCAGGCGACGTCCGACAGGTCGATATGATGCCCGAGCGCCTGCTCGACGGCGTCGAAACTGTCGAGCAAGCCCTTCATCGCAATGAGCTGGCCCTCGCGGAATTCCGCGAACAAGGCGAGCCGCAGGCTGAGCGAGCGGCCGGTGCGGGTATCGACCGCGTTGAGCCGCACCAGCCCCGCCGCGCGGCTGCCGTCGACCAGCAAGGTCTCCTTCTCGCAGCGGATGAAGGACAGCGTGTCCGCGATCCGGTCGCATGTGGCGATGACCGCGGCCTTGCCGCGCCGCTGCCCGAAAAACGGAAACAGGTCGATCGGCCCGAATAAAGTCCATTCGATATTGTCGTCGATCACGGCCGCGAGGCGGCCGGGATCGCGCGACGACACGGCGTCGCAAAAAGCGTGGACGACGCCACGCTTGGCGTTTTCAGTCATGGCCCTGGAACGTCCCGAAATGCCGAAGCGCGGGGCCCTTCTGGTCCGGAATCCGGACGTGCCCTCGGCGCAACGAAATTACTTGCAATGTAAAGTAATATTCGGTCGCGCACCAACGGGAACTTTGCATGGCTGTGTTGCACTGCAGCATAACATTCATTGGCTCAGCCAGTTCCTGTCTAAACATTTGTTTATAAACATGAAATTCCTGTAACGCGCACCGAAGCCGCAATCTTTGTGCGAGCGTGTGGGCGACGGGCGATGTCGCCCGGCTCAAGGAGAAGACCCCCCATGAAGACCATCGTTCTCGCGCTGACCGCGGCGGCCGCCCTCGGCTTTGCCGCGCCGGCTTTCGCTCATGACGCGGCCCCGCGCGGCGTCGCGGCCGGGCAGGTCAACTTGAAGTCGCAGGATTTCAGCTCCCGCCATCGCTATTGGCATCGGCACCATCGCCATTGCGACACCTTCTGGCGCCATGGCCGCCGCATCACGGTCTGCCGCTAGGCGGCGGTTCCGGCCGCGGCAGCCGATGTAAAAAACGGCTGGCCCCGCAATCAAAATACCCAAGTCGGCTTTAGCGTCGGCTTTGGCCGGCTTGGCGGCGGGGCCATTTTTTCCGCTAACCACGCGCGCCGATACGACGCCCGCAAGCGCCTGAAAAAGCGCTATTTTCAGGCTCAACCCTCGTTTTGACGCAAAGAACTCCTATATACTGGACAACGCTTGCACCGGTGCGCGCATCCGCAGCCTCGTTGCGTTTCACGACAGTGAGTTTGAAGGAGGTTGCAATGTCGCAGGAACCCCAATCCATCAACCGCGCCCGCGATGTCTCGGTGAAGCTCGCGCGCGAACTTGCCGATTTCGACTACGCCGCGCCGGCTGAGCTTTATCCGAGCCGCAGCCGCCGCACGCGCGGGCCGGTCGCCTACAAGCGCTTCGACAACGCCGCCGAGGCATTGCGCTTCGCGGTCGAGGAACTGCCGGAAGGCGGCCTCAACGGCGCGACCCTGGAAGTCAACGAAGCGCGCTTCGGCCGCGACGAGATCCATTATCTGTACGCCAACCCGGCCTATCCGCTGGCGCGCCGCAAGCAGGCGGGCTGATCGTCCGCGCCGCGAGGCGAAAGTCTTTTCGCAATTTGCTGCCCATCATGCCCGGCCTCGTGCCGGGCATTTTATTTTTGCCAAGCAAGACGTGGATGGCCGGAATAAATCCGGCCATGACGGTGGTTAGATATGCGCGCGTCTCTCGCGTCGTCATGGCCGCACACGTTGCGGCCATTTTCTTTTTCTTCTCCCTCCCCCGCCTGCGGGGCGCCTGCTTACTTCACCCTCCCCTGAAGGGGAGGGAGAAGAACGAGCCATGCTCCAGTTGCAATCCGTCATCC
>CAMDXM010000349.1 GCA_945878025.1 Pseudorhodoplanes sinuspersici | reverse complement strand
GGTCCATAGCCGGCATGCAGCCGCTCGCCGTCAGCGGCAAGGCAAGAGCCAATAGCAGGACGATCCTTCGCATTGGCCGCCGATCTAAGTGTGGTGGTTCAGAAATTCCCGTCATTCTCGCCGCGAGTCCGTCAAGGGAATTTCTGAACCAAAACCACACTAGAATCATCATGTTGCTAGTGTCCTTCGATTCCGAAGTTCGCTTGCGAAGCCGCCGCAGAATGAAGCGAACTTCGGAATCGGGACACTAGGGGAGACGTGCACAATCTCCCACCGCCAAAAACCCGCCGCCACGCCCCTTGCATCCGGGTCCATTTATCCACATCCTGATCGCGTAAGGATTCAGCCTGAATCCGCATGGCCGCGACGATGACCGGTGACCCGAAAAAGATAGGTATGTCCATCGAACTCAAGCCGCACGCCTACGATCCGGCGGCCAATCCGGAATTGTTCGACGGCGTGCCGGCGCGCCGCCTGATCGCATTCCTGGTCGATCTGTTCATTCTTGCGATCCCGCTCATCTTTCTGTGGGTTTTCTTTTTTGCCATCACCGTGGTCACTTTCGGCCTTGGCATCGTTCTGTACGGATTGATGCCGATTGTCGCCACCATCTGGGCGCTCGTTTATTACGGCATGACATTGGGCGGACCGCGTTCGGCGACCATCGGCATGCGCGTCATGGATATCGAAATGCGGACCTGGTACGGCGCACCGGCTTATTTCGTGCTCGGCGCGGTGCACGCGGTCGCCTTCTGGATCAGCGTTTCGATCTTTTCACCGCTCATCCTGATCGTCTGCTTCTTCAACGAGCGCCGCCGATTGCTGCATGATATGGTGGTCGGTACGATCGTGATCAACAACGAAGTTCGCGCCAGCGTGTTGCGCGCCGGCCCGCCGCGCATGTGAGGGGACCGGCCAGAAGCATCCGCCAGGGAACCATGCGAGCAATGAAAAGGATGCCCGACCAGACGTGACCCAGCATTCGCGCGATACACCGCAATTCTATCTGACCGCGCCCTCGCCCTGCCCCTATCTGGCGGGCAAGGAAGAACGCAAGGTGTTCACGCATCTTGTCGGTGATCGCGCGCCGGGCCTCAACGATCTCCTGACCCATGGCGGATTCCGCCGCAGCCAGTCGATTGCCTACCGGCCGGCCTGCGAGGCGTGCCGCGCATGCGTTTCGGTGCGCGTCGCCGCCGAGGATTTTCGCCCCACCCGCAGCATGCGGCGGGTCGCCGAACGCAATGTCGACATCGTCGGCGACATGCGGCCGGCGGCGCCGACTTCCGAACAATATTCGATCTTCCGCGCTTATCTCGACGAACGCCATCGCGATGGCGGAATGGCCGACATGACCGTGCTCGATTACGCCATGATGGTCGAGGACAGCCACGTCGAAACGCGTGTGGTGGAATATCGCCGGCGCGATCCCGATAGCGGATTTCGCGGCCGCGGCGCCGGACCGATGCTGGCCGTGGCGCTGACCGATGTGCTCAATGACGGCCTGTCGATGGTCTATTCGTTCTTCGAGCCATCGGAGGAGGAGCGCTCGCTCGGCACTTTCATGATTCTGGACCACATCGCACGCGCCAAGCGCATGGGCCTGCAATATGTTTACCTCGGATATTGGGTCCGCGGATCGCGCAAGATGGACTACAAGAGCCGTTTCCTGCCGCAGGATCGGCTGATGTCGCAAGGCTGGCTGCGCATCGACGAATGACCGGCTTTATTCTTTGAGCACGATGTCGCCTGAAAACCGCTTCGCACTTTTCGGCATCATGCTCCCGCGCGTCAGCCCGTCACGAAATCGAACAGCAGCTTGACGTTCAGCGCGATAACGATCGCCGCCGTCAGAACGGCCAAAGCCGTCACCCAGAGTGGCGCCACCAATGCGCCCATCTTTTTGCGCGAGGCCGTGAACATCACCAGCGGCACGATCGCGAACGGCAATTGCAGGCTCAGGATTACCTGACTGAGGATCAGCAGCTGAGCCGTTCCCTTCTCGCCGTACCAGATGGTCACGATCGCGGCCGGAATGATGGCGATGGACCGCGTGAATAGACGCCGTGCCCAAGGCGGCAGCCGGATATCGATGAATCCTTCCATCACGATCTGGCCAGCGAGCGTCGCAGTCACGGTCGAGTTCAAACCGCAGCACAAAAGCGCGATGCCGAACAATGTCGGGGCCCATGCGGAGCCCAGCAGCGGCGCCAGAAACGAATGAACCTGGTCCAGTTCCGCGACATCGGTCTTGCCGATCTTGTTGAAGGTGGCGGCCGCGAGAATGAGAATCGACGCATTGATCAGAAGCGCGAACATCAGCGCGATCGTGGAATCGAAGGTCGCAAGCGTAATCGCTTCGCGTTTGTCCGCGAGGCTGTCGCCGAATCGGCGGGTCTGCACGACCCCCGAATGCAGATAAAGGTTATGCGGCATGACCGTCGCGCCGAGAATGCCGAGCGCGAGATAGAGCATGTCCGGATTGGTGAGGATCTGCGTTGTCGGTGCGAAGCCGCGGATGACCCCGCCCCAGTCCGGATCGGCCATCGCGATCTGAACGCCGAAGCAAACGGTGATCACACCGATCATCGAGACAATGAACGCTTCGATCCAGCGAAAGCCGAGATTCTGCATCCACAAAATCAGGAAGACATCGAGGGCGGTGATGAGGACGCCGATCTCGAGCGGGATTCCGAACAGCAGATTGAGGCCGATCGCCGTGCCGATGACTTCGGCAAGGTCGGTCGCGCAAATGGCGATTTCGGCCAGCACCCAGAGCGGCCAGGAAACAAAGCGCGGAAATGCATCACGGCAGGCCTGCGCCAGATCGCGGCCCGAAGCGATGCCGAGCCGCGCGCAGAGCGCCTGCAGCAGAATCGCCATCAAATTCGACATCAGCGCGACGGTGAGCAGCGCATAACCGAATTTGGACCCACCCGCGAGCGACGTCGCCCAATTGCCGGGGTCCATGTACCCAACCGCGACCAGATATCCGGGGCCTAGAAAGGCTGTCAGCTTCCGCCAGAACGATCCTGTTGGGCGGGTGGTGATCGAGCCGAAAACCTCCTGCAGCGACGGACGGCCGCGAGCGTTGCGCCAGCCGGTCAAGCCGTCGTCCGCCTGTTTTGTTGTCGTCGCGTCCATGGTCACAAGGCTCCCGTCAAAGCTACCGGATGCAACTTATCTTGTTGCGAATAATTTGCAATTGCAAAAATGAATTGAAGCGAACTTATAAATTATTGTAATAATACAATAGCTTATACGAGCATTCTTGAAGTTACTTGAGCTGTCCTGCACTCTAGCCGGCGGCCAAAGCTGTTCGATTTCGGAAAGC
>CAMDXM010000348.1 GCA_945878025.1 Pseudorhodoplanes sinuspersici | reverse complement strand
AGGACGGGGCGCGTCAGCGTGAAGCTGTCCGGTTATTCGAAATTTTCACAGGCCGGCTACCCGTTCGAGGACTGCTGGCCGTTCGTCCGCGCCGTAGCCGATGCCTTTACCCTCGACCACTGCCTGTGGGCCTCGGACTGGCCCTACCTGCGGGCGCCGGAACGGCAGGACTACGGGCCGCTGGCCGCGCTATCGGAACTCTTGTTTCCGAACGTTTCCGACCGCCGCGCGTTGTTCCAGGAGACACCGCGCCGCCTCTTCGGTTTCACCTGACCGGCGGCTCCCCGCAAATCCCGCTTTATGAGAGTTTTGTGAATTCTTGTTGCAACGCGGTATTTTTAATGCTGCAATGCAACCAGCGGAAATAGTCGAAAGGTATGCCGACTATGACAACAGCAAAATGCCTGAAACGACAGGCTGCGACCTGCGCGGCACTGGCGGACGCCACCTACGACGAAGAAAGCCGTGAGCGTTATCTTCGGCTTGAGCAGCTCTACCTGACCTTAGCCGAATCCGAAGAGCCGTCAGGCATCGAGGCCGGCGCCTTCCCCAGCGACACCAGCACCGAACCGGCCGCGCACCGCTTGAACTGACGCGTCCTCAGGCTACAGGCTTCGCCGCCGCCATCGCGATCCAAATGCGCGACGGCGTCGCCGGCATGTCGAAGTGCTTCACGCCGACCGTCCGCAACGCATTCAGCACCGCATTCATGCAGGCCGGCAGCGAACCGGTCGAACCGGTTTCGCCGACGCCCTTGACGCCAAGCGGATTGTTCGGCGACGGCACGATGATGTTGAACAGCCCCGGCGTCGGTACGAGATGCGCGCGCGGCATGCAGTAATCCATGTAACTGCCGGTCAGCAATTGGCCGTCGGTCTCGTCATACTGGCAATACTCGCCGAACACCTGCCCGGCGCCCTGCGCGATGCCACCGACGATCTGGCCGTCGGCCAGCACCTGGTTGATCACATTGCCGATGTCGTCGACAGCGGTGTAGCGCACCACATCGACCTTGCCGGTGTCGGCATCGATCTCGACTTCAACGACATGTGCGCCGCTCGGGAACGCCAAAGTGATGCCGTATTCGGCGACGGTGTCGAGCGGACTTGGCACGATGGCGCAGCTCTTTTCGATGACCTTGGTCATGGTCATGGTGCGGTCGGTGCCGGCAATGGTGAACACACCATTGGCAAACTCGATATCGCTGACGCCAGCTTCCAGCTCATCGGCAGCGATCTTCCTGGCCTTGTCGATGATGATGTCCGACGCGATCCGGTAGGCGCTGCCGTAGGAGAAAGTCGAGCGCGACCCGATTGACGGATGACCGATCAGGTGCGGCCCATCCGGATCGCCCTGCTTCAGCGTCACCTTGGCAGCGTCGATGCCGAGCATGCGCGCCACCAGTTCCGGGAACACGGTTTCGTGGCCCTGCCCGCTCGGTCCGGCGACATTGTAGATGATGGCGCGGCCTTCGCTGTCGAACAGCACCGCCACTTCGTCCTTCTTCATGCCGCCGCCGCCCGACGGCTCGATGAACACGGCGGAGCCGATGCCGCGGATCTTGCCGTTCTTGCGCGACGCACGCCGCCGCGCCGGAAAGCCCTTCCAGTCGGCTTCCTCTTTCACCTTGGCGGCCAGAGCGTGGAAGTCGCCGCTGTCAAACATTGCCCCGGTCAGCGTCTTGTAGGGAAACTGCGTCTTCTTGATCATGTTGCGGCGGCGCAGCTCGAATGGATCCATGTCGAGTTGCGCGGCCGCTTCATCGACCAGACGTTCGACGATGTAGTTCGCCTCCGGGCGGCCGGCGCCGCGATAGGCGTTGGTCGGCGCGGTGTTGGTCATCACCTGATAATGCCGGCCATACAAGGCCTCAACCTGATAGACGCCGGCGCCGATGACCTTGCCGTTGATCGAATTGGTGAAGGCGCCGGCATGCGCGAGGTAAGCGCCGGAGTCGCAGCGCCACTCGGTGCGCATGGCGAGGAACTTGCCATTGGCGTCGTAGGCCAGTTCACCGCGCATCGACACGGCGCGGCCGTGATTGTCGGTGAGGAAATCCTCGGAGCGGGTCGACAGCCACTTCACCGGCCGCTTGAGCTGCTTCGCCAGCAGCAGCAGCACCGGATATTCCGGGAACGGCGCCGTGCGCGCGCCGAAAGCGCCGCCGACATCGAGCATCTTGACGCGGATCTTCTCGTGCGGGATGCCGGAGATGATCGACAGTTCATGCCCGAAGGATGGGCCGCCCTGGTTGGGGCTGTAGAAATCATAGACGTCCTTGGCGGCGTCATAGGCGGCGATCGCGCCGCGCACTTCCATCGGATTGGGCGCGACGCGCGGGCTTTCCGCGGTCAGCGTGACGGTGCCGGCGGCGCGGGAAAAAGCCTCGGCCGTCGCTTTCTCGTTGCCATACTCGAAATCGAAACAGACATTGCCGGGGATATGGTCGTGCAGCAGCGCCGCGCCCTTCGCGGTCGCGCGCTCATAGCCGATCACCACCGGCAGATCCTCGAACTCGATTTCGATCAGATCGACGGCGTCGCGCGCCTGACCCTGCGTCTCGGCAACAACAACGGCGATTTCCTCGCCGGCAAAGCGCACGCGGTCACGCGCGAGAACCGGACGCTCCGGCGCCAGAAGGGCCTGGCCGCCGCGGCCCGGCGGCGGCTGCAGCGGCGGCAGCGTGGCGAAGCCGGCATCGGCGACATCCTTGCCCGTCAACACCGCCAGCACGCCGGGGCTGCTTCTGGCAGCCTCGACGTCGATCGACTTGATGATGGCGTGGGCGCGATCCGAGCGGCGGAAGCAGGCGTAGGCCTGGCCGGGAAGATTATGGTCGTTGGTATATTGGCCCTGGCCGGTGATGAAGCGCTGGTCTTCGCGGCGACCGCTGTATTTGAAACCAATGTCCGACATGATCTTCCCTGCGTTCTTCTACCGTCTCAGCAACGCCGGGCCGCCTGCGCTAACCCGGCGGGAGCACCGCCGTCGCCTCGATCTCAACCTTGGCGCCATCTTCAATCAGGGCCGCCACCACGATCGCGGACATGGCCGGAAAGTGCCGGCCGATGACGCGCCGGTAGGCCGCCCCGATTTCCTTCTGCCGAGACATATACTCGGATTTATCGGTCAAGTACCACGTCAATCGCACGATGTGGGCAGGCTCCCCGCCCGCCGCGGCCAGAACCTGCACGATATTCGAAAGCGCCTGCTCAACCTGCGCGACAAAGTCGCCGCTGATCAACTTGGCTTCGGCGGTCCAGCCGATCTGGCCCGCGATGTAGACCTGGCGGCCTTCGGCGACAACGCCGTTAGCATAGCCCTTCGGCGCGGCCCAGGTTT
>CAMDXM010000347.1 GCA_945878025.1 Pseudorhodoplanes sinuspersici | reverse complement strand
GGCGCAGCAGCGCGTCGTCGAATCCCGCTCGCCGGTCGGCGAGGGCAAGCCCGCTATCTCCGCCCCGGCCGCTCCCGCGATCGTTCAATCCGTTATGCAGGAAGAGCCCGATGTCCCGGCCGGGACCGAAATGGTGACGATGACGGTTCGCGAAGCCTTGCGCGACGCGATGGCCGAAGAAATGCGGCGCGATCCGGATGTGTTCGTGATGGGAGAAGAGGTCGCCGAATATCAGGGCGCCTACAAGGTCACGCAGGGCTTGCTGCAGGAATTCGGCGCACAACGGGTCGTCGATACGCCGATCACGGAACACGGCTTCGCGGGCCTCGGCGTTGGCGCCGCGCTCGCGGGCTTAAAGCCCATTGTCGAATTCATGACCTTCAATTTCGCCATGCAGGCGATCGACCAGATCATCAATTCGGCGGCGAAGACGCTCTATATGTCCGGCGGGCAGATGAGCGCGTCGATCGTGTTCCGCGGCCCGAATGGCGCTGCCGCGCGCGTCGCCGCGCAGCACAGCCAGGATTATTCATCCTGGTATTCGCAGATCCCGGGCCTGATCGTGATCGCGCCTTATACGGCGTCCGACGCCAAGGGATTGCTCAAGGCCGCGATCCGCAATCCCAATCCCGTGGTGTTCCTCGAAAACGAAATCCTCTATGGCCAATCTTTCCCGGTGCCGAAGCTTGACGATTTCGTGCTGCCGATCGGCAAGGCGCGGGTGGTGCGGCCGGGAAACAATGTCACCATCGTTTCGTTCTCCAACGGCATGACCTATGCGCTGAAAGCCGCCGAGGAGCTCGCCAAGAAGCACATCATGGCGGAGGTGATCGATCTGCGCACATTGCGCCCGCTCGATACCGACACGATCATCCAGTCCGTGCAGAAAACCGGACGCCTGGTCACGGTGGAGGAAGGCTGGCCGCAATCGGGCATCGGCGCGGAAATCTCGGCGCGCGTGATGGAACGCGCCTTCGATTATCTCGACGCGCCGGTGATGCGCGTTAGCGGCAAGGACGTTCCGATGCCTTATGCCGCCAATCTCGAAAAGCTGGCGCTGCCTTCGGTCAACGAGATCGTCGAAGCGGCGAAAGCGGTCTGCTACCGGTGAGCCTCTCATGAGCGCGAATTATGACGCACTGCTGATTCCCCCCGGCGCCAACCAGAAAGGCGGCATCGAGGTGCTGCGCGCGGGCGTGGTCGATGGCGGCTTGCATGTCACCTTGCGGCGCGCCTTCAACGATCCGAAAGCCTGGGGAATCCTGCTGGCCGATGTCGCGCGGCAGGTCGCTCGCGTTTACGCGCAGGAAGGCGACGAGGCGGAAGACAACGTGGTCGAGCGCATTCGCGACGCCTTCAGTTCCGAGATCGATGCGCCGGCCAATAGCGGCAGCATCGGGCCGATCGGTTAGGGCGAGGGTTCATCATGCCGACAAACATCCTCATGCCCGCGCTCTCTCCCACGATGGAGAAGGGCAATCTCGCCAAGTGGCTCAAGAAAGAGGGCGACAAGGTCAAGTCCGGCGACGTGATCGCCGAGATCGAGACCGACAAGGCGACGATGGAAGTCGAAGCCGTGGACGAAGGCACGTTGGCGAAAATCGTCGTGCCGGCGGGCACCGCCGATGTGCCAGTCAATCAGATCATCGCCGTGCTTGCGGGCGAAGGCGAAGACATCAAAGCCGCGTCTGCCAGCGCTGCCAGTACACCGCCGGCGAAACCGCAAGCGCAGGCGACGCCTCCCGCGGCCAGACCGGCGCCGCAGGCTGCGCCATCCGCTCCGGCGGTCTCCCAAGGTCAAGGCGGCGCTCGCGTCTTCTCGTCCCCGCTCGCGCGCAGGCTTGCCAAGGATTCCGGCATCGACGTGTCGCGCGTTCAGGGCTCCGGTCCGCATGGCCGCGTGGTCGCGCGCGACGTGGAATCCGCGCAATCGGGCAAGGGACTGAAAGCGCCGGGCGCAGCATCCACGGCCGCTTACGTGCCGCCCGCCGGCCAGTCCGACGCCCAGGTCCGCGCGCTGTTCGAGGACGGCAGCTACGAAATCATCCCGCATGACGGCATGCGCCGCACGATTGCACAAAGACTGACTCAGTCGACGCAAACCATCCCGCATTTCTATCTCACGATGGATTGCAACATCGACAAGCTGATGGCCGCGCGCGAAGAGATCAACGCTTCAGCGCCGAAAGGCAAGGACGGCAAGCCCGCCTACAAGCTTTCGGTCAATGATTTCGTGATCAAGGCGCTGGCGCTGGCGTTGCAACGAATTCCGGACGCCAATGTGAGCTGGACCGAGGCCGGAATGCTCAAACACAAGCATTCCGACGTCGGTGTCGCGGTCGCGATGCCGGGCGGCCTGATCACGCCGATCGTGCGCAAGGCCGAAACGAAATCGCTTTCCGTGATTTCGGGCGAGATGAAGGATTTCGCCGCCCGCGCGCGCGCCCGCAAGCTCAAGCCCGAAGAATATCAGGGCGGCACGACCGCGGTGTCCAATCTCGGCATGTACGGGATCAAGGATTTCACCGCGGTGATCAATCCGCCGCACGCGACCATCCTCGCGGTCGGCGCCGGCGAGCAGCGCGCCATCGTCAAGGACGGCAAGATCGAAGCCGCCACCATCATGAGCGTCACGATGTCGTGCGACCATCGCGCGGTCGACGGCGCGCTCGGCGCCGAATTGATCGGCGCGTTCAAGGCGCTGATCGAAAATCCGGTGACGATGGTGGTGTGACGCATTCGCGAGGTTGATGGTCAGCGCTCGGGCGTCAACCCCTTTGCCTTGATGACTGCGCCGGCGTCTTCACTCACGAGAAATCTGATCAGCGCATCGGCGGCGGAATTTTTCTTCGCCGCGGCCAGGCTGCCGATGGAAAATTGCGTGACCTGGTCGAGGCCGGGCGGCAGCGCTCCAACGAGTTCGGCGCCCGGCACCGCGATCAATTCGGAAATCTGCTGCACGGCGATATCGGCTTCGCCGCGCGCAACAAATCCCGCCGCCGGAGATCCGATTTTCGCCTTGGCTTTGACCTGTTCGAGAATGCCGAGTTTGTTGAGAACGCCCTCGAAGGCGTTCCCACTGAGGCCGCCGGCGACATAAGCGACGGCCTTGGCGTTGAGCAGGGCGCGTTTGACCGATTCCGGCGAAGAGATATCAGGCTTGGGCGCTCCCGCGCGGATGGCAATTCCGACCTGCGCGCGGGCGAGGTCGATGCGCGGTCCCGCGACCTTTCCATCCGCGATCAGGCCGTCGATATTGGCGGCATTGGCGATGAGGACGTCCGCCTGTCCGCCGTCGCGTATGCGCGCGACGAGCCGGCCTGACGGCGCAACGTCCAGAACGACCGTG
>CAMDXM010000346.1 GCA_945878025.1 Pseudorhodoplanes sinuspersici | reverse complement strand
TTCGCGGCGGAAGCGCCGCCGTCGCTGCCCTTGCTGGTGACGCGCGAGCCCTATCGCTCATTTGTGGCGGTCGGGCGGGCGTTATTCCCGGATGCGCTGCGTCCCTCATCCCTGTTCCAGGCGGAAGGCATTGCGCCCGGCGCCTATATTCATCCGAGCGCGCGCATCGAAAGCGGAGCGACGGTCGATCCGGGCGCGGTCATCGGCCCGCAGGCGGAAATCGGCGCTGGAACGGTGATCGGCGCCGGCGCCGCGATCGGCGCCAATGTCAAAATCGGGCGCGATTGCTCGATCGGCCCCAATGCCTCGATCACCCATGCGCTGATCGGCGACCGCGTGATCGTTCATGCCGGATGCTGCATCGGGCAGGACGGGTTCGGTTTCTCGATGGGTCCCCGGGGCCACGTGAAAATACCGCAGGTCGGGCGCGTCATCATCCAGGACGATGTCGAGGTCGGAGCCGGAACGGCGATCGACCGCGGCGCGATCCGCGATACGGTGATCGGAGAAGGCACCAAGATCGACAATCACGTTCAGATCGCGCACAACGTTACGATCGGACGCCATTGCATTATCGTCGCGCAAAGCGGGATCGCCGGCAGTTCGACGCTCGGCGATTTCGTCGTGCTCGGGGCGCGCGCGGGCGCCAGCACCAATACGACCATCGGCGAAGGCGCGCAGCTCGCCGGCGCCAGCATCGCCCATGGCATCGTGCCGCCCGGCGGCCGCTATGGCGGGCTACCTGCGAAACCGGCTAAGCAATGGTTTCGTGAAATGAAGGCGATCGAGCGGCTCGGACGCAAGGGCGCTCCCGCCGATAGCGGTGACGGCAATACCGACGATCCATGAGAAATGCCCATGAACGAACCTGGAAGTGTTATTGAATCCGCAGATATCGGCAAGATCCTGCAATCGCTGCCGCACCGGTATCCTTTTCTCATGGTCGACCGCGTCCACAGCATGCGCGCAGACGAATTCGCCATCGGGATCAAGAATGTGACGGCGAACGAGCCGCAATTCATGGGTCATTTTCCGGGCGACCCGGTCTTTCCCGGCGTCCTGATGATCGAAGGCATGGCGCAGACGGCGGGTGTGCTTTGCATCGCCGGCGGCACCAAAGGGCCTTCGAAACAGGTTTTCTTCCTGACGATCGACAAGGCCAAGTTTCGCAAGCTGGTGCGGCCGGGCGACACGATCGAGTATCACATGACCAAGACGGCGCGCCGCAAGAACATGTGGTGGTATCGGGGCGAAGCGAAAGTTGCGGGCGAAATCGTCGCCGAGGCCGAAGTCGGCGCCATGATCGTGGATTCGTGAGGACCTAAATGACGTTGATTGATCCGAGTGCGCGCGTCGCCAACGGAGCGACGATCGGCAAGGACGTGACGATCGGACCTTATTGCGTGGTCGACGCCAATGTCTCGATCGGCGACGGATGCCGTTTGCTTTCGCATGTTTGCATCACCGGCCATACGACGATCGGACCGCGCACGGCGATCTATCCGTTCGCGTCGCTCGGTACGCCGCCGCAATCGACCAAGTATCGCGGCGGCCCGACCAGGCTCGTCATCGGCGCGGATTGCGAAATCCGCGAAAACGTCACGATGAATACCGGCACCGAGGACGGCGGCGGCGTCACGGCGGTCGGCGACAAATGCTTGTTCATGGTGGGCTCGCATGTCGGCCATGATTGCACCTTGCGCAACAACATCACGATGGCGAACAACGCGATGCTGGGCGGCCATTGCCTGGTCGAGGATCATGTTACTTTTGGCGGGCATTCCGGCGTTCACCAGTTTGTACGCATCGGGGAGGGCGCCATGATTGCGGGGATGACCGGCATCGGCGCCGACGTCATTCCGTTTGGATTCGCAATCGGCCAGCGCGGCATGCTCGACGGCCTGAATGTCGTCGGATTGCGCCGCCGCGGCTATTCGCGTTTCGATATCCAGCGCCTGCGGCAGGCCTATCGCAGCCTGTTCATGACGCCCGGCCATCACAAGGACCGCATCGAGGCGGTGGCGCGCGAATATGCGTCCGATCCGGTTGTGGTCAAGATCATCGAGTTCATCCGCGCGACCGGCCCGCGGCCGCTGATGAAATCCTGGCAGGTGGCTCCAGCCGGAGAGAATGCCGCCGACGGTACGAGCCCATGAATGGCGCTGTCCCGCAGGTCGGGACAGGGCCGGTCGCGATCATTTGCGGCGGAGGCAGTTTCCCTTTCACGGTGGCGGACGCGCTGAACCGGCAAGGCCGCCGCGCGGTTCTTTTCCCCCTGCATCCTTTTGCCGACGCAAAAGCGGTCGAACGCTATCCGCATTACTGGGTCCGCTTCGGTCAGCTCGGCTACATCGTGCGGACGGCGCGCAAGGAGGGCTGCCGCGATGTGATCTTCATTGGCACCGTCGTGCGTCCGGCAATCCATGAACTTCGTCTCGACTGGATGACGCTGCGCATGCTGCCGAGGATCGTCCGGCAATTCTATGGCGGGGACGATCATCTGATTTCCGGTGTTGCCCGTATTGTGGAAGATCAGGGCTTTCGCCTGATGGGTGCGCACGAAGTCGCGCCGGAGATTTTGATGCCGGAAGGTCCCTTCGGGGCGAAGCGTCCGTCGGCGCGCGACGAGATCGATATCGCTCGCGGCATCGAAATATTGCGGGCGACTGGCCCGTTCGACATCGGGCAGGCTGTCGTGGTCGCGGGCAATCATGTGCTTGCGCTCGAGGCCGCCGAAGGCACCGACCAGATGCTGGAGCGCATTGTCGAACTCAAGAAAAATGGACGCATCCGGACCGGCGAGGGCGTCGGCGTTCTCGTGAAAGCGCCAAAACCCAATCAGGACCGGAGGTTCGACCTGCCGTCCATCGGGTTGCGCACGATCGAGGGCATTCAGCGCGCCGGCCTCGCGGGGCTCGCGGTGCTCGCGGGCGGCACCATCGTGGCGGAGCCGGAACGTATCCTTGAGGCCGCCGACCGCGCGGGAATTTTCGTTGTCGGCTTTGGCGGTGGCGCGGCGACATGAAGATTTTTCTCGCGGCTGCGGAAGAATCGGGCGACCGGCTCGGCGCGGCGCTCATGCGTCTGCTCAAATCCATTCATGACGGCCCGATCGAATTCAGCGGCGTCGGCGGCTATGAGATGGCGGCGGAAGGCCTGCCCTCGCTGTTCCGGATCGACGATTTGTCCATCGTCGGCATCGCGGCCATTCCCTCGCGGCTGCCCATGATCATCGGCCGGATACGCCAGACCGCGCGCGCGGCGATTGCCGCGCGGCCGGACGTCATGGTGATCATCGACAGCCCGGATTTCACCCATCGCGTGGCAAAACGGGTGCGCCGCGCCAATCCGTCCATCCCGATCGTGGATTATGTCTCGCCGTCGGTCTGGGCCTGGCGGCC
>CAMDXM010000345.1 GCA_945878025.1 Pseudorhodoplanes sinuspersici | reverse complement strand
GGACAGTGGCAGCTCACCAAGGAGTATCCCAAGCAGCAGACCCGCGGGAACATCGTCGGCATCATCATCGGCGTGCTGCCGGGCGCCGGCGCCGACATGGCGGCGTGGATCAGCTATGCCATGTCGAAGAAATTCTCCAAGGAAAAGGAGAAATTCGGCACCGGACATGTCGAGGGACTTGTGGAGGCCGGCGCCAGCAACAATGCGAGCCTCGCCAGCGGCTGGGTGCCGGCGCTCTTGTTCGGCATTCCCGGCGACACCATCACGGCCATCGCGATCGGCGTGCTCTATATGAAAGGCCTCAATCCGGGTCCGACGCTCTTCACCGAGAAGGCGTCGAGCATGTACGCGATCTACATTATTTTCGTAATCGCGAATATCATCATGATTCCGCTCGGCATCATGATGATCCGCGCCGCGAGTTTTGTGCTGCGCGCGCCGCGCGCCTCCATCATGCCGGTCATCATCCTGTGCGCCGCCGTCGGCGCCTTCGCGACCGGAAACAACCTGTTCGCCGTCCTGCTGGTGGGCACCTTCGGCATCATCGGTTATGTGATGGAAGCCAACGGCTATCCGGTGGCCGCCATGGTGCTTGGCATCGTGATGGGCACGATGGTGGAGCAGAGCTTCGTCACCTCCCTGATCAAGTCGGACGGCAGTATCTTGCCGTTTTTCGAACGTCCGGTTTCGGCCGTTCTGGCTTCTTTGTCCATCGGCGCCATGCTCTGGCCGGTCGTGATCTGGCTGAAGAACAAGATCGTCCCGCGCCGCGCATTGACGCCGGGTTGAGCTGGCTTCACCCGTGACGGCGGGCCACCGGTCGGTTAGGAAAGGTCATGCCTTCCCGGTCCGAGTCGGCCCCTGACGCAGCCCTGCTTGCCCGCGCCATCCGCGCGGGCGAGCGCGCCGGCCTCGCGCGCGCCATCACCCTGATCGAAAGCAAACGCCCGGACCATCGCAAGGCCGCGCATCAGCTGGTGCAGGACCTGCTTCCGCAATCCGGCAAGGCGCTGCGTGTCGGCATCACCGGGTCGCCCGGCGTCGGAAAATCCACCACCATCGACACGCTCGGAACATTCCTGACCGAACGCAATCACAAGGTCGCGGTTTTGGCCGTGGACCCGTCGTCGAACCGCACCGGCGGCTCGATCCTGGGCGACAAGACGCGCATGCCGCGCCTCGCCAACGACATGAATGCCTTTATCCGCCCGTCGCCGTCGTCGGGGACGCTTGGCGGCGTCGCCGCGAAAACGCGCGAGACGATGCTGTTGTGCGAAGCCGCCGGCTACGACGTGATCCTTGTCGAAACGGTCGGCGTCGGCCAGTCCGAAACCGCGGTCGCGGACATGACGGATTTCTTCCTCGTGCTGATGCTGCCGGGCGCGGGCGATGAATTGCAGGGCATCAAGAAAGGCGTGGTCGAGCTTGCCGACATGATCGCCGTGAACAAGGCCGACGGCGACAATATCAAGCGCGCCAAGGCGGCGGCCGCCGAGTATCGCGCCGCGCTTCATATCCTCAAACCGCCGTCGCCGCATTGGTCGCCGCCGGTTGTCACCTACTCGGCGCTGACCGGGGACGGCATTGCCGAACTTTGGAAGGCCGTGGGCGAGTATCGGGAAAAAATGACCGCCTCCGACGAGATCGCGGGCCGCCGCCGCCTGCAGCAGGTCAAGTGGATGTGGGCCATGCTGGAAGACCGCCTGCACGAACGGTTGCGCTCGGACCCGTCCTTGAAAACGAAATTGCCGCAGATTGAAAAGGCCGTGGCGGCCGGAACGCTTTCGCCGACGCTCGCGGTCGAACAGATCGCGGACGCGCTTGGAATCTAGCGCATGATCCATGTGCTGCTGACAGGATTTGGACCGTTTCCGGGAGCGCCTTCCAATCCGAGCCGCGCGCTGGTCGAACGGCTGTCGCGCATGCGCCGACCGGCATTGGACGGCGCTAAAATCGCGTATCACGTCTTCGCGACACGCTACGGGGCAATCGACCGCGACTTTCGCGTTCTGGTCGCAGCGCACAACCCCGATATCATCCTGATGTTCGGGCTCGCCGCGCGAACGCGGCACATCCGCGTCGAGACCAGAGCGCGCAATCTGATGTCGTTCTTTCCCGATGCCGGCGGGTTCGTTCCGAAGACGAGGACGATCGCCGCGGGCGCGGACCACCGAAGGCTTTCGCCGTCCCTTGCCATGCGGCTGCGGCTGGCCGCCCGATCACACGGACTGAGGGCCGAATTCTCGCGCGATGCCGGACGCTATGTCTGCAATTATGCATTCTGGCGCGCGCTCGAAACGATGTCCGGCAATCGGGAAAGAACGGCGGCATTCATCCATATCCCCAATCTGCGCCAGGCCGGCGCCAAGACGACGCGGCGCTCCGCTCCGAGCCTGTCCGGCTTGGCGCGGACAGCCGAGGCCATTCTCCTGAGCCTGGTGGCCGCATATAAGAGAGCGAAGACCGCCGCCGCGCCCGAAGGTTAAACTTTTGCAAGGTTGCTTGCAGCCGCCACGATTTCGTCTGAAACCCAACCTACCTGCATCGATCATGACGTCCCCACTTCCTCTGTCCCCCCGCCCGCGCAGGAAAGCCGTGACTTTTCTTCTCCTCGGCCTTTTTCTGATCCCGGTGGCCGCGAAAGCAGCCCTGTTCTCGTTCGAGGACCGGCCACGCAGTTTCCGCGACGCCGACTGGTCAAGCACCGGCAGCCTCCCGGCCGCCGGCCGCTATCCCGATGCCCGCGTGCTGGTGATGTCGGGCCGCACCGGCGGCTGGAAAGGCGTGATCGCGGTCCATAGCTGGATCGTGTTCAAGCGCGAAAATGCAAAGGCATGGACGCGCTATGACGTCGTCGGCTGGGGTAACCCGGTGCGAATGAACGGATGGGCGCCGGATGCGCGCTGGTACGGCACGGCTCCGGCCGTGGTCGCGGACATCAAGGGCGCGCAGGCGCAAGCCCTGATCCCGAAAATCGAAGCGGCGGTTCACGATTATCAATTCGGCAATTCCGGCGATTACCGGCTCTATCCGGGTCCGAACAGCAACACCTTTGTCGCGGCGGTCCTGCGCGCGGTCCCTGAAATGAAAGCAACGCTCACCCCGAATGCGATCGGCCGCGACTTTCGCCCCATGCCCTATCTCGGTCTGACCGACAGCGGCACCGGCGTGGAAGCGAGCCTCTGGGGACTGTTTGGCGTCAAGCTCGGCTGGATCGAAGGGATTGAAATCAACGTCCTTGGGCTCGTCGCCGGCCTCGATCTGCGCGAGCCCGCGCTCAAATTACCGGCCTTTGGACGGCTGGCGCTCGATTTCGGGACAGCGACAACCACCGCCGCTCCGTCGCGCTAGACGATGTTCCGATCCAATTGGATCGGAACACGGTCTAGATTCCTTTTATTTGTC
>CAMDXM010000344.1 GCA_945878025.1 Pseudorhodoplanes sinuspersici | reverse complement strand
GTGCTGATCATCCTGACCGACGGCAATAATACGGAGTCCTGGAAGAACTCCAACAATACCAAGGTCACCAACCAGAGCCAGATCGACAAGCGCACGAAACTCGCATGCGACAACATCAAGGCGGCGAATATCAAGATCTACGCCATCCGCGTGATCGACGGCAACGCCAGCCTGCTCTCAAGCTGCGCGACCAATCCGAACATGTATTACGACGTGCAGAATGCGAGCGATCTGAACAACGTGTTCAGCGCCATCGCCCAGAACCTCGCCAATCTGCGGCTGGCGAAGTGAGCGTGCAGAGCGCCGCGGCGATCGAGGTTAACGGAGTCTGAACCGGACGCCGTCAAAGCGCCTGCATTGTTTACCGATCGGTTCAGCGCGAGGCCCGATCGCGGCGCAATTGACGCTTCATAAACGTCCTTTTTGCATCGAGCTTTACGTCACTTTCACAGGTCCTGTTTACGAATGGACCCGGATATTTTTGCCCCGGGTGCGTATCATGACCAAGGCTGCCCTCTTCTCCCGTCTCTGGAACGCCTTGCGGGCGTTCAACTCCGACAAGTCCGGCAACGTGGTGATCACGTTCGCGCTTGCGACCATCCCGATCATCGGATTCACCGGCGCCGCGGTCGATTACAGCCGCGCCAATTCGGCCAAGGCCTCGATGCAGGCGGCGCTCGATTCCACCGCGCTGATCCTGTCCAAGGAAGCGCAGACGCTGACCTCGGCGCAGCTCAACGCGAAGGCGCTGAGCTACTTCCAGGCCAATTTCAACCGCCCGGAGGTGCAAAATGTCGCGGTGACGCCGACCTTCACACAACCGGTGGCCGGCAATTTCACGCTCGACATGAGGAGCACCGGCACGGTCAAGACCACCTTCACCGGCATCTGGCAGCCGACCCTGACCATCGGCGCCAAGTCCCAGGTGAACTGGGGCATGAAGAAACTCGAGCTTGCGCTCGCGCTCGACAATACCGGGTCGATGTCATCGTCGCAAAAGATGACCAACCTGAAGACCGCGGCCCACAATCTGCTGACCACGCTCAAGACCGCGGCCAAGAAGGACGGCGACGTCAAGGTCGCCATCATCCCGTTCGACACCACGGTCAATCTCGGGACGTCCTACAAGAATCAGCCCTGGTTCGACATTGAAAGTATCGATTGCAACGGCTGGTCTTCAGGAACCGGCTGCACCAGCAGCAATTGGAAGAACTACTGGGAAGGCTGTGTGCGCGATCGCTCCTACCCGTATGACACACAGGACGATGCGCCGGATGCCGCGACGTCCAAGGGTCTGTTCCCGGTTTACGATTGCGGATCGCTCGCGACGTTGCTGCCGCTCACCTATAATTGGACGGCTCTGAACAGCAAGGTCGACCAGATGAGCCCGAACGGCAATACCAACGTGACCATCGGTCTGGTCTGGGCCTGGCACGCGCTTACCGCGGGCGCACCGTTGTCGGAAGCCGCGGCGCCGGCGACCGATCTCGACAAAGTGCTGATCATCCTGACCGACGGCAATAATACGGAGTCCTGGAAGAACCAGAACAACACCAAGGTCACCAATTCGAACTTGATCGACGCACGCACGAAACTTGCGTGCGATAACATCAAGGCGGCGAATATCAAGATCTACGCGATCCGCGTGATCGACGGCAACGCCGATTTGCTTTCGAAATGCGCGACCAATTCGTCGATGTATTACGACGTGCAGAATGCGAGCGATTTGAACAACGTGTTCGGCGCCATCGCGCAGAACCTCGCCAATCTGCGGCTGGCGAAATAAGGAACGATCCGCTCAAAAAAACAAAAGCCCGGCGAAAGCCGGGCTTTTTTCATTTCCACTTAGATTCGTTTTCGCAGAAAGCGCCGATTACTTAACCGGGGTCACTTTCGCGATATAGCCTTCGAGCGGCTTGTAGGCTTCCTTGGCGAGATCGGTGTAGAGTTCGCCGATCTTGGTCGCCTTGGCGACGAAGCCTTCATAGGCGTCCTTGAGATAAGCCTGCTGCAGTTCGATGGCCTTTTCGACCGACTTCACGCCGGCGAGCTTTTCGAACACCTGGGTGCCTTCTTCGAACGACTTCTTGGAATAGTCGGCGACTTCAACCGCGATCGCCTGCGCACCCTTGGAGACGGCGCCGAAAGTCTTCATCGCCGCGTCGGCATTCTCTTTGCCGATCTGCTGAATTTCATCGAAATTCTTGATCATGTGAGCATCCTTTTTCCCGGCCTCGCGGCCTCGCATTTGCCTAATTGCCGGTCACGTTGACCGTAAAATACATATATGTTGCAGCGCACAATAAGGCAAGAAGTTTTTTTGCAACGCAATATTAACCACTAACCCTCTAATTTTATTAACATTCTGGCAACCCTGCTCTCCTACCCTGAAGTGCTGCCCAGATAAGGGCATGACCGACACCGGTGCGGAAGGAATCCGCGCGCAGGTCCGGAAACCGGCCGCTTTGCCTCAATTGCGGGCGAATTGGCGGACATTCCGTGTCCTCGCAGGACGCCTCCCGGCGACAGAAAAGGAAGACGGACATCCGCCGAGATGTCCCCGGACGAAAACGAGGAAGACCATGTATTGCGTATCGGTCGGAGCCTCGTTCAGGCTTCGTTGCGGCGTTTCCGGATTGATCTCTCTACTGTTGCTGGCCATTCTCGCCGCCACGCCCGCCGAGGCGCGCTGGAAGAAGCGCGGCTATTTCAAGCGCGCGGTGTCCGCTCCGTCCTACGAGCCGCGCTATGCCGATATCGTGGTCGACGCCAATTCGGGCGACGTGTTTCACAATGTCAGCGCGGACAGCGTTCGCCATCCTGCGTCGCTGACCAAGATCATGACGCTCTATCTGCTGTTCGAACGCCTGGATTCCGGGCGGCTGAAACTCGACAGCAAACTTGAGGTCTCTGAAAACGCGACCGAACAGGCCCCGACGAAGCTCGGCATCAAGGCCGGACAAACCATCGCGGTCGAGGACGCCATCAAGGCGCTGGTCACCAAGTCAGCCAACGATATCGCCGTGGTCATCGCCGAAACGCTCGCCGGCAGCGAAGAGGAATTCGCCGCGCTGATGACGCGCAAGGCGCGCGCGCTCGGCATGGGCCGCACCGTCTACAAAAACGCCTCCGGATTGCCGGACGACGATCAGGTCACCACCGCCCGCGACCAGGCCCTGCTCGCGATGGCGATCCAGGACCGTTATCCGAAATATTACCGGTATTTTTCGACCGATCGTTTCGAGTGGCGCGGCGTTTCGATTCGAAACCATAATCGTCTGCTCGGCCGCGTCGAAGGCGTGGACGGAATCAAGACCGGTTACACGCGCGCCTCCGGCTTCAATCTCGTGACCTCGGTGAGGCGCGGCAAGCGGCATCTCGTAGCGGTCGTGCTCGGCGGACGCTCCGGGG
>CAMDXM010000343.1 GCA_945878025.1 Pseudorhodoplanes sinuspersici | reverse complement strand
GGCTTTGAACCGGATTTGCAACTACCAATATCGCCCTTGAACGTCGGGCGAAGTGCATGGACAATATTGAGGCAGTTCCGCGGGAAGCAGGGCGGCGTTACTGGTATCAATCCATCGCCGGCAAGCTGATCTCGGCGTTCATTCTCGTTGCGGCATTGACGGTCGCGGCGACGCTCGTCGCGCTCCTGCAATTCGGCAATATCGACGCGGTCATGACCAGGCTGACCGAATCCAGCCTGCCTCGCGTCAAATATTCGCTGGCTGTCGAATCGAACGCCAAGGCGATCGCCGCGGGCGGCGCGCAGCTTGCTGCGGCGACCTCCGAGGTCCAGCGTTACACATATATGTCCGACTCGACCGAGCAGATCGGAAAGCTCTGGGGGAATCTTTCGGAGTTGCGATCGATCATAGGCGACTCCCCCGCGATCACGCGGCTGCAATCGCTCATTGCGTCGATCGACGAAAGGCTGGGGCAGCTCGACCGCGCGGTGCGCGAGAGGATTGCGCTGGTCGCCGCGCGCGACAAGGCGAGCGGCAGCATTTCCCGCATTGCCGAGGCGCTTGTAAGCGCCCTTGCGCCGCAAGCGCTGGCCGGTGTTTCGCCCGGACAATCTGGCGCCAACGATCCGCAGACGCTCGAGACGATCTATGACATGCGCGCCGATGCCTATTCCGCCGCCGCGCTGCTGTACCGGGCGCCCGCGGCCGACAAGGCCGACGCAATCGAGCAGCTACAAAAATCCTTTGACGGCGTGCGCGACCGGCTTTTGACCGGGCAATCGGCGCTGGCGGCGCGTGGCGCCGGAAACGGCCAAAATTTGCAGAAATTGAACGACGCCGCGCAGACCTTGGTTGCGCTCGGTTCCGGCAAGACCGGCTTGTTTCAAATTCGCGCCGACGAGCTGGTTCAGCAAGCGGCCGCCGACCGTCTGCAATCGTCGCTGCAGCAAGTCGTGTCGGAGATGGAAGCGCAAGTCATTGCACTTGTCTCAGCCGCCGAGCAGGAAGCGGCCGATTCCAAGTCTCTCTCGGCGTCGGCGCTCGCGAATAGCCGCTTCTGGCTCCTTGCGATCTCGTTCGTCAGTCTGATGGCCGCCATTCTGGTGGTCTGGCTCATCGTCATCCGTTACATCGTGGCGCGTCTGCGGGAATTGACGCGCGGCATGGTGGCCGTGGCCAGGGGCGCGCTCGACACGCGAATTCCGGAACTGACACCCGACGAGCTTGGCGACATGAGCGGAGCGCTCGCCGTGTTCCGCGACAATGCGCGTGAAATCCGCATCGCCAAGGATCAGGCGGAGGAAGCGCGACTGCTGGCCGAAGCCGCGTCGCGCACCAAATCGGCGTTTCTCGCGAATATGAGTCATGAATTGCGCACGCCCCTGAACGCCATCATCGGCTACAGCGAAATTCTCCATGAAGACGCCGCCGATCGTAACGACACCGCGAGCCAGGCCGATCTCGTCAAGATCCAGAGCGCCGGCAAGCATCTGCTCGGCCTGATCAACGACATCCTCGATCTGTCCAAGATCGAGTCCGGCCGCATGGATATTCACCTGGAAGATGTCGTTCTCAGCAAGCTCGTTTCGGAAGTGCGCGTGCTGGTGGCGCCGCTGATGAGCAATAATGGCAATAATCTCCAGGTCGAGATGCCGGCCGATATCGGTGCGATGCGCGTCGACACCGTCAAGCTGAAGCAGAGTCTCATCAATCTTCTCAGCAACGCGGCGAAATTCACCAAGCAGGGAATTGTGAAACTCGCGGTTCAGCGTTCCGCGCCTGGCGCTCAGGCGGGGGTCGTGACATTCGCCGTCAGCGATTCCGGAATCGGAATGACGCAGGAGCAGATGGGCCGCCTGTTCCAGGCCTTCACGCAAGCCGACGCCACCACGACGCGGAACTATGGCGGCACCGGCCTCGGGCTGACCATCACCAAGCATTTCTGCACGATGCTGGGTGGCGCGATCGACGTGACCAGCGAACCGGGCAAGGGCTCTGTATTCACGATCACGCTTCCGGATGGCGGCAGGCGCGACCACCCGGCGATGCCGGCCGCGGAAACGCCGCGGAGCAGCGGAGCGGTCACTGGAAAGACCGTGCTCGTTGTCGACGATGACCCGGCGGTCCATGACGTCCTGCGGACGACGCTGGTCAAGGAAGGCTACCGCCTGCTCCACGCCTATGACGGCGCGGAGGCCCTGAAGGTCGCGCGCGACGATCCGCCGGACGTGATCACGCTCGATGTCATGATGCCGCAACTCGACGGCTGGACCGTGCTCGGAAAGCTCAAGTCCGATCCCGATCTGGCGCATATTCCGGTCATCATGCTGACCGTCGTCGACGAGCGGACCATGGGTTACTCGCTCGGCGCGGCGGAATACATGACGAAGCCCGTCGACCGCGCGCGATTGATCGAATTGCTGCGCCGCTTCGCGGCCAAGTCGCATGAGGCGGTCATTCTCGTGGTCGACGATGACGCGGATGTGAGGGGCATCGTGAAGTCGACGGTCGAGAAGGCGGGCCTGAAGGCCGCCGAGGCCAGCAACGGTCAGGCCGCGCTCGACTGGCTTGCGGCGAATTCGCCGCCGGCGCTGATCCTGCTCGATCTGATGATGCCGGTGATGGACGGCTTCGAGTTTCTGGAAAAGGTCAAGGAAATGAGTTCCGTGAAGCGGGTTCCGATTGTCGTGCTCACCGCCAAGGACCTCACCGAAGCCGAGCGCAATATCATCAACGAACGGACGATGCTTGTGCTAACGAAGGGCGCGCAGCCGCTGTCATCGCTCGGCAGCGCGCTCTCCGTCATGGCTCGTCAGCCGCTCGCGGCGGTTCGCGACATAGTCAGTGAAAAAGAGGCCCGGTAAATGCCCAAGGTGCTTTTGGTCGAAGACAATGAAATGAACCGGGACATGCTGTCCCGCCGGCTCATGCGCAACGGCTACGATGTCGTGATCGCGGTCAACGGCCAGGAAGGCATCGACATGGCGGCGAGCGAGCGCCCGGATCTGATCCTGATGGATATGAGCCTTCCGGTGCTGGACGGCTGGGAAGCGACCCGCCGGCTCAAGGCCGATCCGGCTACGTCCTCCATTCCCGTCATCGCATTGACCGCGCATGCGATGGACACCGACCGGGAAAAAGCGCTCGCAGCCGGATGCGACGATTTCGATACCAAGCCGATCGAGCTTCCGCGCCTTCTGGAGAAAATGAAGGCGTTCGCAAAGCACGCGAGTTAGCGATGAATGGTTCCGGCATGCCGGATGAGAATGAAGCGAGACGGCTCAGCGCCGCGCTTCGCGCGCATCTGCGTCAGGAATTCGTCGCCCCCGCGTCGGCCATCGTCGGTTTCGCCGAAATCGCGCTCGACGAGACCGAGCAGCTCGGCCTGCAGGACTATCTCGGCGATCTCGAGCGCATCGTCAATGCCG
>CAMDXM010000342.1 GCA_945878025.1 Pseudorhodoplanes sinuspersici | reverse complement strand
GCGGGGCTGACGGCGGAGGCAAGGCTGCGCGGGACCGCGGTAACGCTCGCGGCCGCCGCGCGTTCGGGCGGCGTCACCACGGCCATGACGTAGGACGAACGCGTCGGCACATCCATTTGCGAAAGCGCCGAGCGGATTAGCAGCAGCGTCAGCACAATCGCAAGATTCGGCGCAAATGCCGCCGCGATCAGGCAGAGGCTCGACGGAATATGGGTGAAGACCATCGTGTTGACGAGCCCGATGCGCTTCGAAAGCCATGCCGCAACCGGGAAAGAAAAAGCGCTCAACACGCCGGTCCAGAAGAAGAACAGGCTCGCGGCGGCAAGCGACAACTCGAAACGCTCGAACAGCCAGAGCGCCAGCAAGGACTGAACGACGAAACCGCCGGCAAAGGCGTCGAGACTGAACAGAGCCGCGAGCTTGTAGACGATGCCGCGCGAGGGGCCGAGCGCCGCTTTCGGCTTGACCTGCGCATGGGCGTGATCGCGCGGAAACCGCGCATACAGCAAAGCCGCGAGCACGCCCAGCCCGGCATAGCCGAAGAACATCGCTTTCAGCGCCGCGGCCGCTGTGAGGCCGTGCAACGCGAGAAATTCCGGCAGCGCGGCGGCGAGCGATCCGGCTGCGGTAGCGAGCGTACCGATCAGGCTGTAGCGCGCGAACACATGCGTGCGTTCCGCATCGGCGGCTTCCTGGGTCAGCTTGGCGTGTTCGAGCGGAACCAGCGGGCCGAGATCGCCGCCCGACGGATTGATGCTGCCGATGAAGGAAACAAGCAGTACAAAAGCGAAGCTTTCGATTGCGGGAAAGGCCATGCCGGTCAAAACCGCGAGCGTCGCGCCCGCGATCAGGAGGCTGCGCAATTCGAAGCGCGGCGCAAACGCACCGACCGCCAGCGTGAGCAGCGCGGTGCCGAGCAGCGAAGCGGTCGCAACGACGCCAATCTGCGGGGCGGTGAATCCGATCGCCGACAAATAGACCGGAAGGACGATAATGGCGAAGCCGTCGCCAAAGCCGCGCAAGGCTCGCGCGGCATAGACATAAAATAGATCAGGGCGCCGCGTCCGGGAACATTGGGTGCCGCCGCAAAACATGTCTCACCTCCGATGGGAGCGAGACAACACTTGGCTGCGAGCAGCTGACCGGGCGGTTGTCGCAAACCCGAATGAGAATTCGTATAATCCGTTGTCGCTGCGCCAGCAAGTGACAGAAAATCGGCTTCGGATTGGCTCAGCTCGTCGATGGTCTGCGACCCCGATATCGCGATCAATAACTAATATGCCACAATGATAATTTTTACTATTGCTTTTGATTTAGAATCGGGTATAGTCGCTTCATCCCCATTCGCCGAGGGGCGTTCCTAGGCGATCTGAACGTGAATGGGGAGCGGTGCCCGCGCACACGGCTTCGCAAGCCGTGCTCCCGGGAGACGTGTGGAGAAGGCCTCCTCGCCCACTATGGGGCGCCGGATGGAATCTTCCGTCGCGTCGCCGTCCGAGGGCCATGGGGCAATAGCCATGGCAGGTCGGCGAGGCAGAGGGGTCCCAACGTCTAAACACCGCAGTGGAGCGCCGTAAGGCGACCGGCTTCGCAAAGCCGGTGCGTGCTCTTCGCAGGGCACGATCCGAATACATATGCGTCTTGCGGCGCTCCGCTCCCTCTTTTGGGAGCAAAGACCCGCTCCCGTCTCCGGGAGCAAATCGAAAACAGAATCGGAAGCTCGCGCGGAAAATCCGCAGCGAGGACGATGGAGCATGTCCAGAGGAAGCGAGATGAGCAGACAACCGCAGAACGGCAAATCCGCCGGCAAGACGAAAGACACAATCACCCCGCGCAAACCACCGGACGGCCGGCTTGCGCCGCTCGATTACGCGTTGTCGGTGATGCACGACGACACTATGCCCGCTGCGCTGCGCGCCAACATGGCGAAAGCGGCGCTGCCTTTCCTTCATAGCCGCACCGTGCCGATGTTGCCGACGCCGACAATTTCCGGATCGCGCGCATCGCAGGGCGTCTCGTCACGCAACTCCGCTGCCCTCCCCTTTGCGCCGCGCCGCTGGCGGGGAAAGCTGCAAACCGCCGCTGCGCAGGCACAGGCCAGCGAAGCAGAGTCGCAACGCCAGGCTGCTCTCGCGCGCGCGGCCGAGGAAAGCGCGCTGATCGCGGAGATGCGCGTCCGCGAGCTGGAGAGCAAGACACTGGCCGCGCAGACGCACGCGCGCGCGTTAGAGGACCGCGCGCTTGCCGCGGAAGCGGTTATCGAGCGCATGAAAGAGACGGCGCAGGACGTGCGTCACTCCGCACCCGCCTCCCCTCCACCTGCGCTCGACGCCGGCGCGCGGCGTCAGATCGAAATCGCGCAGGAGGCCAGGAGAGTCGCGGAAGAACGGGCGCGCAAGGCCGAGATGCGCGCCCGCGACATGGAGCAGCGTTCGCTGGCGGCGGAAGAGATTATCGCGCGGTCGCGGTGAGGAAAGCTGCTGTCATACCGCGCTGTCCACTCCTATCCCTCATGGTGAGGAGCGTTGCGCAGCAACGCGTCTCGAACCATGAGGCCGCGCCTGGGGCCGCCTGCATCCTTCGAGACGGCGGCGGAGTTTATCATCGGGCCGCGCGCCGCGCGGACCCGTTGGCGCCTCCTCAGGATGAGGCGGAACGAGAGGTTGAGTCGTTCGGGCGAGAAAAAATCAGGCCTCGATCACGATCTTCGGCGCGGCGCGCGAGTGGCCGCCGCCCTGCAACTGATCGCGCACCTTGCCGGCAATCTCGCGATAGATCTTGGCGTGCGGTCCGTCGGGTTGCGTCGCGACCACCGGCGATCCCGAATCCGATGTTTCGCGGATGGCCATGTCGAGCGGCACTTCGCCGAGGAACGGCACCTTGAGGCGCTCGGCTTCAAGGCGCGCGCCGCCGTGACCGAAAATATCCGTGCGCTCGCCGCAATGCGGGCACAGGAAGAAACTCATATTCTCGACAATGCCGAGCACCGGCACGTTCACGCGATTGAACATCGCAATGCCGCGGCGCGCATCGATCAAGGCGAGATCCTGCGGCGTCGATACGATGACCGCTCCGGCCAGCGGCACCTGCTGCGCCATGGTGAGCTGCGCGTCGCCGGTGCCGGGCGGCATGTCCACGACCATCACGTCGAGATTGCCCCATTCGACCTCGCGCAACATCTGCGTGATGGCGGACATCACCATCGGTCCGCGCCAGATCATCGGCGTTTCTTCCTCGATCAGGAAACCGATCGACATGACGGTGAGGCCAAGGCGCGAGATCGGTTTCAGCCGCGTGCCGCCCAGGGTTTCCGGCCGCTCCTTGATCGCGAGCAGCTTCGGCAGCGAGGGGCCGTAGATATCGGCATCCAGCACGCCGACCTTGAGGCCGAGATCGCGCAGGCCCAATGCCAGATTGATGGCGGTCGTCGACTTGCCGACG
>CAMDXM010000341.1 GCA_945878025.1 Pseudorhodoplanes sinuspersici | reverse complement strand
TAACGCCTTTTCGGACGGCGCCTGGCCGATCAACCTTTGGACGATGGCTGCCGCGGCCTCGACGGCGATCCCGCGCACATTGCCCATGGCCGCGGTCTTGGTCGTGGCGATGGTCTTCTCGGCTTCTTCGAGCTTGCGGTTGAGCTGCTCCTCGAGCGTCTTGCGGCGCTTGTCGGCCTCGGCCATCAACGTATCGCGGGTCTTGGCGCCGATCGCCTGCGCGTTGGTGCGCGCATCGGCCAGCGTCTTTTCGTAGGCCGCGATGGCCGCGTCGGTCTCGAGCTTGAGCCGGTTCGCCTCCCCGAGATCGTTTTCGATCTGCGAGGTGCGCGCGGCGATGATGCCGCCGACGCGCGGCAGCGCGACGCGGGACATCAGGAGATAAAGCCCGATGAAAAACAGCGCGAGCCAGATCAACTGGGACGCGAAGGTTTCCTTCTGAAACGGAGGAAACGCCGGCTTGGCGCCGCCGTGTGCCTGCGTTTGCGCGGTATTTGTGGCCATCAGCGCGTCCCGCGGTCAGGGGCGCAGCGGAGGACCGCCGCGCGCCAAATCCGTTTTCCTAGAGAGCGAACAGGAGCAGAAGCGCGATCAGCAGCGAGAAAATGCCGAGCGCTTCAGTCACCGCGAAGCCGAAAATCAGGTTGCCGAACTGGCCCTGAGCGGCGGACGGATTGCGCAGAGCGGCGGCAAGATAATTGCCGAAAATCACGCCCACGCCAACGCCGGCGCCGCCCATGCCGATGCAGGCAATGCCCGCGCCAATGTATTTCGCTGCGACCGGATCCATTGAAAAACTCCTTGTTGAACCGGATGGAAGAGGAAGAGACGTTAGTGTCCCGGGTGAATGGCGTCGTTGAGATAGATGCAGGTCAGGATCGTGAAGACATAGGCCTGCAGGAAGGCGACCAGCATTTCGAGCGCGGTGAGCGAGACCGTGAGCGCCAGCGGCAGCGCTGCCCCGATCCAGCCGGCGATGCCGAAGCCGCCGAGCATCGTGATGAAGCCGGCGAACACCTTCAGCGTGATATGGCCCGCGAGCATGTTGGCGAACAGACGCACCGAATGCGAAATCGGCCGCGACAGGAACGACAGCACCTCGATGAACACGATCAGCGGCAGGATGTAGACCGGGATGCCACTCGGCACGAACAGCTTGAGGAATTTGAAGCCGTTGCGATAGACGCCGTAAAAAATGACGGTGAAGAAGACCAGCAGCGAGAGCGCGGCGGTGACGATGATGTGGCTCGTGACGGTGAAGGTGCCGGGAATGAGCCCGATCATGTTGACCGTCAGAATGAACATGAACAGCGTGAACACGAGCGGGAAGAATTTCATCCCCTCGGCGCCGGCGGAGCTTTTCAGCGTGTCCGCGACGAATTCATAGGAGAGTTCGGCGAGCGATTGCGCGCGGCCGGGGACGAGGCGGCGGCCCATCGTGGGGCCGAGCATCAGGAGCGAGATTGTCGCGACCGCGATCAGCATGAACAGCGAGGAATTGGTGAACGCGATCTCCTGCCCGCCGATATGGCCGAGCGTGGCGATCTTCTTGATTTCGAATTGATGGATTGGGTCGGCCATGGCCTGAAATCTTTGTCCGCTCTTTTTTCGTCTCTTCGTTTCGCCCGCGAAGGCCGGGAATCAAACAGGAATCAAACACGCTCAACGTTTATTAGTCTCGCTGCCGGAACCGCCGCTTCCCGGCGCGACCCCTGCCGCGCGCATGACATTCACCACGCCCGCGGCAAATCCGAGCAGCAGAAAGACGATCAGGCCCCACGGCGAAATTCCGAGCCAGCGATCGAGCAGCCAGCCGAACATCGCTCCGACCAGCACGCCTGCGACCAGCTCGGTGGAGAGCCGGAAGCCGCGCGCCATCGCCGACGGATCGGCGACCGGTCTGGCGCTGGAACTGTCCTCGGCTTTCTTGCCAAGCTGCGTCGAGCCTAGCTTGCTGCCGAGAGTCCGGAGCCTCGCGGATAGAGCGGCTTCATCGGCGGGCCCCTTCTCCGATCCCTTCTCGTCGCGCGCGTCGTCAGCCATGCCTTCGACCCACGCTGCAAGAGGGTGCGAATATCCCTCGCCGCCCCAAAAGCCGCGCGGACCATACGCAGGGGGTATATCCGAGTCAAGAATTCGCGCCGCAGCGCACGCAACCGAAAACTTGATAAAAATCATGGCGTTGAGGGTGGACACGCGCATCGATCCCGGCGCCCGGTGACGCACGCCGCCAAAGAAATCGGGGCAAGGAACCGGGGCAAAGAACGGGCATTGTGATGACGCCCCGCGGAGCCATATTAGACCGGCTGGGAAGCGGCAGGAGGTGGAGATGGTACGCGGTCTTTTCGTCGCAGCGCTGGCGGGACTGGGCCTTTTCGGGACCCCCGCCTGGGCGCAAAATTCGCCCGCCGATACCGAGCAGGGCCGATTCAGCTTCCACAAGGTGGAGGAGGGCTTCCTGCGGCTCGACACGCGATCCGGGCAGGTGTCGCTGTGCAATCACAAGAGCCTCGGCTGGGCCTGCGAGACCATTCCCGACGAGCGCACGGCGCTGGAAAACGAGATCGCACGCCTGCAGACCGGCAACGCGGCGCTGAAGAAGGAACTGCTCGAGCGCGGATTGTCCCTGCCCGACACGGTCAAGCCCGAGCCCCCGCTTGCCAAGAATAGCGACAAGAACAGCGACAAGAGCGATCGCGAATTGAAACTGCCGAGCCAGGCCGATATCGACCGCGTCATGACCTTCATGGAACGCGTCTGGCGCCGGATGATCGAAGCGATGGGCAATCTGCAGAAGGATCTGCAAGGCAGGACCTGATCGCCCCCGTGACCGCCCACCTCACCCCGATCGACATCGTGGATCGGCCAATCGCCGCCACCGCCGAGCTTTTAATCGAAACGCCCGGCGAAGGCTTCACCGACATTACGCGGCATGCCGCCCGTTTTCTCGACGAGAGCAAGGCCTGCGACGGCGCTCTGTTTCTGTTTCTGCGGCACACATCGGCCTCGCTCGTGATCCAGGAAAATGCCGATTCCGACGTGCAGCGCGACCTGCTCACGGCTTTGCGGCGGATCGCGCCGGACGATGCGGGCTGGGTCCACGACACCGAAGGCCCCGACGACATGCCGGCGCATGTGAAAACGATGCTGTCGGGCATATCGCTGCACATCCCGGTCGCCGGCGGCAAGATGCTGCTCGGGACCTGGCAGGGCGTCTATCTGGTGGAGCATCGCGCGAGGCCGCATCAGCGCAAGGTTGTGCTGCAATTCCTCGGCAACGCGCGCTGACAGAGGGCCCCTGCCGGACCGTCGGGTATCGGGGTCCCGGCCCGTCAAATCCGCATGCGGTGTCTCGCCACCACCGAAAATGTTGTAAAGTACCCGTATTGGCCTATCACTCTAGTGTCCCAAATTCGAAGTTCGCCTGGATTCGCCGCACCCTCAGAAGCGAACTTCGGATTTCAAGGGACACTAGAAACTTACGATTCT
>CAMDXM010000340.1 GCA_945878025.1 Pseudorhodoplanes sinuspersici | reverse complement strand
GAGCACGCCGCCGCTGCCTGAACCGAGCGGAGGGGCGCCAGGCGCGGTTGGAGCACCCGCCGGCGCGCCAGTGTTGAGGATCGACGTCGGCTTGCGATCATACCCCGCCATGATCGACAGAATGAGGCTGGTGACGAAAAACGCCGCCGCCAGGATCGCGGTCATGCGCGTAAGCATGTTGGTGGACCCGCGGGTCGTCATGAAACCGCCGCCGCCGCCCATGCCGAGCCCGCCGCCCTCGGAACGTTGCAGCAGGACGAGCCCGACCATTGCGAGCACGATCATGAGGTGGACGACGATCAGAACAGTCTGCATGCCAAAACCCGGTCGCGGCGGCGCAATGCCTGCGCCTTGATCTCTGCCGAAAAGTGGAAATCGGAGGGGTGTCTACACGATCCGCCGCAAATCGGAAACACCGAATTCTATCGTTAACGGCCAAAGACGGCCCACGGCAGGCCCGGACGCATATAGGCGGGCGCAACCACGATTTCCAGTCTCCGCAGGCTTACAGACAGGCGGCCGCAATCCCTAGGAAATCATCACTTTTCAGGCTGGCGCCCCCAACCAGGGCCCCGTTCACATTTGCGATCGAGAGCAATTCCTTCGCATTGGAGGGTTTGACCGAACCGCCATAGAGAATCCGGACTGCCTCGCCCGTCCCCTTCCCGCGCGCGACCAAATAGTCCCGGATAAAGCCGTGCACCTCGGCGACATCCTTCGGACCTGGCGTCAGCCCGGTGCCGATCGCCCAGACCGGCTCATAGGCGATGACGAGGCTCCGCGCATCGAAATGGTCGGGAAGCGACCCGTTGAGCTGGCGCTCGATACGAGGAAGCGTTGCATCGGCCTCGCGCTCCTCTCTCGTCTCGCCGACGCACAGGATGGCTACGAGCTTCGCGCGGGCCGCCGCATTTGCCTTGGCCTTCACATTGGCGTCGCTTTCCTGGTGGTAGCTGCGCCGTTCCGAATGCCCGACAATCACCGCCGATCCGCCGGCATCCGCGATCATTTCGGCCGAAATATCCCCGGTAAAGGCGCCCGAGGCCTCGGCATGACAATCCTGCGCGCCGATTGCGACCGGTGAACCCTTGGCGATGCCGGCAAAGCGCGCCAACAGGGTCGCCGGCGGGCAAATCGTCAGGTCGGCACGGCCGTTGAACCGGCCCGCCTCTGCGATCATCTTCTCAAGCTCGGCCGCCGAGGCGCCAAGCCCGTTCATTTTCCAGTTCCCTGCGACCAGCGGACGCGGCGCGCTCGCCATGGCTCTTCCTCAATTCTGTTTGCGTATGGATGGCGTTAGCAAAGGCGCTCCATTCGCGCCAGACTCAACCGACGTTCTGGTAGTGTCCTAATTTGGAATTGTCTTAGAAATCCATGCGCGCGGTCATTCGTGCCATCAGGGCCATCGCTCCACCGTTCGCAAGACTCAATAGTGCGCGAAGGGCAAAGACCAGAATTACTGCCCTCGCTGCAACGCCCCACGCCTTGGTCGTCCATATTGGAGACGCGATATAGGCCCTCGCGCTTCGCCAGACGCCAACTGAGGCGGCGGCCCAATAGGACCAGAGCACCATGAAGCCAACTATAAATCCGATTGTTCCTATCTGTAATCGATAGGAAATCATTAGAATGGCCGCCATGACGGCAAGGGCCGCGAAGAAGCCGATGATATAGAAAACCCAAAATGCCTGCGGCAGCGGATATGCTCCCCACCAAAGCTTTCTAAGCATGCTCATTTTGAACGATGCTCCGCCACGATAGCCGCTCTCACAGCCTCTAGGGGCGACGTAATGGGCGGCTGGTGCAATACGGCAAAGAACCGTCGCTTGTCGCTCCCCTCAATCGGGGAGGACCACGCATAGGCTCGCCTGGCGGTCGGGTGGCCGGTCAAGTCAAAGACATGAACGACGCCTTCCCAGACAGTCTCACCACCGAATGTCTCCTTGACCGGCGCTGACTGAGCGAGCGCAGCCAAGCAGCCGTGCTGGGTTTCGACGGCTCGCTTTAGTTGGTCTGTCGATACATCGTATTTGGGCATGGGCGTTGATCTAGCACAACTTTTGATTGCCGTGGTATAAAGGCGCGTATCAAGCGAGCGTTCAAAGTCGAGCGCAGGAAAGTTTTGGAAAGCTGCCAGTCATGGCCGTCAATGCACAATCGGACGAAGACGATGAGCAACTATTTCCTGCTCTAAAATCAACTCGTAGCGCTGCCGACATTGAAGCGGCGGAAGCGGAGATCACTCAGAATATACGAGATGTTCGTTATATTGTGAGGGAATATCCAACCGAAGTCGTCGTTCAGAAATATCTCACCGGCATAAAGAAAGATCAAAACGAAATCTATGTTCCAGGTTACCAGCGTGATTTGATTTGGCCAGAACGAAACCAATCTCGGTTTATCGAATCGTTGCTGATCGGATTACCGATTCCATTCTTGTTCGTCGCGGATGTAAGCGAAAAAGAAGACCCCGAGAATGCTGGTCGTCTAGAAATTGTCGATGGCGTGCAGCGCATTCGAACGCTAGCCCGATTCTTGACCAACAATCTCGTTCTCAGCAATCTTGAGAGGCTTGGTCATCTAAACGGATTCCGGTTTTCCGACTTGCACCCGTCGAGACAACGGAGATTCCGCCGCGCGACCTTGCGCTTAATCGAACTCACCGAAGGCATCACCGAAGACGTTCGTCGAGAAATGTTTGATCGTATTAACAGCGGCTCGGTTACATTGGAGGCTGTGGAAGTACGGCGCGGCATGGAGCCCGGCCCATTTCTCACGCTCACAACTGAACTTGCATCAGATCCTGTGCTTCAGATGCTCGCTCCGATTTCGGAGGCGCTCAAAAAGAGATTCGAATACGAAGAGCTTGTTACGCGGTTTTTTGCATTCTTAAACCGCTATAAAGAATATGGGATTGGACCCGAAGGAAAGATAGTCAAGGATTTTTTACTTACTTACGTTCGAGAGACGAATACAGAACTCAAAGCACCTGCCGGCGCACAAATTACGGATTCAATGAAGGCGGAATGGACGCGAATGCTTGCGTTCGTTCGCGATCGTTTTCCTTCTGGATTTCGAAAGACCGGGCCCGGGCGGAAGGTGCCGCGCGTCCGTTTTGAGGCAATAGCAGTCGGTGTGGGCCTTGCCCTTCGCGAAAATCCGAACCTCACTCCTAGCGTTGATGAGGTGCAGACGTGGCTTGAAAGCGAAGAGTTCAAGGACTGGACAACAAGTGACGCTTCAAACAATCGCGCGAACCTTGTTGGGCGGCTTGAGTTTGTTCGGGATAAGTTGCTTGGAAAATGACTGCGGCGCTTCAATCCGATTTCGAAAATCGCAGAAGGCAAGTTCGGCATTATCTCGCAATAGTGCTGAGCGCCGAGAAGATTGCAGCTTTGGGTACGGCTACGCGCGCACAGGAGAGACGACTACTTACGCTTCGAGCCGGGACCTTCCTGATTGTCTATAATCTTATTGAAGCGACAACGAGAGGCGCGATTGAGGC
>CAMDXM010000339.1 GCA_945878025.1 Pseudorhodoplanes sinuspersici | reverse complement strand
TCGAGCGCATCGAATATGATCCGAACCGCACCGCGTTCATCGCGCTGATCAAATATGACGACGGCGAGCAGGCCTATATCCTGGCGCCGCAGCGTCTGTCGGCCGGCGACACGATCATCTCGGGCCAGCATGTCGACGTGAAGCCGGGCAATGCGATGCCGCTCCGCTCGATCCCGATCGGCACCATCGTGCACAATATCGAGATGAAGATCGGCAAGGGCGGGCAGATCGCGCGCTCGGCCGGCACGTATGCCCAGATCGTCGGCCGCGACGGCGAATATGTCATCCTGCGCCTGAATTCGGGCGAGCAGCGCCTCATCCATGGCCGCTGCATCGGCTCGATCGGCGCGGTGTCCAATCCGGACAAGATGAATACCTCTGTCGGCAAGGCCGGCCGCTCGCGCTGGCTCGGCCGCCGTCCGCACAATCGCGGCGTGACCATGAACCCGGTCGACCATCCGCATGGCGGCGGCGAAGGCCGCACCTCGGGCGGCCGCCATCCGGTCACGCCCTGGGGCAAGCCCACCAAGGGCAAGAAGACCCGCAAGAACAAAGCCACCACCAAGTTCATCATTTCGAGCCGTCACGCTCGGAAGAAGAAAAAGTAAGGAGCGGCCGCAATGTCGCGCTCGGTTTGGAAAGGTCCTTTTGTCGACGGCTATCTGCTGAAGAAGGCGGATAAAGCGCGCTCGTCGGGACGCCACGACATGATCAAGATCTGGAGCCGCCGCTCGACCATCCTGCCGCAATTCGTCGGCCTGTTGTTCGGCGTCTATAACGGTCAAAAGCACGTTCCCGTGCAGGTGACCGAGGAAATGGTGGGTCACAAGTTCGGTGAATTCGCGCCGACGCGCACGTTCTTCGGCCATTCGTCGGATCGCAAGGCTAAGCGCAGCACGGGCGGGGCGTCGTCTGCGCCGTCCGCTCCGGCCGCGAGCTAAGGAAAGAGGATCGTCATGGGCAAGCGCGCGCGCGAAAGAACGCTCCCCGATAACGAGGCGAAAGCGATCGCCCGCATGCTGCGGATTTCGCCGCAGAAGCTCAATCTTGTCGCGCAGCTGATCCGCGGCAAGAAGGTGGCGTCGGCGCTCGCCGATCTGCAATTCTCGCGCAAGCGCATCGCCAAGGACGTGCAGAAATGCCTCGAGTCCGCGATCGCCAATGCCGAAAACAACCATGACCTCGATGTCGACGATCTGATCGTCGCGGAGGCGCATGTCGGCAAGGCGCTCGTGATCAAACGCTTCACTCCGCGCGGCCGCGGCCGTTCGGGACGTGTTTTCAAGCCGTTCTCGCACCTGACCATCGTTGTGCGTCAGGTCGAAGCGGCGGCTTAGAGAGAGAGAAGTTATGGGTCAGAAGATCAATCCGATCGGGCTTCGGCTCGGCATCAACCGGACCTGGGATTCGCGCTGGTACGCCGGCAAGACCGAGTACGGTTCGCTGCTGCAGGAAGACATCAAGATCCGCGCCGAGCTGATGAAGCTCTTGAAGCAGGCGGCGGTGTCGAAGATCGTGATTGAGCGCCCGCACAAGAAGTGCCGGGTGACGATCCATTCCGCGCGTCCGGGCGTCGTGATCGGCAAGAAGGGCTCCGACATCGAGAAGCTCCGCAAGGCCGTCGCCAAGATGACCGACTCGGACGTGGTCATCAACATCGTCGAAATCCGCAAGCCCGAACTCGACGCCACGCTGGTCGCCGAGTCGATCGCCCAGCAGCTCGAGCGTCGCGTCGCCTTCCGTCGCGCGATGAAGCGCGCGGTGCAGACCTCGATGCGCCTTGGCGCGCAGGGCATCCGCATCAACTGTTCGGGCCGTCTCGGCGGCGCCGAAATCGCGCGTCTCGAATGGTACCGTGAAGGCCGCGTGCCGCTGCATACTTTGCGCGCCGACGTCGATTACGGCGTCGCGACCGCGTTCACGACCTACGGCACCTGCGGCGTGAAGGTCTGGATTTTCAAGGGCGAGATCATGGAGCACGACTCCATGGCCCAGGACAAGAAGATGCAGGAGGCCGAAGCCGGCCGCCCGCCGCGCCGTGAAACGACGGCGGGAGCATAAAGAGAACACGTCATGTTGCAGCCAGCTCGCACCAAATTCCGCAAGGCCTTCAAGGGCCGCATTCACGGCGCCGCGACGTCGGGAAACTCGCTCGCCTTCGGTCAATTCGGCCTCAAGGCGCTCGAACCCGAGCGCGTCACCGCGCGCCAGATCGAAGCCGCGCGCCGCGCGCTGACCCGTCACATGAAACGGTCTGGCCGCGTCTGGATCAGGGTTTTCCCGGATGTGCCGGTTTCGAAAAAGCCGATCGAAGTCCGCATGGGCAAGGGCAAGGGCACGCCGGAATACTGGGTGTGCCGCGTGAAGCCGGGCCGCGTGCTGTTCGAACTCGACGGCGTTCCGGTTGCGGTCGCCAAGGAAGCGCTCGCGCTCGCCGCGGCCAAGCTTCCGGTCAAGACCCGTTTCATCGAACGTATCGCGGAGTGATGGCCATGAAATCCGCCGACGCCCGCGCCATGAGCCTCGACCAGATCGACGACGAGGTTCTCAAGCTCAAGAAAGAGCAGTTCAATCTGCGCTTCCAGCGCGCCACGGGTCAGCTCGAGAATACCTCGCGCGTGCGCCTCGTGCGCCGCGATATCGCGCGGCTGAAGACGATCGCAAAGCAGAAGCTCACCGGTCACGAGCCGGTCGTCGTCGAAAAGCCCAAGGCCGAGCCCGCGGGTCCGAGCAAGCGCGCGCTGAAGAAGGCCCCGGAAGCGAAATCCGCCGCCAAGGCCAAAGCCAGCGCGAAGCCGAAATCCGAGGCGAAGTCGGGCAAGCGCGCGAAAGCCAAAGCGCCCAAGAGCCCGGCTCCGAAGGCGAAGGCGCCGAAGTCCACGAAGTCCAAAGCGAAGTCGAAGTGAGGAAATTCTGATGCCGAAGCGTACTTTGCAGGGCGTCGTGGTGAGCGACAAACAGGACAAGACGGTGATCGTCAGCGTCGAGCGGCGTTTCACGCATCCGGTCCTGAAGAAGACCGTGCGGCGCACGTCCAAATTCCATGCGCATGACGAGAAGAACGAATTCTCGGTCGGCGACCTGGTGTGGGTCGAGGAGCATCGCCCGATTTCGAAGCTGAAGCGCTGGACCGTCGTCCGGGGCGAGAAAAAGAAAAAGGTCCTGTGAGCGCTGGCTTTCAGCGCCGCATGAAGGAAAAACGAGGGTAGCCGCATGATCCAGATGCAAACCAACTTGGACGTCGCCGACAATTCTGGCGCGCGCCGTGTCATGTGCATCAAGGTGCTGGGCGGTTCGAAGCGCCGCTACGCCACCATCGGCGACGTCATCGTCGTGTCGATCAAGGAAGCCATTCCGCGCGGACGCGTGAAGAAGGGCGAAGTGATGAAGGCCGTGGTTGTGCGCGTGCGCAAGGATATCAAGCGCCCGGACGGTTCGGTCATCCGCTTCGACCGCAACGCCGCGGTGCTGATCAATCCGCAGATGGAGCCGGTCGGAACCCGCATCTTCGGGCCGGTGCCGCGCGAATTGCGCGCCAAGAATCACA
>CAMDXM010000338.1 GCA_945878025.1 Pseudorhodoplanes sinuspersici | reverse complement strand
GAATGCGGGTTGGATCGGCCGCAGCGGCGGGGTAGTTTGATGACTGAGGCCCGAGGCCGGTCAGAAACCAACACAAACCCAGGCAGCAGCGGTGAGCACGCCCCTACCCCCCTTCGACTTCGATCTGCTTCGGACATTCGTTGCGGTGGTGGACAATGCCGGCTTCACGCGGGCGGCGCAACGGGTGGGGCGCACGCAATCAACCGTCAGCTTGCAGATCAAGAAGCTTGAAGATGGTCTCGGACGGCGCGTGTTTGAACGAGACGGCCGCGAACTTCTGTTGACCCCCGATGGAGAAATCCTTCTCAATTATGCGCGGCAACTGCTCCATGTTGCCGACGAGGCTCGTTCGCGCATTCTGGAGCCTGAAGTTGCGGGGGCCGTTCGTCTGGGAACCCCCGAGGATTTTGCCACTGTCTACTTGCCCGATGTCCTGGCGCAATTTGCGCGAACACACCCGCGCGTTTCTCTCGAGGTCAATTGCAATTTCAGTTTCAATTTGCTCGAGGGATTCTCCAAGGGCGAATATGACCTTGTCCTGGTCAAACGTGAGCCCCAGGGACCCGCAGGCGGCATCGCTGTATGGCGCGACGTTCTGGTTTGGGTTGGCGGGCCGAAGCTTGTTTTGGATTCGAACCAGCCCATCCCGCTGGTGCTGGCACCCGCTCCGGATGTCTATCGCAAACGTGCTCTCGCCAGCTTACAGGATGCTAAGCGGGACTGGAAAATTGTCTATACCAGTCCGAGCAGCGAAGGTCTCCAGGCTGCAGTGCGCGCAGGTTTGGGTGTCACCGTCTTGTCGAAGGATATGGTGCCGAAAGGCTTGATGCTGTTGGGTACAGAACAAGATTTACCTAAGTTACCGGATACCGAAATTGCATTGTACCGCGCACCAGGCTCGTTATCCCGGGCGGCTCAACTCTTGGCAGAGCATATCATGCACTCCTTGGAAATTGCTGTGGGGCGCAGCCGTTCTACATCAAGGCTGATTAGTGATGACTCTTAAAAGCTTTCTGCTACGGCGCTTTGTTATTTTGCGCCGCAAGACCGGTAGCGGCATGTTGCAGTTGAGCAAATCATTATCTCTGACCCAACGATGACTTGGCGAAAACTAAAAACAAGCGATCTACTGACCTTGCACGCTGGAATGCGCGGCAAGCTTGAAATGGTCGTCTTCGGTCACTCTGCTGCACTGACCTGAAAGGTCGCGAGTGCAAGTCGTATTGGTTGCGGTCTCTAACTCAGTTGAAAAATCTGCTTCTCGATAAAATGGCAATTCAAGCCATTACCGTTTCCGACGCTTGAGAGGTCGGCGCAGCTAAGTTTGCGTATGAACTGATCGCATCAGCAATTCGCCGAGCAATTGGTTCGGAAACCGTCGCTTCTGGACGATCGCGTAGAAGCTCTCGGTGATGTCCGGTATGCGGTAACGCTCGACGAGAACGCCGCCTGCCAGTTCGTCGCGCACTACAATGGGCGGCACCAATGCGAGACCTTCGCTCTCGCGAGCCAATAGACGTAGCATTGCCATGTCGTCTACTTCGGCCAAGACAATCGGGCGAATACCCGCGAGTTCGAGCACCCGATCGAATGTGATCCGAATCTCGCTGTCAAGACTCGGCAGCAGCACCGGCACAGAGCGCAGGTCGTCTGGAAAGCGGAAGCGCGGCGCCTTCGCCTTGCGCCTGCCGACCAGGCTAACCGGTTGTTGGTCCAAGAGGTGGCTGCGCAACGCAGTCCGTGCGTCGCGCGGAGAGGCGCTGTTGGCGAGCACGACATCGAGGGCGTGCGCTTCGAGCTGCGCGAGCAGATCTCGCATGACGCCCGAACGCACTATCAACTCGACATCGGAACGACCGATGAGTGGTCGGAGGAATTCCAGCTGGAAATTGCGCGACAAGGTCGTCAACGCGCCGACGCGCAGGATTTGCCGACTGGCGGTGGGCCTACCCGCGAGTGTGCTCATCAACTCTTCACCAGCCTGGAACATGATGTCGGCGTGTTCGAGCGCGATGCGACCCGCCTCGGTCAGGATGAGCCGCTTGCCTTGCCGATCGAATAATTTATGTCCGAGTTGCTGCTCCAGGGTGTGCAGCTGCAGCGAAAGCGCCGATGGCGACAGGTTCAGCCGTTCCGCCGCCCGTGTGACCCCGCCCTCATGGGCGATGGCCCAGAAATAGCGGAGGTGGTGATAGTTCAGGATGGGCATCCTGTATTTTATAAAACAGAACGTTATATTTCAATCTTTCTATTTTAATGAATGTGATGAAACAGATAATGAAACGATCGGCTCTGCGGAGACGATCATGCTCTCGACCTTGCTTTGGCTTATTGCGCTTGGCCCGCTCGTGCTTGCCGGGGTCGGCTTGATGCCCAACGCCAACCGCAAACCGCAGGCCATGACCCGGCTAGCCCTCGCGGCGAGCCTCGGCGCTGCGCTAGTTGCCGTGGCGGCCGCCACAGCCTACTTCACCGTAGGTACCCTGCGCACGAGCACGATCGGCATGGCCGGAATTGGCTTCGGCCTCTATCTCGACGGCCTGACCGCGATCATGTTCTTGCTCGTCGCCTTCGTGGGCGCCGTCGTGATTAACTACAGCCGCAATTATCTCGACGGCGACCCCAATCATGGCCGCTTCATGAAGTGGCTGTGCGTAACGCTCGCCGCCGTCCTGATGCTCATCGTCTCCGGCAATCTATTTCAGTTTGTGCTCGCCTGGATCGCGACGAGCGCCGGGCTGCATCGCTTGCTGGTCTTCTACCCCGAGCGCCCGGCCGCGATTCTCGCGGCACGCAAGAAGTTCCTGGCGAGCCGCCTCGGCGAAGTCTGCTTGATCGTGGGGCTGATCCTTCTTCACCAGACATTCGGCAGCCTCGAGTATGCCTCGATCTTCACCGGTGCAGAGACGATGCGCGTCGCGGGTGAAGTGCCCGGAGCGATACACGCCGTGGCCGTCCTATTGGTCGTGGCGGCACTGCTGAAGTCAGCGCAGTTCCCGCTGCATGGTTGGCTGCTCGAGGTGATGGAAACGCCGACGCCGGTATCGGCGCTGCTGCATGCCGGTATCATCAATGCCGGCGGCTTCCTGGTGCTGCGTTTCGCCGAGGTGATCGCGCTATCGACGCCATCGCTCGACACGCTCGCAATCGTTGGCGGCCTCACCGCGCTGTTCGGCTCGGTGGTGATGCTGACACAGACGAGCGTCAAGGTGTCGCTCGCATATTCCACCATCGCCCAAATGGGCTTCATGATGCTGCAATGCGGCCTGGGTGCCTTCTCCGCCGCGCTGCTGCACATCGTCGCCCATTCCCTTTACAAAGCGCATGCATTTTTGTCTTCTGGAAGCGTCATCGATCTCGCCCGCGCCTCGTGGTCACCAAGTCCGGGCGGCCAGCCGCATCCGGCACGGCTGGCCGTCGCGATCACTGCTGTGTTGACAGTGACCTTCGCCGTCAGCACTTTATTTGGCGCGAGCCTGACCGAAAAGCCCGGCGTTTTTGCGCTCGGCGCGATCATGCTTCTTGGTCTCATTCACCTTATCGCCAATGCCATTGACGAG
>CAMDXM010000337.1 GCA_945878025.1 Pseudorhodoplanes sinuspersici | reverse complement strand
TCGACCTTGGCGGCGGCTTTCGCGACGGCGGCTTTACTCAACAGCATCTTTTCGGGAGTTCCTTTCGCGATGGGGAGCGTCTTGCCGACAAGCTTGGAAATGAACGAGGACACCTTGCCGGCGCTGGATTTGACCGGGCTTTTGGCGGGAATCTTGGTGGGAATCCTGGCGGGCGGCGCCTTGGCGGCCGACTTTCCCACAGGCTTGGCGGGCGCCGGCTTGCGGGCGGCCGATTTCGCCGCCGGCTTGCTCTTCGACGCCGGCTTCGACGCCATCTTGGCTGCTGCTTTGGGGGGTGCCTTTTTCGCCGTCCTGGTCGCCATCAACTCTCTCTATCTTCTCGTTTGGGATACCCATATCGAGTCCCCCTACCCTATGGGGACTCTCCATGTTTTTTCCCGGCAGCCGCCCAATAGAACGCTTTGGGGGCTTTTGACCCCACAACGCCGCTCATGGCGAGGAAAAACCCGCCGACTCAACCACAAGACTGTTGGCAGGGGTCCCTTAAGCCAGGATTAACCCTGTCGCGGCCTGTAAATTCGCCCCCGAACGCTCAAAACAAAGATCAGACCGAACGGGCGGCCGGGCGGCCCGACGAGAGCCCAAAGCCCTCGATCAGCGCCTCGGTTCCCTCGAGTGCCTGAAGACGCCCCTGCACATCCCGGATCCAGGCCCAGTTCGCCTCGCTCGGCTCGTCGCCCAGCGCGCGCTCGGCCTCTTTAAGCTCCCTATTTAACGTGCGCTTCTTGCGATGCAAGGTAACAACATGCGTCCACCATTGACCGACATCGTCCTCCGCCGCGCCCTCGCGGGCCGGCCAGTCGGAGGTGTGGGTGATGGTGATTTTCACCCGCTTGAGCAGGCCTTCGAGCCCGCGCCGCACGAGCGCGGCTTCGAGCGTCTTCGGATCGGCGGCGGCCTCGTCGATGCCCGCCTCCAGGATGGCGCGGCGCAGAAGGTCGGCGTCGGGATGGCCGAAATCGAGCTCGGCGAATTCCTCGGCATGGGTTTCGAGCAGAAACGGATGCTGCAGGACGGCGAGAAGAATGAGCGCGTCGCGCGGCGGCAGCGCGCTCCTGTTGCCGCGAACCATCCGGCTTGACGCGAGCCTGTTCGAAGGCTGCGCGAAGGCGTCGCGCGGCAGATTGCGCGATCCGCGTTTCCAGTCGCGGCCGAAATCGCGGCCAAAATCGCGGCCTTGCCCGCGGCCGCGGTCAAAACTGCGCTCGCGCGAAAACGGCGCCACCGCGGCCGGCGTGAACAGCGCGCGCAGGCGGCCCTGAAAATCTTCCCGGTAATAGCGCCGCACGGTCTCGTTGCCGATCGTGGAGACGATCTCGGCCGTGCGCGCTTCGAGCGCGGCGCGCCGCTCCGGCGTGTCGAGCGGCGAGCTTTCCGCCTCGCGCTGCCACAGCATGTCGGATAGCGAGCGCGCGCTGCCAAGCACTTCGGCGATGGCCTCACGCCCGCCCGAGCGCGCTAGATCGTCGGGATCCTGGCCTTCCGGAAGCAGCGCGAATTTCAGGCTCTTGCCCGGCAGCAATTTCGGGAGCGCAAGATCGAGCGCGCGATAGGCCGCGCGCCGCCCGGCCTTGTCGCCGTCGAAGCAAAGCACAGGTTCGTCGGCCATTTTCCACAGAAGGCCGAGCTGGTCTTCGGTCAGAGCCGTGCCGAGCGGCGCAACGGTCGCGGGAAAGCCCGCATTCACCATCGCGATCACGTCGACATAGCCTTCGACCGCGATGATCGTCGCGCCGTCATGCGCGGCCTGCCGCGCGGCCGCGCCGTTATAGAGGTTCGCGCCTTTGTGAAAGAGCGGCGTCTCCGGCGAGTTGAGATATTTCGCCGGCGCGTCCGGATCGAGCGCGCGTCCGCCGAACGCGATCACACGCCCGCGCCAGTCCGAAATCGGGAAGATCACGCGATCACGAAACCGGTCATACGGCACCGGAATTTCATCGCCCGCGATCACAAGCCCGGCCTCGATCATGTCCTCGACTGGAATGCTTTCCTTGCCGAGATGTTCTTTCAGCGCGAAACGATCCGGCGGCGCATAGCCGATGCGGAATTTCAGCTGCGTCGCCGGATCGAGGCCGCGATCGGCGAGATAGCCGCGCGCTTTCGCGCCTGTGCGGGCCGCGAGCGTCGCCTCGAAGAATTTGGCGGCAAGTTCGCAGACATCGTGCAAGGTCTTGCGCCGCTCGTCGCGCGCCGCATCTTCCCTGGAGACTTTCGGCATCGGCACGCCGGCAAGGCCCGCGAGCCGCTCGACCGCCTCCGGGAACGTGACGCCTTCGGTTTCCATCACGAAACCGAAAATGTCGCCGTGCTTGCCGGACGAGAAGTCGTGATAAAAACCCTTCTGGTCGTTGACCGTGAAGGACGGCGATTTTTCCTGATTGAACGGCGAGAGCCCCTTGAACTCGCGCCCCGCGCGCTTGAGCTTCACGCGCCGGCCGACCACCTCCGACACCGGGAGGCGGGCGCGCAATTCATCGAGGAATTGGGGCGGAAAGCGCATGGCGGTCGGGCCGCGTTCTCTTTCTCGGGGAGCGTCGGGATTGTCCGATCATATCGCCTGATTCGCGTCCCATTTACGGTCTTTCGCAAAGCGGGCATTATTTGGCTGATCGCCTTGCCTTTTCCCGGTTATCCACAGGGCGCCAGCGCAGGAGTTCCTTCATGAAAATCGTCGTTGCGGTTGTGGCTCTTGCGGCATGCGTGTTTGCCGCCGCCCCGGCCTCCGCCCAGCTGGCCCTGCCGGCGGACACCAAGGCCATCACGGATTGCCTGAAGAAAGCCGAGAGCGCGGGCCAGTTCGGCGGATCCTGCATCGGCATCGTCGCCGATCCCTGCGCGGAAAAATCCGACAATACCACGCCCAAGACCAAAGCCTGCGCCGCGCGCGAACTCGCGGTCTGGATCGCCCTCACCGAGGCGGCGGCAAAGAGGGTGAAAGCCGGCGGCTTCAAGGAGATCAGCGCCGCGGTCGTCGAATCCGACAAGGGCTGGATGCAATTGCGCGACAAGCTGTGTCCGGCCTTCGACAAGATCGAACCCGGCTTCCTGCCGGGCGACGGCACTTATTGCCAGATGCAGACCACGGCGAATCGCGCGCTGTTGTTACGCAAGCTCGGCGACGCGGTGAACGAGCATTGAGCATCAGAAGCGCCGCCCTCAGGCGCGGCCGGCCGGCGCGGTGTTGCGCGCGGGAGCAACGATCGCGCCATCGACAAGATTGACCTGCCGATCCATGCGCGCGGCGAAATCGAGATCGTGGGTCACCGCCACCACGGTCTTGCCGTTCTTGTCGACCAGATCGCGCAGCAACTGAAACACCTGCTCGCTGGAAACGGAATCGAGCGAGCCGGTCGGCTCGTCCGCCAGCACCAACGGCGGATCGTTGGCGAGCGCGCGCGCCACCGCCACGCGCTGACGCTGGCCGCCCGACATCTGGTCCGGCCGCTTGTGCGCGTGTTCGGCAAGACCGAACGAGGCCAGCAATCCGGCGGCGCGATCCTGCATCTCCCTGGCCGAGAGCCGCCCCAATGCGCGCATCGGCAGCATGACATTTCCAAGCGCGGAAAATTCC
>CAMDXM010000336.1 GCA_945878025.1 Pseudorhodoplanes sinuspersici | reverse complement strand
CGTTCGCGGCGGCGATATTCGGTGATGGCGCTTTCGAGCGCTGAGCGATCGAAATCCGGCCAATAAATTGGGAGGAAAACGAGTTCGCTATAGGCCGCCTGCCACAACAGGAAATTCGACAGCCGCTGCTCGCCGCTGGTGCGGATGATCAAATCCGGGTCCGGAAGATCGGGCGCGTCGAGAAAGCCGCCGAGCGTCTCCGCATTGATCGTGGACGGGTCAAGCGTGCCGGCCGCCGCCTGCTCGGCCATCCGGCGCGCCGCGCGCGCGATTTCCTGGCGGGCGCCGTAATTGAACGCAACAACGAGCGTGAGGCGATCGTTCTCCCGTGTCAGTTCCTCGGCTTCTTCCAGCAAGCGGCGGATATCCGCGTCGAGGCCGTCGCGCTCCCCGATAATGCGCACGCGCACGCGGCTGCGATGCAGGTCGGCGAGATCGTGCCGGATGAAGCGCTTGAGCAGGCCCATCAGGTCGCGGATTTCGGATGCCGGACGCGACCAGTTTTCCGCGCTGAAGGAGAAGATCGTCAGCACGGCGATGCCGAGATCGCCGGCAGCCCGCACGGTTTGCCGCAGCGCTTCGACGCCGCGGCGATGCCCTTCCCCGCGCGGCAATCCGCGCGCCGACGCCCATCGCCCGTTGCCGTCCATGATGATGGCGACATGGCGCGGAACCTCGATTCCATCGAGCGCGTTGGACGCGGCGTCGGGTCTGGACATCGGGATCGCCCTTCGCACCCTTTCCTCAGACGGTGAGGATTTCCTTTTCCTTCGACGACAGCGTCTGATCGACGTCGTGGATCATCTGATCGGTCACTTTCTGAATCTCGGCGGACAGCCGCTCGTGATCGTCCTCGCTGATCTTGTGATCTTTTTCCTGCCGCTTGATCACGTCGAGCGCGTCGCGGCGCACGTGCCGGACGGCGACGCGGGCGGCTTCCCCGTATTTATGGGCGACCTTGACCAGTTCCTTGCGGCGATCCTCGTTCAGTTCCGGAATGCGAAGCCGGATGGTCTGTCCTTCGGTCTGCGGATTAAGGCCGAGATTGGCGTTGGTGATCGCTTTCTCCACGGCGTGAACCAGCGACTTGTCCCACACCGACACGCTGATCATGCGCGGCTCGGGAACGCTCACGGTCGCGACCTGCACGATCGGCATCTGGGCGCCATAAGCGTCGACATGCACCGGATCGAGCAGATGCGCCGACGCGCGGCCGGTCCGCAATCCCGACAGCTCGGTCTTGAGAACCTGCAATGCGCCCGCCATGCGCCGCTTGATCTCGTTGATATCGTGCGTGTCCGTTGTCATGGCACTCTCTTGGCTGTCTTTCAATCAAAGGCCGGCCGGGGATAAGACGCTATTGCAATCGAGGCCGCCGGTTCGAGGCGTGGATACAGAAATCCACGCCTATTCGCCGACAATCGTGGAATGACCCTTTCCGCTCAGCACTCTTTCGATCGCTCCCGGCTCGCCGATCGAAAACACGATGATAGGCATACGGTTTTCTCGGGCAAGCGCGAAGGCCGTGGCATCCATCACTTTGAGGTCTTTCTCGATCGCCTCCTGATGGCTCAGGCGGTCATAACGCCTGGCGGCGGGGTCGCGTTTGGGATCGGCGCTATAGACGCCGTCCACATTCGTCGCCTTGAGCACCGCGTCGCATTCGAGTTCGCAGGCGCGCAAGACCGCGGTCGTGTCGGTCGTGAAATGCGGACTGCCCGTTCCCCCCGACAACACCACGATCCGGCCTTTCGCCAGGTGCTTGCGCGCGCGCTGGCACGAATAGGATTCGCAAACCTGCGGAACGGACAAAGCCGACAAGGTGCGCGCCTGCGCGCCTTTGCGCTCGATCGCGGCTTCGAGGGCGAGCCCGTTCATCACCGTCGCCAGCATGCCCATCATGTCGCCGGTCTGCCGCGACACGCCGCGCGAGGACACTTCCACCCCGCGAAAGATGTTGCCGCCGCCGACCACGACGCCGATGGCGGCGCCCAGCGCCTGCGCGGCGACGAGATCCGCCGCGACGCGTTCGATGGTGGCCTGGTGAATTCCGGAACCTTCGCTGCCGGCCAGCGCCTCACCGGACAGCTTCACGATGACGCGACGGTGGATCGGCTTAACCATGGACGATCACCTCGCTGAACGGTTTTGCGCGAATCAGGATTTGGCGGCGGCCGCGACCTCGGCTGCGAAATCCGATTCCTGCTTTTCGATGCCTTCGCCGAGCGCGTAACGCACGAACCCGGTCACTTTCACCGGTCCGCCGGCCTTGCCTTCCGCTTCCTTGAGCGCCTGCGCCACCGATTTGTCGGGGTCATGGATGTAGGATTGTTCGAGCAGGCAGACTTCCTTGAAAAAGGTCTTGATGCCCGACTCGACGATCTTGTCGATCACGTTGGCGGGCTTGCCCTGCTGCTTGTATTTGTCCGCCATCACGTCTTTCTCGCGCGTGATCACGGCTGGATCGAGGCCGGCGGAATCGACCGCTTGCGGATTGGCGGCGGCGACATGCATCGCAACCAGACGGCCGAGCGCCACAAGCTCCGCCGGCTTTCCGGACGATTCGAGCGCGACCAGCACGCCGATCCTGCCGAGACCGTCCGAGACCGAGTTGTGCATGTAGCTGCCGATGACGCCCTGCTTGACGGACAATTCGGCCGCGCGCCGCAGCGACATATTCTCGCCGATGGTCGCGATCGACGACGCGATGGCTTCGTCGACGGTCACGCTGCCGGCTTTCGCCGCCCTGATCTTGTCGACATTGGCGCCGGCCGACAAAGCCACGTCGGCGATGAGTTTCACCAGACCCTGGAAATGGTCGTTGCGCGCGACGAAATCGGTTTCCGCGTTGACCTCGACCACGACACCCTTGGCGCCGGCAATGCTGATTCCGATCAGGCCTTCGGCCGCCACGCGGCCGGCTTTCTTGGCGGCCTTGGCGAGGCCTTTCTTGCGCAGCCAGTCGACAGCGGCCTCCATTTCGCCCTTGGTTTCATTGAGAGCGGCCTTGCAATCCATCATGCCCGCGCCGGTCTTCTCGCGCAGGTCCTTGACCATGGAGGCGGTGATTTCAGCCATTGTCCTGAATGTCCGGTTGCCGTCAGAGAATGTGGGTGCACGCGGAGGTAAACCTCCGCGCGCAGATTATTCCGCTTCCGCGGTGATCGTCTTGGCTTGCGCGATCCAGCCTTCGACGCGGCCGGGCAGCCCGACTTCTTCGCCGATCTTGTGGGCGGCGGCAGGCTTCAGACCGGCAATCTGCCAATAATGGAAGATGCCAAGATCGTTGAGTTTCTTCTCGATCGCGGGCGACGCATGCGCGAGCTTCTTGAGGTCGTCGGCGACGCCGCGCGGTCCCGGCAGCGCCTCGAATTCGCTCTCGTCCTTCGGCAGGTCTTCCACGATCGGCGCCGCGGCGGCGCCGGTGTCGATGCCGCGTTCGCCATGCGAGCGCGAAATGCCGTCGATCGCGGCCTTGGCGATGAGGTCGCAATAGAGCGTCAGCGCGCGGCTGGCGTCGTCATTGCCCGGCACCGGGAAATTGATTCCGTCCGGATCGCAATTGGTGTCCACGATCGCGGCGACCGGAATATTCAGCCGGCGCGCTTCCTTGATCGCG
>CAMDXM010000335.1 GCA_945878025.1 Pseudorhodoplanes sinuspersici | reverse complement strand
GGACAGACGGTGTTGCGCCGGCGGTATCGGCACGGCACGGATAACCCATCGAACTGGACAGCCGCACAACCGCATCGTAGCCAAATTCAGTCAGAAATTTGTTGATTTGGACGGCGAGCGCCGGAGAATGAATTTTTCCATATCCGTTGATCGCCCCGATCCAATATGAAAGGTACGGCTTCACATCGTTTACGGTGATCAGTCCAGCCTCGATGTGATGCTGAAATGCGCTGAGGTCGCTGAAGAAATTGTCGAACGTTTCGCGGATGCTCAGTTCGGCCCATTCTTCCTTGTCGTAATAGAATTCCTTTTGATCGAAAGTCAGGAGTGACTTTATAAGTATCTTCTCGTCAATCTCGACATATCGCGGCGGTCCTTTTTTCAGCGGCTTGATTTCGACTTCACCGGCAGTATCCAAAAACATCAGGGCCTTGGCTGTATTTTCCTTGCCCATGAACTCCTTGATCAGCTGCGTCGCGCATTGCACGCGCCGCCAGCGCTGATCGATGATCCAGCGCCAAAGCGCGATGCCGCCACCGACGGCTGCCGCAATGACAGCCAGGCCATCCTTGTAGGTGTTCAGGAATTTCAGGATCTGGACGACGACGTCCATCACTCGGCCGCGCGTTGCCCGTGCCCGAGCCGCTTGTTGAGCTTGCGGATCAGGTCCTCGGCGGCTTCCGCGATCACGGTGCCGGGCGGGAAGATCGCCTCGGCGCCGCCCTTCTTGACGGCGTCCCAATCCTGCGGCGGCACGACGCCGCCGATCACGATCATGATGTCGGGACGGCCCTGCTTTTCGAGTTCAGCTTTCAATTCGGGAACGGCGGTGAGATGCGCCGCGGCGAGCGACGACACGCCGACAATATGCACGTCGTTCTCGATCGCCTGACGCGCCGCTTCCGCTGAGGTCGCGAAAAGCGGCCCGATATCGACGTCGAAGCCGAGATCCGCAAACGCGGATGCGATCACCTTCTGGCCGCGGTCATGACCGTCCTGGCCGATCTTGGCGACCAGGATGCGTGGCCGGCGGCCTTCATCGGTTTCGAATTCGCTCACGAGTTTCTGCACGCGCTCGACGGTGTCGGACATGGTTCCGACCTCTCTTTTGTAGACGCCGGAGATGGATTTGATTTCCGCGCGATGGCGGCCGAACACTTTTTCCAGAGCCGAGGAGATTTCCCCGACCGTGGCCTTGGCGCGCGCAGCCTCGATCGCGAGCGCGAGCAGATTGCCGCCCGCCGATGCGCCGTTGGTCAGGGCCTCAAGCGCGACTTGCAGCTTTTGCGGATCGCGCTCTTTCCGCAGCCGGCCGAGCTTGTCGATCTGCAAGGTGCGCACAGCCGAATTGTCCACCTTCAGCACGTCGATCGGCGCTTCGCTCTTCGGGCGGTATTTGTTCACGCCGATGACCGACTGCATGCCGGCGTCGATGCGCGCCTGCGTCTTGGCGGCGGCTTCCTCGATGCGCAGCTTCGGAATGGACGCTTCGATGGCTTTCGCCATGCCGCCCATGTCCTCGACTTCCTCGATATGGCTCCAGGCTTTTTTCGCAAGCTCGTAAGTGAGCCGCTCGACATAATAGGAGCCGCCCCAGGGATCGATGATGCGCGTGGTTCCGCTTTCCTGCTGCAGCACGATCTGGGTGTTGCGCGCGATGCGCGCCGAGAAATCGGTCGGCAGCGCCAAGGCCTCGTCGAGCGCGTTGGTATGCAGCGACTGGGTATGTCCCTGCGTCGCCGCCATCGCTTCGACCATGGTGCGCGGCACATTGTTGAACACGTCTTGTGCGGCGAGCGACCAGCCGGAGGTCTGGCAATGCGTGCGCAGCGAAAACGACCGCGCATCCTTCGGGTCGAACTGCTTCATCAGCTTCGCCCAGATGAGACGCGCGGCGCGCATCTTGGCGACCTCCATGAAGAAATTCATGCCGATCGCCCAGAAGAAAGACAGCCGGGGCGCGAATTGATCGACCGGGATTCCGGCCTTCATTCCGGCGCGCACATATTCGACGCCGTCGGCGAGCGTATAGGCGAGTTCGAGGTCCTGCGTCGCACCGGCTTCCTGCATGTGATAGCCGGAAATCGAGATCGAATTGAATTTCGGCATGTTCTGCGAGGCGAACGCGAAAATATCCGAAATGATGCGCAGCGACGGCGCGGGCGGATAGATGTAGGTGTTGCGCACCATGAATTCCTTGAGGATGTCGTTCTGGATCGTGCCGCCAAGGAGCGCGGGCTTCACACCCTGTTCTTCGGCGGCGACGATATAGAGCGCCAGAACCGGCAGCACCGCGCCATTCATGGTCATCGACACCGTCATCTGGTCGAGCGGGATGCCGGAGAACAAGGTGCGCATGTCGTAGATGGAATCGATCGCGACGCCCGCCATGCCGACATCGCCGGAAACGCGCGGGTGATCGCTGTCGTAACCGCGATGGGTGGCGAGATCGAAGGCGACCGAAAGGCCTTTCTGGCCGGCGGCGAGATTGCGCCGGTAGAAGGCATTGGAATCCTCCGCCGTGGAGAAGCCGGCATATTGCCGGATGGTCCAGGGCTGGTTGACGTACATCGCCGGATAGGGGCCGCGCAGATAGGGCGCGATGCCGGGCCAGGTGTCGAGGAAGTCGATGCCGGAAAGGTCTCCGGGGCCATAGACCGGTTTGACCGGAATGCCTTCCGGTGTTGTCCAATCCGGCGACGCCCCACCGATCGAGCCGGCGCGTTGCGGCTCGCGCCAGTCGATTGATGCGAAATCGGGCAGGCTGCTCATGCGAGCCCCCGCTGGCCGCGTTTCATCTCATTAACCCCTTGCTGCCGGATGGTAGCACGATTTTGCGCATGATTCAGCCCGAGTTTCCCCCGCTTAATGAACGCAAAATCGCTTCGCGCTTGGCAATCGCGCGCTCAAGCTTGATGCGTCTCGCGGTCTTGCGATCGGACGGGGTGTCCTTGTCCGAGGAAAAGTCAAAAGGAAGGTCGGGGAGGCTGGGCACGCCCTCGAATATCGCCGCGCACAACAATATCAGCAGAGCAAAGACGATCAGCGTTGCCAGTCCAAACCATCTGCGTCCGACCCACCAGATCGCGGCGCCGATCGCAATCGCGCCGGCAATCGACAGGAGCGGAGAGCCGGACAACCAGTGCAATTTCCAGGCGATAAGAAGGCACATGGCGGCCAAAGCCGGGATCGTCAGGACGGCGCAAACCAGCTCCCACGTATTGAGATGCGACTGCATCGCATGGAGTGCGCGCAATTCCCGCTCGATCCTGCGGCGCTTGCGGGCCTCGGACGACATTATTTTGATGAGCGGCACGCGGCTCATTGTTTCAGTTCGCCACGCAATATCCTGAGGACATCGCATCCGGCATGGATGAAGTCCGCCACACCGCTCGCCTTTAACGCTGTTTCGAGATCGCCGGGCCGGCCCGCGAGATAGATATGAGCGGCTCCGGCCGTGCCCAGCGCCTTGGCCGCGGCGACGGCGTCCTTGGCATAGACCTCGTCGGAGGAGCAGAAGCACGCGAGCGTCGCGCCGGATTGCTTGAACGCAGAGACGAGATCGGCAATCTCGGTTTCACCCTCCCCTGAAAGGGGAGGGTCGGTGCGCAGCACCGGGGAGGGGTCATCGCGTGCATCG
>CAMDXM010000334.1 GCA_945878025.1 Pseudorhodoplanes sinuspersici | reverse complement strand
TCCGAACCGCGACACTAGAATCATAATGTTGCTGGTGTCCTTCGATTCCGAAGTTCGCTTACGAGGGTGCCGCAGAATGAAGCGAACTTCGGAATCGGGACACTAGCGCGCCGTGGCGGCATCGCGAACCATCCTGATCGCCGGCGCCGGGATTGGCGGCCTGACCGCCGCCAAGGCGCTCGCCGACAAGGGATTCCGTGTCGTCCTCTGCGAGCAGGCCGATCCCCCGCAGGAAGCCGGCGCCGGGCTCCAGCTCTCCCCCAACGCGACCCGTGTGCTGATCGCGCTTGGATTGGCCAGCCGCCTCGAACCGCACGTCGTCGTGCCGCAAGCCGTCTCCATCCGGCAGGCCGCGTCCGGCCGCGAGATCGCGCGCATTCCGCTCGGCGACGACATCGCGTTCCGCTACGGCGCGCCCTATTGGACCATGCACCGCGCCGATTTGCAGGCGGCGCTGATCGATACGGTGAAGGCCCATCCGGACATCATTCTGAAAATCGGAACCCGCGTCGAGGATTTCGCCATGCATGCCCATGGGGTGACGGCGTATCTCAAACAGGCCGTTCACGTCAGCAACGAACGCGGGATCGCCTTCGTCGCCGCCGACGGTCTGTGGTCGCGGACGCGCGCGCAGATCACGCAGGAAACAGCGCCGCGATTTCGCGGGCGCGTCGCCTGGCGGGCGATGCTCGACGCCAACCATGTGCGCGACGAATTTCGCGAGCCGGTCGTGCGTCTCTGGCTCGGGAAGGATGCCCATCTCGTGCATTATCCGGTTTCGGCCGGACGCCAGATCAATGTCGTCGCCATCGTTGGCGGCAAGGCCGGCAGCGCCGGGTGGAACACACCCGGCCGCCGCGAAGACATCCTGAAGCGGTTTGCGAGGCGCGACTGGACGATTGCCGCGCGCGACCTCATCAACGAAGCCGAACAATGGCAGACTTGGCCGCTCTACGACCGCCCCGCCCGCCGCCACTGGGGACAAGGTCCGATAACCATGCTGGGCGACGCCGCGCATCCGACCCTTCCCTTCATCGCGCAGGGCGCGGGGATGGCGATCGAGGACGCCGTGACGCTTGCCCAATGCCTGTCGGTCGACGACGCCGATCCGGTGCGGGCGCTTCGGCTTTACGAAGGCCTGCGCCGAAAGCGCACCGCCCGCATCCAGCGCACATCCCGCATGAACGGCCGCATCTATCATCTCGGCGGCCCACTCGCCGCCCTGCGGGATTTCCTGCTTGCGAGGATGGGCGGAGAAAAACTGCGCGAGCGCTACGATTGGCTTTATGATTGGCGGCGCGTCTGACCTTCGCTGTAACCTCTCCTTGCCGGGACCATCATCATGTTCGAGACCACCATCGCCGGAAGTCTGCCAAAACCCGCCTGGCTCGCGGAGCCGGATCGCCTGTGGGCGCCCTGGCGTCTGCAGGGACAGGACCTGATCGACGGCAAGCGCGACGCCACGCTGCTCGCGATCAAGATCCAGGAAGACGCCGGCATCGACATCGTCGGCGACGGCGAACAGGCGCGGCAGCATTTCGTGCATGGCTTCCTCGAAAACATCGAGGGCATCGATTTCGCGCACAAGGTCGAAATGGGTATCCGCGACAATCGCTATAAGGCGATGGTGCCGACCGTCACCGGCCCGCTGAAGCTCAAGGGCCGCGTGCACGCGATGGAGGCGCAAGCCGCCCGTGCGCACACCAGGCGCAAGCTGAAATTCACTTTGCCTGGCCCGATGACGATTTCCGATACGATTGCCGACCGGTTCTATGGCGATCAGGTCAAGATGGCTTTCGCCTTCGCCGATCTGCTCAATCAGGAAGCGCGCGCGCTCGAACGCGACGGCGTCGACGTGATCCAGTTCGACGAGCCGGCCTTCAATGTGTTCACTACGCAAGTCGCCGATTGGGGCATCAAGGCGCTGGAACAGGCGGCGGCGGGGCTGAACTGCAAGACGGCGGTGCACATCTGCTACGGCTACGGCATCAAGGCCAATACCGACTGGAAGGAGACGCTCGGCGGCGAATGGCGGCAATACGAGACGATTTTTCCGGCCATCGCCAAAAGCAGGATCCAGCAGGTCTCGGTCGAATGCCGCAATTCGAAAGTGCCGCTCGATCTTCTGGCGCTGCTCAAGGGCAAGGACATCCTAGTCGGCGTGATCGATGTCGCAAGCGACATTGTCGAGACGCCGGAGGATGTGGTGGCCACGATCGAGGCGGCGATGAAATTCGTGCCGAAGGAAAAAATCCTGGCCTGCACCAATTGCGGCATGGCGCCGATGCATCGCGACATCGCCGCCGCCAAGCTCAACGCGCTCGGCGCCGGGGCGGTATTGGCGCGCAAGCGGTTGGGCTAACCTCCAGTCAGACTGCCCAATCCGTCATCCTGAGGTGCGAGCGAGTGAAGCGAGCGAGCCTCGAAGGATGAATGGCCCGGCTTGCATCCACGGGCCGTCGCCCTTCGAGGCACGGCTTCGCCGTGCACCTCAGGGTGACGGTGTCAGAGCCGAGCGAGCTTTTCTCGGCCGCCGTCACCGCTCCGCGCGGCCGAACACGTCCATCAATTCGGCGACCTTGCGGCGCTGGTCGGCGCGGTTGCCCGAGGCGATCGCGCCCTCCACGCAATGGGCGACGTGATCGCGCAGGATTTCCTCCTCGACCCGGCGCAAAGCCGCGCGCACGGCCGAAATCTGCGTGACGATGTCGATGCAGTAACGGTCCTCGCCGACCATGCGCGACAGCCCGCGCACCTGGCCCTCGATCCGCTGCAGTCTTTTTCCCACCGACGCCTTGGCTTGTCCGTGCATGCGGTCTATATACCCCCTAGGGGTATATAACGCAAGACGGACCGGCATGACCAACGCGCACCACTACCATCACGGACACGATCACGCCCATCCGCAGGCGCAAGGCGTGCGCGACCCGGTCTGCGGGATGACGGTCGATCCGCACAATGCGAAACACCGTCACGACTATAAGGGGCACAGCTATTATTTCTGTTCGGCGGGATGCCGGACGAAATTCGCGGCCGATCCGGAAAAATATCTCTCGCCCGAGGAACGCAAGGCCGAAAGCGTGCCGGCCGGCACGATCTATACCTGTCCGATGCATCCGGAAATCCGGCAGGCCGGTCCCGGCTCCTGCCCGATCTGCGGCATGGCGCTCGAGCCTGAGATCGCGACGCTCGAGAGCGGTCCCAATCCCGAACTCGCGGACATGACACGCCGTTTCTGGATCGGCGCTGCGCTGACCGTTCCGGTCTTCGTGCTGGAAATGGGGAATCATCTTGCCGGCGGTCACGGGTTGATCGCGCAAAACCTGTCCAACTGGATTCAATTCGCTCTTTCGACGCCCGTGGTGCTGTGGGCGGGCTGGCCGTTTTTTGTGCGCGGCTGGCAGTCGCTCGTCACGCGCAACCTCAACATGTTCACCCTGATCGCGCTCGGCACCGGCACAGGCTATCTCTACAGCGTGGTCGCCACGATCGCGCCCGGATTGTTTCCGGCGGATTTCCGCGGCCATGACGGCGCGGTCGCCGTCTATTTCGAAGCCTCCGCCGTCATCACTGTCTTGGTATTGCTCGGCCAGGTGCTGGAATTGCGCGCGCGCGAGGCGACCTCCGGCGCGATCAAGGC
>CAMDXM010000333.1 GCA_945878025.1 Pseudorhodoplanes sinuspersici | reverse complement strand
GGGCCGCGCTTTGCGCGGACCCGTTGGCCGCGCTCCTCACCATGAGGGTGAAATAGATGGCCAAGGGAACGCCCGCGACGCTCGCGCTTGAAAAAGCCGGCGTCGCATTCACGCTGCATGAATACGAATACGATCCCGGCGCCGACAGCATCGGGATGCAGGCGGCACAGGCGCTCGGCGTCGATCCGGCGCGTTTGCTCAAGACCCTGATGGCGAAAGCGGGCAGCGACGTCGTGTGCGTGCTCGCGCCCTCCGACAAGGAAGTCTCGCTGAAAAAACTCGCCGCCGCCGCCGGAGCCAAGGACGCCGCCATGCTCAAGCCCGCCGAGGCCGAGCGTGTTACCAGATATCGGGTGGGCGGCATTTCGCCTTTCGGCCAGAAGAAGCGCGTCCCTGTCTTCATCGAGGCCGCGGCGATGACCCATCAAACCGTGATCTTCAACGGCGGCCGGCGCGGATTGCAGATCGAATTGCCGCCCGCCGAACTCGTGCGCCTTCTTGGCGCGACGCAAGCGGCGTTGTGCGCATGAGCGCGCGCACCCGTTTCACTGCGCTCGATTACGGGCTCTATGCCGGAATCGTTTTCGCCTGGGGGTTTTCCTGGATCGCGCTGCATTACCAGATCGGCAGCGTACCGCCGGAAGTCTCGGTCATGTGGCGCTTTGCGATCGCGGCGCCCTTCATGCTCGCATTCGCCGCGATCCGCGGCGAGACATTGTCCTATCCGCTCGCCGGGCATCTTGGATTTCTCGCGCTCGGGATCGCGTTGTTCAGCGTGAATTTCGTGCTGTTCTATTATGGCGGGCTTTATCTCGCGTCCGGCCTGCTCGCGGTCATCTTCTCGCTGTCGTCGATCGTCAACATCTTCCTCGGCGCGCTTGTGCTTGGCGCCCCGGTCGACAAGCGGGTCGCGGCCGGCGGAGCGCTCGGCTTTCTCGGCATCTCCGCGATGTTCTATCCGCAACTCGCCGGCGCCACGATCGATAGCGGCGCGCTGATCGGGCTCGCCTTGTGCATCGCCGGCACGCTGTCATTCTGCATCGGCAACATGATCTCGGCCCGCATGCAGCGGCGCGCGATTCCCGTTTTCACGGCGAGCGGTTACGGGATGATCTATGGCGCCGCGTGCACCGCGCTGTTCGCCGCCTTGCGCGGGCATTCTTTCCTGATCGATTGGTCGCCGGCCTATCTCGCGGGCCTCGCCTATCTCGCAATCATCGGCTCGGTGATGGCGTTCGCGTGCTATCTCACTTTGCTCGGCCGCATCGGCGCCGATCGCGCCGCCTATTCCACCGTGATGTTTCCGGTGGTCGCGCTCGCCGTGTCCACGATGCTCGAGGGTTATCGCTGGACGATCCCCGCCTTGCTCGGCCTGCTCGCCGTGCTCGCGGGCAATCTGCTGGTGCTGCGCGCGCCGAAGAAAACTACTCCGACCTCATCCTGAGGAGCGCCGTATCAGGCGTAGCCTGCGTACACTTGGCTACGATGTGCGCGTCTCGAAGGATGGGGTCGGCCTCGCCCTTCGAGACGCATTGCTCCGCAATGCTCCTCAGGGTGAGGCCGAGTTGGGAATTATTCCGCCGCCTGCGACGCTTCCGACAGGTTGTCGAGCGACGACACGATATGCTCGGCCAGCGCGTCGGCGAGCGGCGAGGCTTCGTGCGGATTGCGCACGAGACCGATGCGGCAATAGGGCAGTTCCGGGAAACCGTCGGCGGGCGTGAGCACGCGCATGCCCGGACGCAAACCCGATTCCGGCAGAACCGAAACCGCGAGACCCGCGAGCACCGCGGCCGCGACCGCGCCGGCATTGGAACTCGTGAACAGGAGACGATGCGGACGATCGACCCGTTCCAGACAATCGAGCGCGATGCGCCGCCAGCCGCAGCTTTGACGGCCGAGCGCGAGCGGCAGCGGCGCTTCCTGATGCGTGCCGTGGCGGCTGGATGTCACCCAGAGCAATCGCTCGCGGCGGAAAGTCTCGGACGGCCGCTGGCCGTCGGAGGTGGTGATGATGGCGAGATCGAGTTCGTTGAGATCGATCCGCTCCAGCAGATCGACCGACGGCTCGCAGATCACGGTGAGTTCGACGCTCGGATAGGCGCGCGAATAGCGCGCCATGATTTCCGGCAGATAGCGGTCGGCATAGTCATCGGGAACGCCAAGCCGCACGCTGCCGGTCAATTCCGGGCCCGAAAACGCCGCAAGCGCCTCGAGATTGAGCTTCACGATCTTGCGCGCGTAATCGAGCAGCCGCTCGCCGTCCTCGGTCAGTTTCGAGGCGCGTCCGTCGCGGGCGAAGATCGGCTTGTCGAGGCGCTCCTCCAGCCGCTTCATCTGCATCGACACGGCCGACTGGGTCTTGTGAACGATATCGGCGGCCTTGGTGAAACTGCCGGTTTCGGCGATCGCAATGAAAGTGCGCAATTGGTCGATATCGATCAGGACGGTCATTTTGAGAACTCCAGGGTCCTTTTGACGCTTCAAGTCCGATCCCTTGCGCAGCTTTTTGCCCGCTTTTATTGGGTTAAAGCCGACACATCACTTCCTATGATGTATGAGATTAGAAACATTCGTTTCACTTATCAATAGCCCCGGAGCATATTCGCGACAGACATCAATCGAGCGGCGTTTTCGGGTGGCCCGGAGGAGTTCCGGGGGGCCAGTTTCCCGCACCGAGATCGGCAAATGGAGGTTATCGTGAACACGTCATTCCAGGGGGCGCTTTCGACCCCTTATCAGCCCTCGTCCTTCGCTCTGGTTCTGGCCGGGGTCACCGCCGCGATCCGCAAGATCGGCCGGGTGCTGAAAAATCGTTCTGACGCCGCGATTCTGGCGAAGCTCGACGACCGGATGCTGTCCGATATCGGTCTCACCCGCAGCGACCTGCGCGACGCCTATGCCGAACCGCTGTGGAGCGACCCGACCCGCGTTCTCGCAGCGCGGGCCCGGGAGCGCCGGGTGAACCGGGCGCAGGGACTGGTCGCGAATCTCGCTTCGCCGCCGCTCGTGCCGGACAACGGCTTTCGCGTCCCGAACACCAATCGGCCGGCCCGTTACACGGTCTGAGCCCACTGCCTGGCCGATCCCTCCCGATCGGCCTGTCGATCCGAGACCGGCTTCCCCTCGCTCGGTCCGGATCTGAAGCGCCCGCCGGCCCTGGCGGGCGCTTTCATTTTGAGATGAGCGCGCACGCAACTCTCTCATCCGTCATGGCCGGCTTTATGCCGGCCATTTACGTCGCTCAACCCGTCATCCTGAGGTGCGAGCGTGCGAAGCCCGCGAGCCTCGAAGGGCGACGGATCAAGGTCGCCACTCATTCCAACCTAAATTTTCAAACAGCGCAGTAACGCAACAAGCCTCGTCCGCTCTCGCGAAGCGGTTTTCCGCCGGAGTTTTCCGTCAACCCGTTTCGTTTTTCGCTCCCCCACAAAAGGGCGGAGCCCGTCTTCACCCCCCAAAAAGAGGGAGCGGAGCGCCGTAAAGGCGCATTGTCTTGAGGCGTGCTCTTGCGAGGAGCACGCAACCGGTCTTGCGATCGACCGGTCTCGCCTTACGGCGCTCCACCGCGGTGTTTTGTGACGGTGGGACCCCTCTGCCTCGCCGGGCTGCCATGGCTATTGTCCCATGGCCTTGTTCCGACGACGCGACGGAAGATT
>CAMDXM010000332.1 GCA_945878025.1 Pseudorhodoplanes sinuspersici | reverse complement strand
GCCTGAGCGGCGGCCACCATCGCCGATGTATCGCCGGGCGCGCCGGGCGCAGACTCCCCATGCGGCCGCGGAACGGGCGCCGCCTCGGGTTCAGGCTCGGCGTCGCCGCGCGAGAGGATCTTGCCGGCATGCGCGATCTTGCGGAGGCGATTGAGCACGTCCTCGCCGGCTTTCAGGTTTTCGGTGATTGCCAGATTGAAGATTTCGGCGTCGCGCAATTGAGCCGAGAGCGTGTGTTCGGCTTCGCGGATCGTGGCGTTGAGCGACGCGATGGCGCGTTCGGCGCTTTCGGTCGACATCACCAGTTCGGTGATTGTCGTCTTCATGGTGCGCTCGTCGGCCTTGAGCAGCTTCAGCCGGGAATTGAGCCGCGCGCAATACAGAATGGTCAGCAGCAGCAGAACGGCGACGAGACTTTCGATCGTCAATCCAAAGACGTGACTCATGGCGTCGCCTCCACCCTGTTTCTTGTTTCGTCCGCGTTCTCGAACATGGCCAATGTCGTCTTCGGCTTGCGCAGGGGCTTGGCGATCCGCACCGAAACCTTGTCGCCGACGCGGCCCATGCGGCCCTCGGTCAATGCGACGTCGCCGCACCGCACCGTGACGAGCGAATCCGGCCTGATATCGAGCGACAGCGTATCGCCGACCTCGAGCTGCATCATCTGCCGCAGCGGAAGCCGCGCCTCGTACAGCACGGCATCGACCGAGATTTCGGCATGGCCGATTTCGGTCGCCAGATGGCCTTCCCAGATCTGATCGCGGCCGAATTTCTCGCCCATGAACATCTGCAGCAGGACGCCGCGGATCGGCTCGATGGTCGCGTAAGGCAGCAGCAATTCGGCGTGGCCGCCGCGGTCTTCCATATCGATGCGCAGCCGCACCAGAATGGCCGCATTGGCCGGGCGCGTAATCGCGGCAAAGCGCGGATTGGTCTCGAGCCGGTCGATGTTGAACTTCACCGGCGATAGCGGTTTGAAGGCAAGCTCGGCGTCGGCCAAAATCAGTTCGATCAGCCTTTTCACCAGCCCGGTTTCGATTGTCGTATAGGGCCGGCCCTCGACACGGACGGCGGCGTGCCCGCGGCGGCCGCCCAGGAGCACGTCGATGATCGAGTAGATCAGGCTGGAATTGATGGTGAACAGGCCGAAATTGTCCCATTCCTCCGCCTTGAACACGGCCAGGATCGCCGGCAGCGGTATGGAATTCAGATAGTCGCCGAAGCGCACGGACGTGATGCGGTCGAGCGAGACTTCAACGTTGTCGGAGGTGAAATTGCGCAGGCTCGTCGTCAGCAGCCGGACCAGCCGGTCGAAGACGATTTCGAGCATCGGCAGACGCTCGTAGGAGACCATCGCCGAATCGATGATCGCGCGGATGCCGGAATTGTCGTTGAAGGACAGCTCGGACAGATTGAATCCGAGCAGGCTGTCGATTTCCTCCTGATTGAGGATGCGATCGGCGCCCTTGGCGGCCTGGGCCTGATTCTCGTCGACCATCGCCGCCCATTGACTGGCGACGTCGTCGTCTCCCTCGGCGGCGCCTTCAACGGCGTCGGCCCATTGGCTCGCGAGGTCTTCGTCGCCCGTGGCCGCGTCGGCGCTGGGCTTGACCTGTTCTTTCGGCGGCGCGTCGTCAGAATCGAGCGCCAGGCCCCATTCGGCGGCAAGTGCGTCCTGATCGATCTGGTTGTTGGACATGGCGCGTTATAGTCCCGTCACTGCACCACGATTTCCTTGAACAGCACGGCGTTGACGCGGCTCGGCGCGATCGATGCGTTCACGCGGCGGGTCAATTCCTCCTTGAGGCGATAGAGTCCGGCCGAACCGTCGAGATCGGTCGGGCGCAATTCGCGCAAATAAGTCTGGAAGGCGTCCATCACGCGCGGGAGCACGGGCTGCACCTGCTGGACCATTGTCTGGTCCGGCAGTTCGAGCACGATCTTCACCTTGAGGTATTGCGCGCGGTCGGCGCCCGCATTGGCGAGATTGACGAGCGTGTCGGGCAGGTCGAGGAAGACCGGCGGCTTCGGAGCCGCGGAAGCCGCAGCCTGCGCGGTCTTCTTGGCCCCGAAAAAGAGATAGGCGCCCGTCCCGCCGCCGCCGAGCATCAGGAAAGCCGTGGCGGCAATAATGATGAGCTTCAGCGGAAGCTTTTTCTGGAGGGACTTGCCTCCTTCGCCTTCCGCGCCGTCTCCGGTTTCGGCATCCGCATCCTTCGCGTCGCTTTTCTTTCCCGCCATAGTCTATAGCCCCTGCTCGTTCCGGCAATCCGATCTCGGATCAACCCGAGATCGGCAACTTAAGAACTCAAGTCGGATAAACCCGACTTGCGCCATCGAGCGAGCGGCACAGCATGACACGCTGAATAAAGCCGCGGGCGCGAGTTCAATCCCGGCGCAAAAATTAGTCAGCCACGTTAGGGCCGGAATGGTTAACGGAATCTTTCAAGCGGCAAGAATTGCCGGGTTGTCCCGGCTGAACTTGCCCTTCCGCCCTTCGCCGCCACCCGCCGATTTCATCCAAGCGATTGCACGAACTCGATTTTCCGGTTTGGCACGGCGGCTGCAATGAGATCTCCGCCACCGGCTTGGGAGAGCGGGCGGCAGCCTTGGATTGCGATGGCCGGCCTCGGGAGGGCGCGGCCGGAGCGGGCTAAAAGGGGAGATACGCACGATGGAGAACGCACTTCTCATTGGCCTCTCGCGGCAGATGTCTCTGCGCCGCGAAATGGACGTCGTTTCGAACAACATCGCCAATATCAACACCACGGGATTCAAGGGCGACACCGCGATATTCGAGGAATATCTGATGCCCGGCGCCAGCGCGGATCAATTCGCGCGGCCCGACCGCAAGCTGTCTTACGTGCTCGATCGTTCGACCTGGCACGACATGAGCCAGGGCCCGGTACAGCAGACCGGCAATCCGCTCGATGTCGCGATCGATGGCGACGCCTTCATGGTGGTGCAAACCCCGCGCGGCGAGCGCTACACCCGCAACGGCGCCCTGCAAATGAATTCGTCCGGCCAGCTCGTGACCTCGGAAGGATACGCGATACTCGGCGATTCCGGACCGGTCGAATTCCAGGCCAACGATCGCGATATCCTGATCGCCCGCGACGGCTCCATCGGCGTGCCGGACGGCTCGCGCGGAAAACTGCGGCTGGTGAAATTCGACGCCAATCAGCGGCTCACCAAGGACGGCAGTTCGACATTCGCGGCGCCGAACGGCGTTCAGCCGCAGCCGGTGCTGCCGGAAGAAAGACACGTCCTGCAGGGCTCGCTCGAGCGGTCCAATGTGCGCGGCGTGATCGAAATGACCCGCATGATCGAGGTGACCCGCAACTACACGCAGGTCGCCACCATGCTGCAAAATCAGGGCGAGATGCGCAAATCCGCCGTGGAAAAACTCGCCGAAGTTCCGGCATGAGAAAGATTTTGAGGAGAGCGTAGCATGCGAGCACTCCATACCGCGGCGACGGGAATGATGGCCCAGGAACTCAACGTTCAGGTCATCTCCAACAACATCGCCAACATGCGGACCACCGGATACAAGCGCCAGCGCGCCGAATTCCAGGATCTGCTTTACGAACATGTGCGCCGCGTCGGCACGCAGACCTCCAGCGCGGGCAATATGCTGCCAGCAGGTGTCGAGCTTGGCTCCG
>CAMDXM010000331.1 GCA_945878025.1 Pseudorhodoplanes sinuspersici | reverse complement strand
GTCCGATCCTGACTGCCGGAAGCGATGGTCTGCCCGTTGGGGGAGACGGCCAGACTGGTCAGGCCATTGGCGACCTCGCCATGCGCGCCGAATGAGTTTCGGCTCCGCGTGTGACCTTCCATGGTCAACAGTTTCTCTGCGCTCGCCACGTTCATGACAGCAAGCGTTCCGTCGGTTTGCGTCATCACCAAGCGGTTGCTGTCAGGGAAGAACGCCACGGGGCCAGTGCCGGCGAATGCCCTAGCCATGCCGGTCTGCATCTCGCGAACTTTTGTTCCCTCGAAATCACTGTAGGCGACGCGGCGGCCGTCAGACGACACCGAAAGCGAATCGGCCCGGATCGCTTTCGGCGAGTCGTCTTTCATCAAAGGCAGACGGCGGCCGGTCGCGATATCCCAGATCTTAATTGGGTCGCCATTGCCGGTCGAAACAAGAAGCCGGCCCGTCGGATCGAAGGCGAGAGCGGTCGCTCCGAGGCCGCCGGGATGCCCTTCGAAATTGCGCACTAGTCGCCCGCTCGAGAACTCCCACAGCTTGATCTCGTCTTTCGCCGATGCAATCCATTTTCCGTCGGGGGACATCGCGAGTGCGTTTGCCGCGACCCAGTGCGATAGCGCGGGGACAATTTCAATCGGCTTCGGATCACTGCTGCTATTTGAGACTTGCGCCGATGATTGTACACCAGCGAATATCATCGTCACCGCGCCAAGGAGTGCAACGAGCCTAGGTCGATAGCGTAAGCAAGGCAACGCGGCGCTAGGCTTCATTGTCCACGCATCCTTGCGAATGAGGTTTGATTGCTGACGCCGTTGTTACCAACGACGCGAGAACTGGCTATAAAAAATAACTTTCGGAAAATGCCATTAGCCATCTTGCGACCCGTTCTCAACATGCTCTACCTGGTATCTACTTCACCTCAGTATTCACGATCTGCACGCGCCGGTTTTCGCCGGCGAGCGGATTGTCGTTGTTCTTGAGTTGGGTCTTGCCATAGCCAATGGCGACAAGCGTCGTGGCCGGCAGATTGAATTGCTCGACGAGCAGGCGCTTCACCGCTTCGGCGCGCCGCTCCGACAAATCTTGATTGTATTCAAGACTGCCTTTGGCGTCGGTGTGACCGTTGATCAGAAAAACCGTGCCCTTCAATTCATCCTTGGATAATGCGCGACCGAGCGTGAGCAGAACCGGCACCGCTCGCGCGCCGACATTCGCCGAATTGAAGTCGAAATTGATTTCGAGATCGATATTCGGTTTCTCTTTTGCGATGACGGCGACTTTTTCACGCTCCTCGATTGTCAGCGAGCGCGCCGAGCGGGTGCGCAAGCCTTCAATGAAGCGCCGGTCCTGATCCGTCCCGGGACCGCTGAGTGAGCGCGTCGCGCCGAGGCTGCGTGTCTTGGCGCGCGGCTTTAATGCGTCGAGGATTTGCGTTTCCGTCGGCTGGTCGCCGGCAAAGACTGGCTCCGGTATCGAAAACAATGCCATGCTGCTCGCAACAACAAAGCTCCAGATCGCAAGACTTCGTTTGCGTGTTCGATGTCCCATAGTCCCCCTCCAAACCCCACTCATCTATCGAGCGGCAATCACTCAGCGCCGGCGTGGATCAACCCGCCGGCGCATCTGGTCTGTCCATTCTCAACGCTTGCCGGCTCCCGGTATTCTTTCGATCTCAAATCGCTGACCGGTCGATGCGAGGCGATTCTGGCCCTGCATCTGGTTGAGCATGATCCGGAGATTCCGCTCGAGCCGGGCCTGATCCGAACACGTCTCGTACCAATATTCGGCAAGCCGTGTCTGGGTCCGCACCGGACGGTGATGCTCATATCCCTGGAACGCAATCAGCATGCGCTCGATCGCACCCGTTTCATCGGGGTCGAAGCCACGCAAGACGATCGTGTAGGCCGTGCTCATTCCCGAACATGCCGTGCTGGCCGCAATCTGCGGATTTGGACGCGGCGCTTCGACAGGCGCCGGCTCCGTCAGAGCCGAAGAGCTTTTCGCCTTGACCGGCGAAATCTCATCGAGCTTGCGCGCAAGAACGATACCGACTTCGTGAGCAATCGGCTTTGCCTCATTACCAACATGCTCCAGGATGCAGTCGCGGTTGCAATTGACCGGCAGGGGCTTCAATCCGCGCGGGCCGACAGCCACTTCGAAATTGCCGAGTGCTTTTCCCGTTTGAACCTGGATCATGCGGCCCGCGATGCGGACGCGCAGATCCTTGATGTCGGAATATGCATTCGGCTGCACCGATGCAAAAATCTGGAACACCACGATCGCGTCAATCGGCGGCTGCGCGATACGCTGCGCGACCGAAATCAATTCGGCATCGACCCGGCGCACGCGCCCCGGATTTGTGATGTCCATGCCGGCGGCCGTTTCATCATAAACCTTGAAACCGAGCTCGTTCATGTCGGTCGTCAATGCGGCAAGGACCCGATTGAAGATCCGCGTTCCGCGGGCAACGGTATCCTGATCGGCGTCTTCGCCGACGATCAGCAGGTTTGGCTGTTCTGCAGCGAACGCCGCGTTGTGTGGAATTGTAACCGTCGAAACAAGCGCCAGCGGAGCAATCACCGCCAATGCGTACCAGGATTTCCAGAAACGAGTCATGATTCACTCCTTATGGATGCAATGCCAAAAATTGTTAAAGCGTTTGACGGATCAGTTTCTTTTCAGGGAACGACCAGAAGGACCTCCACGCGCCGGTTGATCGCAGCTCGCGGCGTATTCGGCCGCTTAAGTTGCCGAAAGCCAAATCCGGCGGTTACCAGACGATTGGGATCGATCGGGAACGCGGAAATCAGATAGTCGCGCACCGCCATGGCGCGGCGCCGGGAAAGATCGAGATTGTATTCGTCCGAGCCGACCGCATCGGTATGCCCGGCGATAAGATACCGGTGGGGGGCGAGTTGAGGTGACGACAGCGCCTGGCCCAGAGCAGCGAGTTGAGCCCGCGCCCGTTCCGTGATTTTCGCGCTGTCATAGTTGAAATAGACCTCCAAATTGACGGAGCGCGCCACGTCCACAAAAATTGTCGATTGCTCGATCTGCACGGGTTTGCGTTGGCCGCCGTAGCCGGGCGTCACGGTCTGACCGCGGATCGGTGCCAGCGATTTGATGATGTCGTTTGCTTCTGACGCCGATTGCGCAAGGGAGCCGATTGAAGAGATGCTCAGGATTGCAAACGTCCCGACCAGCAGGCTCAGGTAGCGACCTGCCGTATTTTTTCTGCGAACTTGCTGTGCGCATTCTGCTGCGCCTTTAATGAAAGAATACATGATCCCCTCCAGCCACGGCTATGCTCTCATCGCACTACGGTTACGGTGACGGATGCTTCGGAAACTTTCGAATCTTTCAAGTTCGCGAACAGTTGACGCAACTGCTCTAGAGTCAGGAACGGCACCACCTTAACTTCTTCCGGGAACAGCGCCGCCGGCAGATCAGCGCGAACATCTCGCGTCGATGCGAAACACACGACTAATTCTTCACCGGCCGTGTCGGCCGTGAAAATAAATTTGAATGGGTCCCGCCCAGCGTCCGGCAACCGATGCAGCACTTTTGCTGCAAACCTGTTCGATCTGGATTCGCCGCTACCGACGCGATTGGGCAAGACTGTCAGGATGCCGCCGTTGCTGTCGACATAGAAACAATAGACCGATGCTTC
>CAMDXM010000330.1 GCA_945878025.1 Pseudorhodoplanes sinuspersici | reverse complement strand
TGGCGTCTGACGTCGAGCTTCCCCAAATCGCTCGATACGATTTACACCGCGGCTGAAGTCTTCGCCAAAGCGGTGGCGGAAGCGACCGACAACAAGTTCCAGATCCAGGTCTTTGCGGGCGGCGAAATCGTGCCGGGCCTGCAGGCCGCGGACGCGGTGACCAACGGCACCGTCGACATGTGCCACACGGCGTCCTAGTATTATTTCGGCAAGGATCCGACATTTGCGTTCGGCACCGCGGTGCCGTTCGGTCTTAACAGCCGCATGCAGAACGCCTGGCAATTCCACGGCGGCGGCATGGATCTGCTGAACGACTTCTACAAGAAGTTCAACATCCACGGCATTCCGGCCGGCAATACCGGCTGCCAGATGGGCGGCTGGTTCCGCAAGGAAATCAAGACGCCTGAAGATCTCAAGGGCCTCAAGATGCGCATCGGCGGATTCGCCGGCAAGGTGATGTCCAAGCTCGGCCTCGTGCCGCAGCAGATCGCCGGCGGCGACATCTATCCGTCGCTGGAAAAGGGCACGCTCGATGCGGCGGAATGGGTCGGTCCCTACGACGACGAGAAGCTCGGCTTCCAGAAGGTCGCGCAGTTCTATTATTATCCGGGCTGGTGGGAAGGCGGCGCGATGCTGCACAACTTCATCAACCTCGATAAATGGAACTCCTTGCCGAAGGGATACCAGTCGATCATCCGCACCGCGTCCGAAATGTCGAACACCTGGATGCAATCGAAATACGACGCCGGCAACCCGGCGGCGCTCAAGCGGCTGGTTGCCGGCGGCGCCCAGTTGCGGCCGTTCTCCTCGCAAGTGCTCGACGCCTGCTACAACGCAGCGATCGAGGTTTACAAGGAAACGACCGCCGCGAACGCCGACTTCAAGAAGGTCTATGACAACATGGTCGCCTTCCGGAACGACGAATATCTGTGGTGGCAGGTGGCCGAATACACCTACGACACCTACATGATCCGCGCCCGCTCCAAGACCTGAGCCCGCTCCAAGACCTGATCGCAGAGCGCACTGCAACAAAATCGCCCCGGGGCCGAAAGCCCCGGGGTTTTTCTTTTCCGGCGCGGCTTGGGTTGAGCGGCTTGGGCTGAACGGCTTGGGCTGTTTCGTGGGCGAGCAAATTTGCGGCAACCGCGCCAAACCCGCTTTCCCCCGCGCCGGATTGGGTTCTATGATCGGCTTGTCGATCGTCGGCGACAGGAGATCTCGGCGGTTTTCGAATGCAGTTTCCTCTGGCGCCGCGCGATCGGCCATAACAACGAGGGGAAACGCTATGAAACGTCGTGAGTTTTTGAAGACCGCGGGAGCCGGCCTTGCAGCCACCGCGGTCGCAGCGCCGGCTATCGCCCAGTCGATGCCGGAACTGAAATGGCGCCTGACGGCAAGCTGGCCGAAATCGCTCGATACGCTTTTCGGCGCGCCGGAATATATGGCGAAGCGCATCGCCGAGATGACCGACAACAAATTCCAGATCCAGGTTTTTGCCGCGGGCGAAGTCGTTCCCGGTCTGCAGGTGCTCGACGCCGTGCAGAACGGAACCGTCGAGATGGGGCACACGGCGACCTATTATTATTTCGGCAAGGATCCGGCATTCACCTTCGGCACCGCGCTGCCATTCGGCCTGAATACGCGTCAGCAGAATGCCTGGCAATTCCAGGGCGGCGGCATGGAATTGCTGAACGATCTCTTCAAGACCTACAATTGCTGGGGCATGCCGACCGGCAATACGACATGTCAGATGGGCGGCTGGTTCCGCAAGGAGATAAAGACCGTCGCCGACATGAACGGCCTGAAGATGCGCATCGGCGGCTTCGCCGGACGCATTCAAGCCAAGCTCGGCCTCGTTCCGCAGCAGCTCGCGGCCGGCGACATCTATCCGTCGCTGGAAAAAGGAACCATCGACGCCGCCGAATGGGTCGGCCCCTATGACGACGAGAAGCTCGGTTTCGTGAAGGTCGCGAAATACTATTATTATCCGGGCTGGTGGGAAGGCGGCGCGCAACCGCACCTGCTCGTCAATCTCAACAAATGGAACGAATTGCCGAAAAACTATCAGGCGATCGTCCAGGCCGCGGCGCATGAAGCCGGCGTGTGGATGACGGCGAAATACGACGTGCAGAATCCGCAGGCGCTCAAGCGTCTGGTCGCAGCCGGCGCGCAATTGCGGCCGTTCCCGCAGGAGGTCATGGAGGCCAGCTACAAGGCCGCCAACGAAATCTATGCGGAGATCGCCGCGACCAATGCGCATTTCAAGAAACTGCACGACAGCCTCACCGCGTTCCGCAGCGATTCCTATCAATGGATGCAGGTCGCGGAACTCGGCTTCGACAACTTCATGATGCGCATGCGCACGCGCACCTGATTTTTTCGATCCGTCAATGCGAGAAGAGCTGGAGTCTGGTCCGATCAAATTGATCGGATCGGATTCCAGATTTCCCGCGTTATCGCGTCATCTGGCTGCGAGCTATTGCGGAGGAGTCGTGCCGGTCAGGTTGCGCCGCCGGATCGCCTCGCGGTGGAGCGTGTAAATGCCGCTGCCCACGATCAGCGCGCCGCCGACGAACGACCATGTGTCGGGCACTTCGCCGAGAATGAGATATCCGGCGATGATTCCCCAAAGCAGCAGCGTGTAGCGGAACGGCGACACAACGGAGATCTCGACGCCGCGAAAGGCCTTGACGAGAAGATAAATGCCGATGCTGAAAAAGGCGGCGGCAAGACCAAGCAGCGCGGTCTCGCTTCCGGCCGGCACGCGCCATTGTTCGGTCAGGCCGATCAGCGCTCCCGCGGTCGTGACGGCGGCGCAGGCCGCGACGCCGATCGCAAGCGAGGGAATCCGGGGACTGAGCCGGTGCGTGATGAGATCCCGCGACGCCGAGGCGAATGCGGTCCCGAGGCCGAGCAGCGCCCAGGCGTCGAATGAGCCCGGCGCCGGTTTGACGATGAACAATGTGCCGACGAGGCCAACCGCGATCGCGGTCCAGCGCCGCCAGCCGACGCGCTCCTTGTAGAGCACGACCGACATCGCGGTCAGAATCAGCGGCGACGCCAGCACCATCGAAATCAGTTCGGCGAGATTCATCCGCGCCAGGGCGGTGACGAAGAGCGCGGTGGCGCAGGCGTCCAGAAAGGACCGGAGCGCCACCCATCGATTGAGCAAGGTCGTGATCTTGCCAAGCTGTCCCATCGCCGCGAGCGCGCCCGCGAGGCAAATAACGGTCATCAGCCCGCGGATGAATATGATTTCGCCGGTAGGAAGCGCACGGGTGACGACTTTCACCATTGCGTCATTGACCGTGAACACCGCGGCTGCGGCGATCAGCGCGATAATTCCGCGCCGGTTTGCTCCGGGTGAGGGCACGAGATCAGTTCCAGGAACAGCGCAGGCGTTTAACCGCCGGTGACGCTCATGTGACGTTGCAGAGCGGGGCGGGAGTGCCGGCGGTCGATGACGAAATCATGTCCCTTGGGCTTGCGGGAAATGGCGTCGTCGATTGTCTCATGGAGCAATGCGTTGCTCTCGGACGCGCGCAGCGGGGCGCGCAGATCGGCGGCGTCTTCCTGGCCAAGACACATATACAGCGTGCCGGTGCAGGTCAGCCGCACGCGGTTGCAGGATTCGCAGAAATTATGCGTCATCGGCGTGATGAAGCCGAGCCGGCCGCCGGTCTCGGCGACCCGCATATAGCGCGCTGGGC
>CAMDXM010000329.1 GCA_945878025.1 Pseudorhodoplanes sinuspersici | reverse complement strand
GCGAGCGAAAAATCCGCGCACGGACGCGCCGGCCGGTTCGGCTTTGCCACCTTGCTGTCGATTGGCGTCATCGACAGCGCGACGCGGATGGGATTTCTGACCTTCCTTCCTTTCATTCTGACCGCCAAGGGCGCGAGCCTGCCGCTGATCGGCGTCGCACTCACGCTGATCTTCGCGGGCGGCGCGGCCGGAAAACTCGTCTGCGCCTTCATCGGCGCGCGGATCGGCGTCACCGCGACCGTCTGCCTGACCGAAACGCTCACGGGAATTCTGATCCTGGCGATCCTGCCGCTTCCGCTAGAGGCGGCGATCGTCATTCTCCCGCTGATTGGAATCGCGCTCAACGGCACGTCGTCGGTGCTTTACGGCTCGGTGCCGGATCTGGTCGAGCCTGAGAAGCACGCGCGCGCATTCGGCATCTTTTACACCGGGACCATCGGCGCCGGCGCGATCGCGCCGCTGCTTTATGGCATCGTGGGCGACGCCTTCGGTATCGACATTGCGGTCATCCTCGTCGCGGCGCTCGTCCTCATCACGATTCCGCTGGCGCTGATCCTGCGGCCTTTGCTCCCGCGCGCAACTTAGCTTGTCCCGGGCGCGGCGCGGCATGTCTTCATGATGCGCCGCAGACCCGGGACCTTTCCAAACACCGTCTTTGGTAAGGCCCCGGATCTGCGGTGCACCACTTCGTAGTGCACCGCGTCCGGGGCAAGTGAGGAAATATCCTAACCGCGCCAATCCCCCAGCACGGACTGCACCAGCGTCAGCGCCGCCACCGCCGCCGTATCGGCGCGCAGGATGCGCGGCCCGAGCGCAAGCCGAACGATGTTGGGGCGTCTGAGCAGACCGGCCCGTTCGTCCTCGGTGAAACCGCCCTCAGGCCCGATCAGCACGGCGAGCGAAGACGGCGCGGCGGTCCGCAAAGCCGTGAGCGCCGCGACCGGATCGGCATTGTCCGCGCGCTCGTCGCAGAAGATCAGAATACGTCCCGCATCGAGTCCCGCGACGAGCGTATCGAGTACGGAGGGCTCGGCGATATCGGGGATCGACAGGATACCGCATTGCTCTGCAGCCTCGATCGCGTTCGCCCGCATGCGTTCGAGATTGACGCGCGTGACCTGTGTGCGCCGCGTGATCGCGGGCTGCAGACGCGACACGCCAAGTTCCACGGCCTTCTGCACCATGTAGTCGAGCCGCGCATGCTTGAGCGGCGCAAACAGATAATGCAGATCGTTCGGTTGCGTCTGTTCGCGGACGCGCTCGCGAACGGCCAGCATCGCGGATTTCCTTGCGCCGCGGTCGAGCGTGCAAAGCCATTCGCCGTCGCGGCCGTTGAAAACGAGCACGGACGCATCCTGGGAAAGACGCAGCACATTGCAGAGATAATTTGTCTGCATCCGGTCGAGTGCGACCCGGCCCGCGGTTGCAAGCGGCGCGTCGACGAACAGCCTTGGCGTGCGGAAATCGTAACTCGGCATGGCTTATCGTCGCACCTGTGCAAGAGCTGTGATTTGACCCGAGAATTGGCGTCGTTTCCCGTGCGGCCGCGGGTATATTTCGCAACCGTGTTAAGACAATCGCCGTGTTGTTGCCGGAATCCAAGGGTTGTTAACGGCGCGGCGGGCCTTTACGAGATGACTTAGAGCGCAATCCGGCAAAGTGGACACCGGTTTGCCGCGGGATTGCGCGACAAACAAAAGAATCTAGGGTCTGATCCGATTCAATCCACGCGAATCAGACCCTGGACTTCGGGGAACGGAACGACACGGAGACAATGCAATGACAACCGCCCGCATTGCACCATGGGCCGTCTCGGCCGCGCTTTTGGCCGTGTTGTCTTCGACGCCGCCGGCCGCGGCGCAAGCCCCGTCACCTTGGCCAAGCAACCGTCCCGCGGCCGGAGCGGGGCAATTCCCTCCGGCGAATGCCCCGACCGCCCTTCCGGCCCAGCCGGGCTCGGTGCCGCCCCCCTCGCAATGGGGAAATGCCGGCGCAGCCGCGCAGCAGCACCCGGCCTGGAGCGGCGGAGGCGCGCCCCAGGCGGGGGCACCGCCATCATCCGGCGGCGGCCCACCCTGCGCCAACGAATTCATGCCGCTGCGCACCGACGCCCAGACCAAGGGCATGGCGATCAAGGCCGCCGTGGAGCGAAAGTCCGACCGCCCGGAACTCTGCAAGGTGTTCCGGACCTTCGTCGCCGCCGAAGCAAAGGTGGTGAAGTTCGTGCAGGAAAATGGGTCGCGCTGCTCGATTCCGCCCGACGCGGTGAAAGTCATGAAAACCAATCACGGCAAGTCGGTCACCATGAGCAACCGCGTGTGCAACGCATCCGCCGCACCCGGCGCGCCGCCGCCGCCCAGTCTCAGCGACGCGCTCGGCACGTCGAAAATTCCGGATTCCTCCAATATCAAAACCGGCAAGGGCGGCACCTTCGATACGTTGAGCGGCAGCCCGGTCGCGCGATGACGCAAGTCGACGGCCGCGTTGCCGATGCAACCGGCAACTGGGTCGACACCGTCGCGCCAGTGTGGACGCGGCCCTATCTGCGGCTCGCGCGCCTCGACCGGCCGATCGGTTCCTGGCTGCTGCTGATGCCGTGCTGGTGGTCGGCGGGCCTTGCCGCGATCGCATCCGGCGCGCGCTTTCCGGATCCCTGGCATGTCGCCCTGTTTTTCATCGGCGCATTCGTCATGCGCGGTGCCGGCTGCACCTGGAACGATATCACCGATCGCGATCTCGACGCCAAAGTGGAGCGCACGCGCTCGCGGCCGATCCCGTCCGGCCAGGTGACGGCCAAACAGGCGCTTGCCTTTCTGGTGCTGCAGGCGCTGGTCGGAGTGATCGTGCTGCTGCAATTCAACCCATTCACGGTCGCGACCGGCATCCTCTCGCTTGCGACGGTCGCGGTCTATCCGTTCCTCAAGCGCGTGACGCATTGGCCGCAGATCGGATTGGGGCTCGCCTTTTCCTGGGGCGCGCTGATGGGCTGGCCGGCGGTTTTCGGACGGCTCGATGCGCCGGCCTTTATTCTTTACGCGGGATCGATCTGCTGGGTGATCGCCTATGACACGATCTATGCGCATCAGGACCGCGAGGACGACGCGCTGATCGGCATCAAGTCGACGGCGATTTTGTTTGGCGAAAAAACAAAATCGATGCTGGCGGTGTTTTTCACCATGGCGGTCGTGCTGATCGGGATCGCGGGATATCTCGCGAGCGCCGGATGGCTGTTCGCGTTCGGTCTCGCCGCCTTCGCCGCGCATCTGGCATGGCAGGTGCGCAGCCTCGATATTTCAGATCCCGCCTTGTGCCTGCGTCTGTTCAAATCCAATCGCGACGCGGGTTTGATTTTGTTCGCGGGAATGATCCTCGACGTGGCGCTCTGATTGTCGTCGCCCGCGAAGAAGCCCGATCGGGTACGCGAGAAGCAAGACGTGGATGGCCGGCATAAAGCCGGCCATGACGGATTTGAGAGTTGCGCAAATCTCTCGGATCGTCATGGCCGGGCTCGTCCCGGCCATCCACGTCTTGCTTTGTATGGCTGGTGTTCGATGAAGTCGTTTAATTTCTTGCGATGATCTCGTGTTCGCCGCGATGCACGCGCGCGCTGTCGATGCAGCGCCCGGGCTTCCTTCGCATCAGGATCGAAGGCCGCCGGCGCTTCTGCACGGAACGGCGGCGGCGGCGCGGACGCGGGTCGCCGATGGCGACGCCGCCGAGCCG
>CAMDXM010000328.1 GCA_945878025.1 Pseudorhodoplanes sinuspersici | reverse complement strand
CAAAGAGGCGGCGGAGTGAACGAGGCCGAGACTCGCGCCGAGTTCATCGACCCCGCGCTCAAGGCGGTGGGTTGGGGCGTTGCCACCGACAGCCGGGTTCGACGCGAGATGATTTGCCCCGGCCGCATCGAAGGCGCGGGACGGCGGGGCAAGGCGGAGATTGCCGATTACGTTCTTACGTTCCGCAATCACAAGCTGGCCGTGATTGAAGCCAAGGCGCGCGACAAGCCGGACACAGAGGGCGTGGCGCAGGCCAAGCAGTATGCAATCAAATTGCAGGCGCGCTTTGCCTATTCAACAAACGGCCGGCGCATCTACCAGATCGACATGGAGACCGGCGCGGAAGGTTATGTTGAGTGCTATCCGACGCCGGACGAACTCTGGAATCGCGTGTTCGCCAAGCCCAACGCCTGGCGTGATCGCTTCGCTGCGATACCCTTCGAGGAGCGGGGCGGCGCTTGGGAAACGCGCTATTACCAGCACAACGCCATCGAGAACGCGCTGGAAGCGATCGCCACAGGGAAGCAGCGCATTCTATTGACGCTCGCCACCGGTACCGGCAAGACCGCGATCGCATTCCAGATTGCGTGGGCGCTGTTTCACAGCCGCTGGAATCTTTCGCGAGAGCCGGTGCGGCGGCCGCGCATTCTATTCCTTGCCGACCGTAACATTCTGGCCGATCAGGCCTACAACGCCTTTTCGGCGTTTCCCGAGGATGCACTGGCGCGGATCAAGCCGGAAGAAATCCGAAAACAGGGCCGTGTTCCGAAGAATGCCAGCGTCTTCTTCACGATCTTCCAGACGTTCATGAGCGGAACGGATGCCGATGGTGAGCCCGCGCCGTATTTTGGCGACTATCCGGCTGACTTCTTCGATCTGATCGTGATCGACGAGTGCCATCGCGGCGGCGCCAACGATGAGAGTAATTGGCGCGGCATTCTCGAATATTTTTCGCCGGCCGTTCAGCTTGGTTTGACTGCGACTCCCAAACGCCGCGATAATGTGAACACTTATAAGTATTTCGGCGAGCCGGTTTACACCTATTCGCTGAAGGAGGGCATCAATGACGGCTTCCTGACCCCGTTCAAGGTGCAGCAGATCGCCACTACGCTCGACGACTATATCTATACGCCGGACGACAAGCTGGTGGAAGGCGAAGTGGAGCAGGGACGGCGCTACACCGAAAGCGATTTCAATCGAGTGATCGAGATCAAGGAGCGGGAGGCCTATCGCGTCAAGCTGTTCATGGGGCTCATCGACCAGCGCCAGAAGACACTGGTGTTTTGCGCGTCTCAGCTTCATGCCCTGGCAGTGCGCGATCTCGTCAACCAGATGAAAACCAGTACCGATCCGAACTATTGCGTGCGGGTGACGGCGGACGATGGCGAGACCGGCGAGCGGTTTTTGCGGACATTCCAGAACAACGAAAAGACCATCCCGACGATCCTGACCACGTCGCAGAAGCTTTCAACGGGTGTAGACGCGCGCAATGTTCGAAATATCGTTTTGATGCGCCCGATCAACACCATGATCGAATTCAAACAAATCATCGGTCGCGGCACGCGACTGTTCGACGATAAATACTATTTCACCATCTATGATTTCGTGAAGGCTTACGAGCATTTCAGCGATCCGGAATGGGACGGCGAGCCGCTGGAGCCAGTTGTTCGCGAGCCGCGTTCGCCCGGGGGCATGGCGGAAGAGGGTGGCGACTTTGACGGTGAGCCGCCTCCGGAGAGGCCGCAAAAAATCAAGATCAGGTTGGCCGACGGAAAAGAGCGCAATATCCAGAGCATGATGGCGACGACGTTCTGGAGTGCAGATGGCAAGCCGATATCTGCGGCACAATTTGTCGAGCGTCTGTTTGGCGAGCTTCCTCAGTTGTTCAAGAATGAGGACGAGTTGCGCAAAATCTGGAGCAGGCCGGACACACGCAGGGCGCTGCTCGCAAGCCTTGCTGAAAAGGGCTTTGCCGGCGAACAACTTGCGGCGATTAGTCGGATGGTCAATGCCGAGAAAAGCGATCTGTTCGATGTGCTCGCCTATATCGCCTTTGCGCTGGCGCCGATTACCCGATCGGAGCGCGTGGAGACGCGAAAGGCCAACATCCTGGGCCGTTATGATTCGAAATTGCAGGCGTTTCTCGATTTCGTGCTCGCTCAATATGTGGAGCAAGGCGTGGAAGAGCTCGATCAGGAGAAACTAACCAGCTTGCTTGTCCTCAAGTATCAGTCTGTGCCGGACGCAATTGATCAACTTGGCGGAGTGCCCCTGATCAAGGACACATTTGTCGGTTTTCAGCAGTATCTTTATCAAGAAAAACCCTCTTGACTGAAGTTTACTATTGCTATAACTTACGAATCATCCTCATCCACAGAGGGGCGCTCGGCCGAGCGAAACTGAGCGTGGATGGGGACGGCGCCCCGCGCGCATGGCTTTCGCAGGCCGTGTCCCCGGGAGATGTGTGGAGAAGGCCTCCTGGCTCACTATGGAGCCCCGGATGGAGTCTTCCGTCGCGCCGCCGGGTGATGTCAGGGCCGGTAACACCGCCTGACGCCTCGGCGGGGCAGAGGGGTCCCACCATCTGATAACGCCGCAGTGGAGCGCCGTAAGGCGATCCGGCCAGCGCTAAGGCCGGTGCGTGTCTCGCAAGAGCACGCGGTGGATACATGGCGCCTTTCGGCGCTCCGCTCCCTCGCTTGAGGGAGCCCCAGCAAAAAAAAGAACGGAGCTCGCGCGGATATCCGCAGCGAGGACGAAGGAGCATGTCCAGGCGAAGTGGAAGCCGGTTCGCCGTCCGGACATGCGACAAACGAAACTAGGCATGTCCAGGCGGCGGAAAGGAAATTGCGAATGAGCAGGCGTGCATTGGCGGGCGGCTATGGCCCCGCCCAGAAGGATGGCAGCAAGCGGCCGCGGACAATAGCGGCGCTGCCGGACCCGCGCGATTTCGCGCTCGCCGTGATGCGTGACGAAAGCCAGCCGATGGCTTTGCGCGCCAGCATGGCGAAGGCGGCGTTGCCGTATCTGCACAAGCGCGGCGAGGTGCAGGACAAGGACGCCGCGCCGGAGCGCGAGCCGATGTCCGATCTCGAGGTCGCCCGCCGCATCGCCCACATCTTCGAGCGCGCGAAAATGGAGCAAGAAAAGCAGGCGCAGGAGAAGAACAATGTTGCGGCGAACGCGGCCGCGCCCGCTGCGGCGGCTCTTCCCTCTCCCCGCGAGCGGGGAGAGGGAACGCAAGACACCGCGCCGCGTGTGCCTTGTCCGCGAGACACCGCGCGAACGCAGCGGGCCGAAGCGGAAGAGCGCGGGCGGCGCGCCGACGAGCACGACCCGCATCCCGGCTACCGGTGGATTCCGTGAGAAGGACGCGCGATCACGTGCAGATTTTGTCGTCCGTCACCCTGAGGTGCACGGCGAAGCCGTGCCTCGAAGGGCGACGGCCCGAGACGGTGGCCGCTCATCCTTCGAGGCTCGCTTCGCTCGCACCTCAGGATGACGGATCAACACCTCAGGATGACGGATCAAAGTGTGCGGCCGAGCACCTCAGGGTGACGGATTTGGCCGCCGCCTCACTCCACGACGATCTTCACCTTGTCGCCCGGTCTCACCTTGTCGCCGGGATCGAGCCCGTTGAGCACCCGGAAGCGCTCGACCGGCCGGTCGGCGACGGCCATGCGGCTCGCCAGGCGCTCGATAGTGTCGTTGGGACCCACGGTGAGGTTCTTGAGCCGCAACGGCCGCGC
>CAMDXM010000327.1 GCA_945878025.1 Pseudorhodoplanes sinuspersici | reverse complement strand
GGTCGAGCGCGGCCTGATCGCCGCTGTTCCAGGCGCGGGCGCAGAGATCCGCGTTGCAATTGGCCGTGGCCGAGATGCAGCCGGCGAAGACGCCGGACCGCGCTTCCAGCAGGCACGCTTCGGTGGACGGGAAAACGTCGAAGGAATTCGAAATCTTCGCCGCCTCGCGGGCATAGGGCATATCGCCGGAGGAATCCTTCAATCCGGCGATCCGCGAACCGAATGTCTCAAGCAGGCGATGGATCAGCTTGATGTGCCAGGGCAGGCCCGACAAGGCCGGGAAGTGATAGAGATAGATCGGGATCGGCTTGGCAGCGGTTGCCTCGACGATCGCGCCGACATAGGCCGCAAGACCGTCATCCGGCACGCCCTTGTAATAGAAGGGCGGCAGCAGCAACGCGCCGGCAAAGCCGAGCTCGGCGGCGTGCTTCGTGAGCGCGACGGCGTCGGACACGGCGGCGGCGCCGGTGCCGACCATGAGACGGTCCATCGGCAGGCCTTGCTCGCGATACGCGCTCATCAATCCTTGCCGCTCGGCGAGTGAAAACGACGTCGCTTCTCCGGTCGTGCCGAGCACGTTCAAGCCGTCGCATCCATTGTCGAGCAGAAAGCGCGCGAGCTTGAGGCAGCGCGTCTTGTCGGGCATTCCGTCGTCGCCGACAGCGGTCGCGATCGCGGTAATGACGCCGCGCAATTTGGTCGCAGTCATAGATCAACTCCTGGATCAGCTCTGAAATTCAGCCGCTCACATTGAACGCCGCGAGCGCCGCCATGTTGACGAGATGGGAATCCTTGGCGCCGAGCTGGACGATCTGAACCGGTCGGTCAAGGCCGACCAGGATCGGTCCGATCACCGTTGCGCCGCCGAGTTCCTGCAGCATCTTGGTTGAGATCGAGGCGGAGTGAAACGCCGGCATGACCAGCACATTGGCGGGTCCGGTCAGGCGGCAGAACGGATAGGCGAGCGCGGCCTCGGGATTGAGCGCGACGTCGGCCGCCATTTCGCCGTCATACTCGAAATCCACCCGGCTCTGGTCGAGGATGCGAACGGCTTCCTGCACGCGCGCGGCGCGATCGCCCGGCGGATGCCCGAAGGTCGAGAAGGCGAGCATCGCAAGGCGCGGCTCATAGCCGAGGCGGCGCGCGGTGCCCGCGGCTTCGATCGCGATCGCGGCCAGATCCTTCGCGTCCGGCATTTCGGTCACGGCCGTGTCGGCGACCAGAACCGTGCGGCCGCGCGGGGCCACCACCAGCGACACGCCGATCACGTGATGACCGGGCTTGGCGTCGATCACGTGACGCACGTCCTCGAGCGCGACCGAAAAGTTCCGCGTGACGCCCGTGATCATCGCGTCGGCGTCGCCGAGCGCGACCATGCAGGCGGCGAAATGGTTGCGATCCTGATTGACCATGCGCTGGCAGTCGCGGAACAGATAGCCTTTGCGCTGCAGCCGCTCATAGAGATACGCCGCATAATCGGCGTTGCGGCGGGACAGCCGCGCATTCACGATCTCGATGGCGCCGGTGCCGAGATCGACGCCGAGGTTGCGCGCGCTTTCGCGCACGCGGTCCTCGCGCCCGCACAACAAGGCGGTGCCAAGTCCCTCATGAGCGAAGCTCGCGGCGGCGCGGATCACCTGTTCCTCTTCGCCTTCGGCGAAGACCACGCGTTTCGGAGAACGCCGCAGCCGCTCGAACACGCGCTGCAGGACGCCGGCCACCGGATCGCGCCTCGACCGCAACTGCGCCCGGTAGGCGTCCATGTCGATGATCGGCTTCCTCGCAACGCCGGTATCCATCGCGGCTTTCGCCACCGCCGGCGGCACGAACGAAATCAGCCGCGGATCGAACGGCACCGGGATGATGTAATCCGGCCCGAATTTGGGGCGGCTTCCATAGGCCGCGGCCACATCGTCGGGCACGTCCTCGCGCGCGAGTTCGGCGAGCGCCTTGGCCGCCGCGATCTTCATTTCCATGTTGATGGTGGTGGCGCGGACATCGAGCGCGCCGCGGAAGATGTAGGGAAAGCCGAGAACGTTGTTGATCTGGTTCGGATAATCGGAGCGCCCGGTCGCCATGATGGCGTCGTCGCGCACTTCCGCCACTTCCTCGGCGGTGATCTCGGGATCCGGATTGGCCATGGCGAAGATGATCGGATTCTTCGCCATCGACGCCACCATCTCCTTGGTGACCGCGCCTTTCGCCGAGAGGCCGAGAAACACGTCCGCGCCTTCGAGCGCCTGCGCCAGCGTGCGCGCCTTGGTGTTCACGGCATGGGCGGACTTCCACTGGTTCATGCCTTCGGTGCGGCCCTGGTAGACCACGCCCTTGGTGTCGCACAAAGTGAGGTTTTCCGGCCGGAAGCCGGTGGCTTTGAGAAGTTCGAGACAGGCGATGCCGGCCGCGCCCGCGCCATTGCAGACGAGTTTCACGTCCTTCATGTCGCGCCCGGTGAGATGCAACGCGTTCATCAGGCCGGCGGAGGCGATGATCGCGGTGCCGTGCTGATCGTCATGGAAGACCGGAATGTCGAGCAATTCGCGCAGGCGCTGCTCGATCACGAAACATTCCGGCGCCTTGATGTCCTCGAGATTGATGCCGCCCCAGCCTTTGCCAAGCAGCCTCACGCAATTGATGATCTCGTCCGGATCCTCGGAGGACACTTCGAGATCGATGGAATCGATGTCGGCGAAGCGCTTGAACAGCACCGCCTTGCCTTCCATCACCGGTTTGGCCGCCAGCGCGCCAAGATTGCCGAGCCCCAGGATCGCGGTGCCGTTGGTGATGACCGCGACGAAATTGCCCTTCACCGTGTAGTCGTAGGCGAGGTTTTCGTCCTCAGCGATGGCAAGGACCGGCACGGCGACGCCGGGCGAATAGGCGAGCGACAGATCGCGCTGCGTCGCCATCGGCTTCGTCGCCACCACTTCGAGCTTGCCGGGACGGCCTTCCGAGTGAAAAAGCAGCGCTTCCTGGTCGGTGAAGGTCGGCCGATTGCCTCGGCCGCTGGATTTGGCGGGCATTTCAACTCCTTACAGGCAGGCGATCCCGCCGGGGGCGAACCTAGACGATGGCCCGTGTCCTGCTCAAGGGACCTCTGGGAAGAATGGGACCTTAGGAAGAATAGCCGCTTGGGAAGAATGGACGCTTGCGGCTAAGCGATTTGTTTTGGCGCAATGAACCGGCGGGCGCTGCGAGCGACTATATAGCGGACGGGGCAGACGATCCTTTAAGTTGAATCGCGGCTGCCGTGAGAGTAATTCCGTGCGCCGGCACATATTCAGGGAAACGGTCTGTCACCGATGATCCGCTTCATTTTTCGCTTTTTCGGCCTCTGGATTCTGGCGGCCGCCTTTATCTTTCTCATCTATGACGGCACAAAATCGATCGCCGACCGCACGGATTTCTTCATCACCAGGACGAAGGCGGTGTGGGAGGCGATCCATCAGAACAGCCTCATTGCGCTGCAAACGATGATCCAGCAGCGGGTGTCCTGGCTTTCGGATCCGATCGAGATCGCAATTCTCAATCAGCCCGCGTGGCTTGTGCTCGCGGTGATCGGAATCCTCCTGATCGTGATCGGACGCAAGAAGAAGCCGCTGATCGGCTACGGCCGGGACTGAGATGCATCCATCTCCGACCTCATCCTGAGGAGCGCCATAGCAAGCGTAGCCTGCGTACACTTGGCTACGGTGCGCGTCTCGAAGGCCGCAAGTCGGGTTTACCCGACTTGCGTTCTAAAGTTGCCGATCTCGGGTAAACCC
>CAMDXM010000326.1 GCA_945878025.1 Pseudorhodoplanes sinuspersici | reverse complement strand
TGAAACGACCGCTCGGGCCGCATATGAAGTGGCGTGCCGGCCTCGGTCATCGCGTCTTGAATCATTTCGCTTTGCGGGAGAAACGCGGGCGGAACCTAAAGGCCATGAGTCAGGGGGTCAAGACGCGCGTGAACGCGCTTTCGGTTGGTCAAGGCGCGGATTCACCATGTTTCCTAAGCCGCTGGAAAGAAGCCGCCGCCAAAATCATGAACAGGACTTTGACGCGGAGCATCAAAATGTACGCATTCGAGATGGTTGGCGCGATCCTGCTCGTGCTGTTTTTCGCGGCCCTGATCGACAGCAAGCCGCGCGCGGGCACGCATTAAGCGGATCCAATCCCGGCATGGTCAATGCCGGGTAAATGAAAGGACGCCGGGGCGCCAGACTGCGTTCCGATTCAATTGAATCGGAACACAGTCCAGATTCCTTTTATTTGTCGCATTTTCTGCGGCCAACCGGTTTCCACCCCGGATCAAGTCCGGGGCAGGCTTTCGCCTAAAAATGCTCTGGCGGCTCAGTGCCCTTCGAAGGTCATCAGCGTGCGCACCGCCACGTCCATCTTGCGCAGCTTGTCGGCGCCGCCGAGGTCGGGCAGATCGACCATGAAGCAGGCCGCGACGACTTGGGCGCCCATCTGGCGCAAGAGCTTCACCGCGCCCTCCGCGGTGCCGCCGGTCGCGATCAGATCGTCGACCAGGATCACGCGCTCGCCCTTCTCCACCGCGTCGTCGTGCATTTCCATTTCATCGATGCCGTATTCGAGCGAGTAAGCGACGCTCACGCTCTTGTAGGGTAGCTTGCCCTTCTTGCGGATCGGCACGAAGCCGGCCGAGAGCTGATGCGCCACCGCGCCGCCGATGATGAACCCGCGCGCCTCGATGCCTGCGATCTTGTCGATTTTCGATCCCGCCCAGGGCTGCACCAGTTCGTCGATCGCGCGGCGGAAGGCGCGCGGATTGCCGAGCAAAGTCGTGATGTCGCGAAACATGATCCCGGGCTTCGGATAATCCGGAATGGTGCGGATCGTGGCCTTGAGATCGTTTTCGAGGACGGGGTTCGTGGTCATGAATGGTCTCTGATCTGAAGCGGTATTCTCTACACGTCACGGGCGCTTTTGTCGCGTCATGAACGCAGTCGATCACGCTTTCCCCAGCACCCGGCTCGCCACCGCGTCGAGTTTTTCCAGCAAGGCGGGGTCGCGGAATTCCGGCGCGGTGATGATCGCGGTGTCGAGCGCGCGGTCAGATCCAATAGGACAAGCCTCGTGCTCGCGCGGGAAATCCCTGGCGAGCTGCGCCACCAGCGTCTTCGCCTTCTCGGCATTGCCGACCAGCACGCGGATGACATCCTGCACCGTCACGGCGTCATGGTCGGGATGCCAGCAGTCATAGTCCGTGACCATCGAGACGGTCGCGTAGCAAATCTCCGCCTCACGCGCGAGCTTGGCCTCCGGCATGTTGGTCATGCCGATCACCGAATAGCCGAGCTGCTTGTAGGTGATGCTCTCCGCGTAGGAGGAGAATTGCGGGCCCTCCATGCACACATAGGTGCCGTCGCGCACGATCGCGATGCCGGCGGCGTCCGCCGCCGCCGCAAGATGAATGCGCAGCCGTGGCGAGACCGGATGCGCCATCGACACATGCGCGACGCAGCCCTTGCCGAAGAACGAGCTCTCGCGCTTGTGCGTGCGGTCGACGAATTGATCGACCAGGACGAACGTACCGGGCGGCAGATCTTCCTTGAACGATCCGCAAGCCGACAGCGAGATCAGGTCGGTGACGCCGGCGCGTTTCAACGCATCGATATTGGCGCGGTAATTGATGTCGGACGGCGAGAGCCGGTGGCCCTTGTCATGGCGCGGCAGGAACACGATCGGCAGACCTGCGATCTCGCCGATCCGCAGCGGGCCGGAAGGGTCGCCCCACGGTCCCTTGATGGCTTCTTCGCGCACATTTTGCAGGCCCGGCAGATCGTAGATGCCCGATCCGCCGATGATGCCGAGAATGGCTTTGGTCATGTTTATTGCCTATATCGTGCGGTTAAACCCTTGACCCCGCCCCCGCCCCGCCCTATCCTTTTAACAAGCGGCGCGAGGCCAAAATTCATGGGCTATCTGAAAGTCAGGGACGATTTGATCTGGGCCTCTCATATCGAGGGCGACGTCACGCTCCGTGATCGATTAACCCAGCTTCCGGCCGGGACGCCGATTGATTTGGAAGTGGATGGCATTGTCGGTCAATGGGAAAAGGCCAAGATGGGAAAAGACGGTCGCGAAACCGCCGCTATCAAACCCGTCGGCCCCATGAAAGACATTTGGAAGAAATACCAGATGCGACGCGGGGAAATTGTGACAGTCCGGGAAACGCGCACGGCCGAGCGCTACCTTGCCGCCTTGAACACGACATTGTCCGAATGGGATTCGCCCGAGGACGATGAGGCGTTCCGTGATTTGTGATTTCGGCGACGTTGTCGTCGTCCCGTTTCCATTTGTCGATAGTCCTGCCAGCAAACGGCGGCCTTCCGCCATTCTTTCCGGCCGCGCGTTTAACGAAGCGAACAGCCATTCCCTGTGTGCGATGATCACAACGGCTTTTGCATCGCGATGGCCCAGTGACCACGCCATATCCGATCTCAAGTCGGCGGGGCTGTCTCGACCCTGCGTTCTGAGGTGGAAATTATTCACGCTGCCCAACGATCTGATCTTCAAGAAAGCCGGCAAATTGGGAACCGCTGACCGGCACGAGATCATTCAGCTTGCGCGGAAAATTATGGCGTAAACGAAAGGCCCGCTCGGGGCCCTTCGTCAATCCGCGGATCGCGCTCAATGCGCGTCGGCCCAGACTTTCTTCTTCGTGAAATAGAGCAGGCCCGCCAACACGATCAGGAAGATGAACACCTGGAAGCCGATGCGCTTGCGCGCTTCCATGTGGGGCTCCGCCGCCCAGGCGAGGAACGCGGTGACGTCCTTGGCGTATTGATCGATCGTGCCCTTGGTGCCGTCGTCATAGGTGATCTGACCGTCCTGGATCGGTTGCGGCATGCCGATCATGCCGCCCGGGAAATATTTGTTGTAGCTCATGCCGGCCGGCATGGTCATGCCCGAAGGCGCCTGGCCGTAGCCCTTGATCACCGCCGCGAGATAATCCGGACCCTGTTCCTGGTATTGCGTGAAGATATCGAGGACGAACCAGGGAAAGCCGCGCTCATAGGTGCGCGCCTTGGCCATCACCGAAAGGTCCGGCGGATAGGCGCCGCCATTGGCCGCGCGCCCGGCATTCTCGTTCGGGAACGGAGACGGGAAACGGTCGGCCGGACGCCCCGGGCGCTCGAACATGTCGCCGGCATCGTTGGGGCCGTCCTTGATCTTGTATTCGGCGGCGACCGCCGCGGCCTGCGCGGGCGAGAAGCCCGGGCCGCCCGTTTCCGCGAGATTGCGGAACGAGAGCAGCGCGAGGCCGTGGCAATTCTGGCAGACCTCGCGATAGACCTTGAAGCCGCGTTGCAGCTGCGCGCGGTCGAATTTTCCGAAGGGTCCCCAGAAGGACCATTTCTGCCTGTCCGGCACCGGCGCGTCGCCCGCCGCCAAAGCCGGACCGAAGGGCGCGGCCAGCGCGCCCGCAACAAGAAAACCCAGGATGGTGCGTTTGATCATGGCGTCCTCCCTAACCCTGGACCGTGGGCGCCGGCGCCGATCGGAGGACCCTTTTTCAGCACCGCTTCCGCGATCGAGTTCGGCAGCGGCCTCGTTTTCTCGAACAGGCCGAGCAGCGGCAGGATCACCAGGAAGTGGATGAAGTAATAGGCGGTGAGGATGCGCGCCGCGATCACGTAGCCGCCTTCGGCGGGTTTCGCGCCGAGCCAGCCGAGGCCGAGGCAGACCACGACGAAGATCCAGAAGA
>CAMDXM010000325.1 GCA_945878025.1 Pseudorhodoplanes sinuspersici | reverse complement strand
GGCCAAGAAGACATTCGCTCAATCGGAAAAACAATCCGATGTCACGCGCGGTGGGCGTACAAGCCGCCGCCGATGACCAGAATCATCGCGACGAACAGAACGGCGCCAAAAATTTCCAGACCAGACATATTGATTTCCTTCCCTTTGTGAGGGGGCAACCTAACCGATCGAGGCGGGCAAATGCCCTTTATCCGTCGCGGCGGGGCTTCTCTTTCGTTGTAAGCCTTTCGGCCCCGCGACAAGAAAAGGGGTGACGCGATTTGGCCGTGTCTCAGCTCGATTGCGGCCGCTTGAGCGCAGCCAGTGGAATATCCAGCACGCAAACAACCCCTGATGGCTCGAACCGCAGTTCAGCCTCTCCATTCAACTGGCGCACAAAACTATGTTCGATCAGACGCGATCCGAAACTGCGATGTGTGGGCAGGGCAACCGTCGGCCCGCCGCTTTCGGCCCATTTGAGACGAAACAGCTTTTGAGCGTCATCGACGGTCGAAGTGATCTCGACGCGGCCGGTTGCATTCGACAGCGCACCGTACTTCACGGCATTCGTGCACAATTCGTTCAACACCATCGCCAGGGGCAGGACGGCCGCGGGGCTGACGTCGATGTTCGAATTCTGCACGATGAACCGGCCGCCGCTGGCCCTGTCGAAGGGATCGGTGGCAGCTTTCACGATTGCAGCGAGTTGGGCGCTCGTCCAGTTCGTTTGCAACAGCAGGTCGTGAACACGCCCGAGCGCCAGTAGTCGATGCTCGATTGCTTGTCTGCCGTCTTCCAAACTTTTGGCCGTTCGAAGGCTCTGCGAGGTAATCGCCATCACCGTGGCGAGCGTGTTCTTGACCCGATGGTGCAACTCCTCCAGGACCAGACGCTGTAATTGGTCCAGAACCTTTTGTTCAGCCGCATCGATGCCGGCTTGCGCCAGAAGGCGGCGCAGGTCCACGTTTTCGATCTCAAGCCGGAGTTCATCTTCCGTAGCCACGATACCTCGCACCTTGACCGTAAGCAGAGCGCGCTTGCCGGCAAGCAATACCCCGTGATCCCCGAGGTGAAAAGCACCCGCCGATCGCTCATGCCGGACCTGCGATATTTCGTTTTGTCCCGCCGTTCTGCCCGCGCTAAGTAACCGGTCATGTCCGAAACGCCGATTGCCGCTCCCGATCCTCCACCCGGTCTCTCCGAACTCTTTCTCGCATTCGCGTCCATGTCGCTCGCGGGCTTCGGCGGCGTCCTGCCATGGGCGCGCCGCGCGGTGGTGGAGCAGCGCAAATGGCTGACCGCCGAGCAATTCAACGAAGCGTTCTCGTTCTCGCAGCTTCTGCCGGGTCCCAACATCGTCAATTTCTCGGTCATTTTCGGTTCGCGCCTGCGCGGCCCGGCCGGAGCGGCGGTGGCGCTTGCCGGCCTGCTCGGCCCGCCGCTTGTGATCGTCACGATCTTCGCGATGCTTTACACGCGCTACGGCGATATCCCGTGGCTGCAGGGCGTGCTCTCAGGCCTCGCGGCGGCGGCGGCCGGCCTTATCATCGCAACGACCGCGAAAATGGCGAAACCGCTGTTCGAAAAGGCGCTCGCTACCAGGTCGCTCGATGCCGCACCCCTGGTCGCGCTCGCGGTTTTTTTCGCCATCGGCATCCTGCGCTGGCCGCTGCCCTATGTGCTGGCCGTGGCGGCGCCGGTCTCGATCGCGCTCGCCTGGTTTCGCCGATGAAGGGCGACGGCGACATCCTCCTCACGCTGGCGGGGCATTTCGCCCTGCTGTCGCTCTTCGCCATCGGCGGCGCCAACGCCGCGGTGCCGGAAATGCATCGCGTCGCGGTCGAATTGCGACACTGGATGACGGACCGGCAATTCGCGGATCTGTTCGCGATCGCGCAGGTGTCGCCGGGTCCCAATGTGATCATTGTGACGCTGATCGGCTATCAGGCCGCCGGGCTTGCCGGCGCGCTGGTCGCGACGCTCGCCATGTGCGGGCCGACCTGCGTGTTCGCATTCTATATGGGGCGCACCTGGGAGCGGTTCCGCGAGGCGCGCTGGCGCAACGCGATCCAAAGCGGCCTGGTTCCGATTTCGATCGGCCTGATCGCAGCGAGCGCGCTCATTCTCGCGCTGGCGGCCGATCGCAACTGGGTCGCCGGAGCGGTGACGTTTGCCACTGCGGCTTTCGGCTATTGGACGAGGCTTAACCCGCTCTGGATGTTTACGGCCGCGGGGTTGATCGGGCTTGCGGGCTATATCTGATTAAGCCGCTGCGGCTATTGGCCAATGGACAGGGTGTGCTAGGACTCGCCTTGGGGCGTGAACAAAAAGAAGCGGCTTAGGGGGAACATGCCAGAGGGTATGAAGGTGCAGGCGCCTCGTGCGCTCGGCAAAATCCGCAATCCCCAGGATTTCTACGGCGGCCTCGTTTTGATCCTGTTCGCCGCATTCGCCCTCTGGGCGGCAAGCGATCTCACCGGCATTAAAGGCTTTCAGTTCGGTCCTGGCACCGCGCCGCGTATGTTCGCGATTTTGCTTGGCGCGATAGGCCTCGTGATCATGCTGACCGGCTTTTTCACCGACGGACCGGCTTTGCAGCGTTATGCCGTCCGCGGCCCCTTCTTTGTGATCGCGGCCATTCTCTTTTTTGCCGTCGCCATCCGCCCGCTCGGTCTCGTCGGCACGAGTTTTTTCGCCATCCTGATCGCCGCCGCGGCGTCCGATGAAGTGCGCTGGGTTGAAAGCGTGATCTGGGCGGCCGTGCTGACCTTGTTTTGCTCGCTGCTATTCCCAAAGGGCCTCGGCCTGCCGCTGCAATTGTGGCCGGATTGGCTGATGCGATACCTCGGAATGTGAGAGCGGGTTTTCAGCGATGACCGATCTGTTTCAGAATCTCGCCCTCGGCTTCGGCGTCGTCAATCAAATCGTCTACTGGGACCTGAACGTTTTCGGAGCCGTATGGTCGATCCCCGTTCCGATTAATATCGTTCTGTGCCTGATTGGCGCGCTGGTCGGCACGCTGGTCGGGGTGTTGCCGGGCGTCGGTCCGGTCGCGACCATCGCCATGCTGCTGCCGATCACGTTTGGGCTGCCGCCGGTCGGCGCGCTCATCATGCTCGCAGGCATCTATTACGGCGCGCAATATGGCGGCTCGACCACCTCGATCCTGATCAACATTCCGGGCGAAGCCTCGTCCGTGGTGACCACGCTCGACGGCCACGAGATGGCCAAGCAAGGCCGCGCCGGTCCCGCGCTTGCGATCGCCGCGATCGGCTCGTTCTTCGCCGGCAGCGTCGCGACGATCCTGGTCGCGGCGCTCGGCGTTCCGCTGACCGGCCTCGCGCTCAAATTCGGTCCCGCCGAATATTTCTCGCTGATGGTGCTCGGTCTCGTTTTCGCGGTGGTGCTGGCGAAAGGCTCCGTTCCCAAGGCGATCGCGATGATCCTGCTCGGGCTGTTGCTGTCGATGGTCGGCTCCGATCTCGAAACCGGCGTTTCGCGCATGGCCTTCAACCTTCCTGAACTCGCCGACGGCATCGGTTTCGTGACCGTCGCCATGGGCGTTTTCGGTTTCGCCGAGATCATCCGCAATCTCGAACAGGTCGCGAGCCGCGATATCGTGCAGGCCAAGATCACCGGCCTGATGCCGACGCGCAAAGACCTGAGAGATTCGGCGGGCGCGATCGGGCGCGGCACGGTGCTGGGATCCATTCTCGGAATCCTGCCCGGCGGCGGCGCGGTGATCGCGGCCTTCGCTGCCTACACGTTCGAAAAGAAGATCGCGAAAGATCCCTCGCGTTTCGGGCGCGGCGCGATCGAAGGCGTGGCCGCGCCCGAAAGCGCCAACAACGCCGCCGCGCAAACCTCCTTCATTCCGCTGCTCACGCTCGGCATTCCGCCGAATGCGGTGATGGCGCTGATGG
>CAMDXM010000324.1 GCA_945878025.1 Pseudorhodoplanes sinuspersici | reverse complement strand
CCCAATTGATGCGCCATGGTCATCTGGCCGTAGCAGATGCCGAGCACCGGCACGCCCGACGTGAAGATCGCCTCCGGCGCGCGCGGAGAGCCGGCTTCGTGCACGGATTCGGGTCCGCCCGAGAGGATCACGGCTTTCGGATTCATCGCGCGGAAGGCGTCGTCGGCTTTCTGGAACGGCACGATCTCGGAATAGACGCCCTCCTCGCGCACGCGCCGCGCGATCAGCTGCGTCACCTGCGAGCCGAAATCGACGATGAGGATCTTGTCGTGCAGGATTTCGGACGATTTGGGGGGGTGCGCCATGGCGGGTTCTAGAGCGCTTTCGGTTTGAATGGAATCATGAAAGCGCTCTGTTTTCTTATTTGTCGCATTTCCTGACGGCGAACCGGTTTCCACTTCGCCTGGAAATGCTCCGGACCCTGATTCCCGCTCTCTCGAGATTGTGTGCCGGTGTGCATGGATCAGCCGGTTTTAGCCGTAACGCGGCGGAGAAAGTCGTCGATTCCCATGTTTTCCACGGGATTTCCGGGCTCACGGCCGCCACGCTTCTCGTCGGCTCGCATCAGGACGAAGGCGATCCGGCGCGCGACTTCGAGACCGGACCATTCCGGCTTCGGTTCCGGCTCATCCTGCGGCGGGGCGTCGGCCTCGGCGCGCTGATGCAGATAGGGCATCGCCGCCTTCGCCATGCTGACGCGAAGCGCGTCCGGCTTCGTCTTGTCGCGCATGATCCGCAAGACGAAGTCGAGCGGCGACAGGTCCGGCGCGGCCTCGATCGCAGCCGGGTGCTCTCCGGCTTTCCGTCTTGTGCGTCTGTGCGGCTTCTTCATTGTCTCTCCACGATCCGGTTTGGGCGGCGGACAGCCGCTCTCTTCGTTGGTCGCATGCCCGGCCCACTGCGACGCGCGCAGCGCGGCGAGACGTCGAACCGGCTTCCACCCCGGATCAAGTCCGGGGCAGGCTTTCGCCTGGGCATGCTCCGCCGTCCTCGCGGCGGGGAAACCCCGCGCGAGCTCCGGTATGATTTTCGATTTGCGCCCGCGCAAAAGCGGAGCGCGTCTTTTCTCCCCCAAAAGAGGGAGCGGAGCGCCGCGAAGGCGCAAAGGTGTTCTACGCTCTTGCGAGAGCGCGACCGGCTTTGCGAAACCGGCTCGCCTCGCGGCGCTCCACCGCGGCGTCTTAAGTTCCTTGGTGCCCCACTTCCTTTGCCCCGGGCGCCAGCTTTCGCCGGCAGCGGGAAGGTGCAAGGGACATTGACCCTAGGCCTCATAATGGGCCCGGAGGCTGCCCTCCAAGAACTCCCGGGACCACGATTGCGGATCGTGGGCGCAGGCGCCGCTCCCCATTCACGTTCGGTTCGGTTCGCCTAGGAACGCCCCTCAGGCGAATGGGGATTTGCACAAACTAGCGCAAGGCAGACAAATAGTCAAGATAAAAATTATTGATGCAGATTATTAGTTATTTGGACGCTGCCGCGCCTCGTGGACGCGGAGCATCCGACCATCTCTGCGACGCGCTTGAAATCAGCGGCCAAAAAAACCGGGGCGTCCCTGCGCGGACGATGGCGCCGAGTTCATCAATTCCGGCAAGTCCAACTTGCGCGGATCACATCTCAGAATGAGGCCAGGGTTGATTCAGCAGAGACGGATCAGGCGCTACGTCCGTGGAGCGGCCGCCGCCGGGCTCGCCTCCGGCTTTTGCGCCTCCGGCTCGGAATTTTTCGCGGTCGCCGCGGGCTTCGGTTTCGGCGGCGCGCCCTTCCGCTTCGGCGCGGGGCCGATCGCGACCTTCCTGATTTTTGCGATCACAAGGTCGTGCAATTGCGGCGCCTTGTCGATGCTGCCGTGACCGATGCTTTCGTCCTTGCTCAAATCCATATTGACCAGCTCGCCCTTGAATCCGGGGCTCGCGGCCACGCGGCGGCCAAAGCCGTTATGCTGATAAAGATTGAGCAGATAATCGACGTTCTTCGGCACTTCGTAGGTACCGGTCGGGTCGAACGGCACCGCGAGCCGCACCGGGATGTTCTCGCGCTCGAGGCGCTCGATCAGCTGGAAGAGGACGTCCGCGCCGAGCGAATGCCCGATCAGGACGACGGCGCCCTGCTGCCCGCCCCGGTAATCGTCGATGATCCTGGACGCGACGCTCGGCCAGCTGTCGTGATTGAACACCTCGGACTTGATTCCCATCGCGTTGAGCTTGTCGGCGAGGGCGTCCATACCGAGCGAAAAGATGTTGAGGAGCCCGCGCAGCAGATAGACGCGCGTGTCGGTGGAGATTTTTGCAGGGCCGGCCGCCGCCAGGTGCGGTTTCGGCTTCGGCTTTGGTAGCGGCACAGCGCCGGCCGCCAGCGATTGTCCGGCGAGAAGGCCGAAGCCCAGGACGGCGGTCAAGGCGGCGAACAACGGCAAACGAAGCGCCGCGATCAATCGGCTCTCCCCAATGTCACAGGAAATATGCCCCGGCCCGAAGGGCCAGGGGCTTATTCGCAATAGTGGCCGCGCCGGATCAATACTTGGCGACGACCGGGCCCTTGCCGACCGGAGCCTTGCCCACGGTCGTGCAGCCAGCGACGCTGACGATTGCCAGGATGGCGGCGATGGCGATGACGGATTTCTTCATGAACAACCCCCTGTTGGATTCGGCAAACATACTGAAACGAACGCGCCAGGGCAAGGAATCCAGGCAGCGGAGCACGATACCGCCAAGGCGAAGTGCGCCCGAATTGTCGAAGCCCCTGCCGCATTCTGAAAGAACGCCGCCCCCCCGGGTCCGCGCAAAGCGCGGCCCGATGGCGGATTTCGCCGAGCGCCTCGAAGGACGCCGCCGGTCGTCCGGTCCGGAGTCTGACCCGGGGCGGATCGCAAGCCGGCGTTACGTCGATCCGTAGGACGATGTCGAGCCGTAGGACGACAACGACGCCGCGGGCGCGGGCGAAGACGCCGCCGCCGCGGGCGCAGCCGACGTCATCGACGCCGCGGGCGATACCGGCGACAACGATGCCGCGGGTGTCATCGGCGACACCGATGCAGCGGGCGCGGCGGGAGAGAACGACGACGCAGGCGCCGGCGGGCTCACCGGTTGCGGCCTGCTATCGCCGGCGCTGGACGCCGGCTTGATGTCGGCTTTGGCTTCAGGCTGCGGGCGCGGCGCGCTTTGCGTCTGCACCGACACCATTTCGTTCTCCATCCGCCGCGACAGGCCTTCGAACAGCGCGTCCTTCTCGACCGTCAGCGATTGATGGAAAATGTCGCCCGTGACCCGCGACGTGCCGAGGAGCTTCACATCGTTGGCGTGGACGGTGCCGTTGACGGTGCCCTGGACGATCAGCGTGAGGGCGTAGACGTCGCCTTCGACCAGTCCGCCGACGCCGACCACAAGGTCGGTGATGCGAAGTTCGCCCTTGACGCAGCCGAGGATCTGCACGGGGCCGCCCTCGCAGACGACGTTGCCGAGGATCGTCATATCGGGGGCGATCGATGAGGGCATTCCGGTCGATTTCCTGGGAGCCTCCAGCATCGGAAGCGGCGTGCTGGTGGCGGCCGGCCCCGGCCGCGGCGAGCGCGACACCGCGCCCATGATTTTCGAGGCGATCGAGTTCAGCTCGCCATGCTGCTTCTGGGTGCGATTAAGCTCCAAAACAGATACCATGTCGTTCCGCTTCTGATTATCCACGCTGTTCTCCCCGGTTTTTGGCGCCCAGCCACAAGCGCGTCATTGTTGCTCAATAGCGGGGCCCGGCACAAGAGCGATTGGGCCGGGCGACTAGATCCGCTTCAAAAGACTGACAAAAAACCCGTCGGTTCCCGTTCGCCGTGGCGTCATCAGCAATCCCTCGTCCGACATCAGCACCGCGCGCTGGAATATGGAACCGCGTTCACCGAGCGCCGCGGTGAGCGAGGCCGGTT
>CAMDXM010000323.1 GCA_945878025.1 Pseudorhodoplanes sinuspersici | reverse complement strand
GAAGCGAACTTCCGAACCAAAGCGACACTAGCACTTAAATGATTCTAGTGTCCCTTTGGACCCGAAGTTCGCAAAAGTGCCTGCTGAGCAACCGTGCGAACTTCGGGTCCGGGACACTAGCCGCCATCACAACTGCGCCGTATTTGCCGGGAACAAGTTCCGCGCAAGAACGTTACCTGAGCGTTTCCTGCACGCGCGTCGGCGCGGATTTCGGAGGATTACATGCGCGTATTTCTGGGAATGATTCTGGGCGCGGCGCTGACCATTGCAGCCGCCTATTATTGGGACTCGATGAGGACATCGTCCGCCGCCGGCGCCGAGAACCGGCCGATGGTCAATTGGGATGTCGTTCAGTCCAACTGGAACGTCGTCAAGGAGCGCGCGCAGCAGGGTTGGGCCGAATTGCGCGCCCGCGTCGACCGCAGCTGACGTCGACCGCAGCTGAATTTGGGGCTCTCAGCGGAAGCGATCGAGCTGGCTTTCCTTGGCCACGCGTTCGAACGCTTCGCCGGTGCTCTTGATGCGGTACTGATGCTCGTCGCCTTCCAGCGGCAGCAATTTGACGACCTTGAAGGTGCCGCTGCCATTCACCCGGCTGATCGGACCCGCGATGTATCGCACGGTCTGACCGATCGAATATCTGTGAGACTTCAACACAACACTCTCCACTGAACGTGCCGGGTTACCCCGCTCGGTGCGAGCCGTCCCGGCTGTGATTTTGTTCATAAATCACTATAGCACCCTATTTGGGCAAATGGTGAAAAATCGGCACCGCGAACAAGGCCTGAAATTTATTCTATATCAATGGTTTACGGCTGTTTCCGACGCGAATTTGAAGGTTTTTTGGGCGCTTCCGCCGGCCCTCCAATAAGCCACGGGATCCAGATGTGAAATCCGGAATCCCGCACGTTTTTGGCGATAACAACTGGTCTCAACAACCGCGTTGGCGGCGGACGTCCTCGCGCACCGTCGTGCCGGCGGCGTTCGTCACGCCATTGCGCTCACGGACGCGCGGCGTGACGAACATTGCGCCCGCGCCCGCGATCAATACGTTTTTCGTTGTGACCCGCTCTGAATCAGGCAGGTCATCAACGTTTCAGATACGCGGGCGTTCCCGCGCGCGGCCAATCAGGCGAGTCAGGATTGTCGGCTCGCCTGGATGCGCCGCCAGATGAACAGGATCGCGATGGCGCCGACGGTCGCGGCGATCAGCGTGCTGAAAAATCCGAATACCGGAACCTGCGCGACCTCGGCGAGCTTGACGCCGACAAATGCGCCGGCGATGCCGACCAGAATATTGGTAAAAATGCCGTGGTCGGAATCGGTGACCTTTTCCGCGATCCAGCCCGCGATCGCACCGATGATGATCATGGACAGAAACCCGACGCTCGGATTGCCCATGAAAGTCTGCATGTCGCCCATAACGATCTCCTTCCAATCAGACCACGCTGGTGCGGTGGTTCAGAACTGCCTCATCTGCGCGGCATAGCATTTGATATTCGATCGGCTGCGGGCGCACAATGCGCCAAATCCATAGGCCCAAATCCATGGGCCCAAATCTTGGGCCATTGCCAAGACGATATCATGACCCATCAGCCGCCCTCGCCCCCGCACAATCCGAGCCCTCAGCGCACGGGCTTGCATCCGCTCGTCAAGCGTCTGCTGATCCTGCCGGTGATCCTGCTGGCCATCCCGGCGCTGGCCTATGGGTTGTTTCTCGCTTTCGTGCTCGGCTATTCGGCGCTGTATGGCCCGATCCGCTGGAACTAGAGCATTTTCCGGCGAAGTGGAATCCGGTTCGCCGCAGAAAATGCGACAAACAAATAGAATCTAGACCGCATTTCGATCCAATTGGATCGGAATGCGGTCTAGTGAGGGGACCAGGGAAATGGCGAAAACGCCCTACGACATCGATCTCGACCGCAACCCGGCAAATTTCCAGCCGCTGACGCCGCTGCCATTCCTGGAGCGCTCGGCCGCCGTCTATCCGGATCATGTCGCGATCATCCACGGCAAGTTGCGGCGCAACTATCGCGACTTCTATGCGCGCGCGCGCCGGCTTGCTTCGGCATTGCAGAAACGCGGCATCAAGCGCGGCGACACGGTTTCGGTCGTGCTCGCCAACACGCCGGCGATGCTGGAGGCGCATTACGGGGTGCCGATGGCGGGCGGCGTGCTCAACACCATCAACACGCGGCTCGACGCCGCCGTGAACGCCTTCACCCTCGACCACGCCGAATCCAGGATCGTGATCGTCGACCGCGAATTCTCCAAGGTGATGAAGGAGGCGCTCAAGCAGGCGAAGGTGAAGCCGCTCGTTATCGACTATGACGATCCGGACTATACCGGCGACGGCGAGAGGATCGGCGCGATCGAATACGAGGATTTCCTGAAAGACGGCGATCCGGATTTCGCCTGGAAAATGCCGGACGACGAATGGGACGCGATCTCGCTCAACTATACGTCGGGCACCACCGGCGATCCGAAGGGCGTGGTCTATCACCATCGCGGCGCTTATTTGCTGGCGCAAGGCAACATCATCACCTGCAGCATGGGCAAGCATCCGGTGTATCTGTGGACGCTGCCGATGTTTCATTGCAACGGCTGGTGCTTTCCGTGGTCGATCTCGGCCGTCGCCGGCACGCATGTCTGCCTGCGCTGGGTGCGCGCGCCCGCGATGTACGACGCCATCGCCAGTCACAAGGTGACGCATCTGTGCGGCGCGCCCATCGTGATGTCGACCTTGCTCAACGCGCCCGTGAACGAGAAAAAGCCACTTCCTCACGTCGTCGAGTTTTTCACCGCCGCCGCGCCGCCGCCGGAAGCGGTGCTGGCGGCGATGAAGGAAGCCGGCTTCAACGTCACGCATCTTTACGGTTTGACCGAATGCTACGGCCCGGCCGTGGTCAACGACTGGCATGACGAGTGGAACGCGCTCGACAAATCGCAGCAGGCCGCCAAGAAAGCGCGCCAGGGCGTGCGCTATGGCGCGCTCGAGGCGCTCGACGTTATGGACCCCGACACCATGCAGCCCGTCCCGCATGACGGCCAAAGCATGGGCGAAGTCATGATGCGCGGCAATGTGGTGATGAAGGGCTATCTGAAAAACCGCGCGGCCTCCGACAAGGCCTTTGCCGGCGGCTGGTTTCACACCGGCGATCTCGGCGTGATGCATCCCGACGGCTATATCCAGCTCAAGGACCGCTCGAAAGACATCATCATTTCCGGCGGCGAGAATATCTCCTCCATCGAAGTCGAGGACGCGCTCTACAAGCATCCGGCCGTGCAGGCGGTGGCCGTGGTCGCCAAGCCCGACGACAAATGGGGCGAAACGCCCTGCGCCTTCATCGAACTGAAGCCGGGACAGACCGCGACCGCGGAAGAGCTCGTCGCCTGGTGCAAAAAGAATCTCGCCGGCTACAAGGTGCCGCGCCACATCGTGTTCGAGGAATTGCCGAAAACCAACACCGGAAAGATCCAGAAGTTCAAATTGCGCGATCGCGCGAAAACGGTGTGAGTTTCTAATGACCTCATGCTGAGGAGCGCTCGAAAAGCGCGTCTCGAAGCATGGGCCGCCGCATCCTTCGAGACGCCGCTTCGCGGCGCCTCAGGATGAGGCGGATTACTAGCGCCTCACTTCCCCGGCATCATCATGTTCGGCAGGAACAGCACCGTCTCCGGGATCAGCGCGAGCGCGGAGATCAGCGCCACCATGGCCAGGATGAACGGCCAGGACCATTTCACGAACTCGTTGAAGCTGCATTTCATGATGCCGCAGACGGTATACATGATGACGCCGACCGGCGGTGTGTTGCCGCCGAAGGTGATGAGAATGACCATCACGACGCCGACGTGAACGGGATCGAAGCCCTGACTGACCAGCGCCGGCAGCACCAGCGGGCTGATCAGCAAC
>CAMDXM010000322.1 GCA_945878025.1 Pseudorhodoplanes sinuspersici | reverse complement strand
CGACCGCGCCAATCGGTCCGGCCACGATCGCGCCTGCGCCCGCGCCGATCGCTGCGCCGGTCAAGGTTCGCTCTCCGGCGGATGCAGCGGTTGAGGCCGTGACGGCAGCGGCGCAGACCGCGCCGATCATGAGAAGCTTACGCATACATTTTTTCCTCCGTGAGCGCCGCTCTCTGCGCGCGACCTGCGCGGCAGGAAAAGGCGGATCGTCCCGCGGAAAATTACACTTCATTAAGATTAAAAAAGCGTGGACGCGGCCGAATCGCCTTTGTTATCGCGCAATCTTGCGGCGAACCGGTCCCCACCCCGGATCGGGTCCGGGGCAGGCTTTCGCCGGATTGTGCTCCGCTTCAGGCGGTTTCCTGTCCGCCGCTCATCACGAGATCGTCGCGATGCACGATCTCCACGCGGCCTTCGAAGCCGAGAATATTCTTCGCCTCCGGGCTCGACAGCCCCATGACCTTGCCGGCATCGGCGGCGTCATAGGCGACAAGCCCGCGTCCGATTTCGGCGCCGTCCAGATCGCGGATGACCACGGCGTCGCCGCGCTGGAATTCGCCGTCGACGCGTTTGACGCCGGCAGGGAGAAGGCTCTTGCCGCGCTTGAGCGCCGCAACCGCGCCGCCATCGATGAACAGAACGCCGCGCGGCTCGAGCGAGCCCGCGATCCATTTCTTGCGCGCGGTCACCGGATTGGCTGGCGTCAGGAACCACGTGCAGCGCGCGCCCTTGGCGATCGCGGACAGCGCATGATCGGGATGGCCCGACGCGATCACCATATGCGTGCCGGCCGAAGTCGCGATCTTGCCGGCCTCGATTTTTGTCATCATGCCGCCGCGCGACAATTCCGACCCCGAAGCGCCCGCCATCGCCTCGATCTCCGGCGTGATGCGCTCGACCAGCGGCACGAGCCTGGCGTCCTTGCCGCTGCCGGGCGGCGCGTCATAGAGCCCGTCGATATCCGAAAGCAGCACAAGGAGATCCGCGCTCATCATGGTGGCGACGCGCGCGGCAAGCCGATCGTTGTCGCCATAGCGGATCTCGTTGGTCGCCACCGTGTCGTTTTCGTTGATGACGGGGACGGCCTTCCATTCCAGCAATTTGTCAATGGTTTCGCGCGCATTCAGATAGCGGCGGCGTTCTTCCGTGTCGCCGAGCGTGACGAGAATTTGTCCGGCCGTGATGCCGTGCTTGCCGAGCGATTCCGCCCAGATGCGCGCGAGCGCGATCTGCCCGACCGCGGCGGCGGCTTGCGAATCCTCGAGCTTGAGCGCGCCGCGCGGCAATTTCAGCACCGCGCGCCCAAGCGCGATCGCGCCCGACGACACCACGAGAATGTCGCGCTTCTCCTGGTGCAGCGTCGCGATATCCTGGGCGAGCGCGGCCAGCCATTGTTCGCGCGGACGCCCGGCGGCGGCGTCGACGAGGAGCGACGAGCCGACCTTGATCACGATGCGCCGGAAATCGGCGAGACTGGGGATTTTGCGCGACATGGATTTTTACGGCTGCCACGCCGCGATCTTGGGCTGTTCGCCGGCCTTTTTACGCGCATCGTCGATGATGTCCAGAAGCGCGCGCAACACCTCCTGCACGCCCTGGCGCGAATGCGCGGAGACAAGCAGCGGCGTCTTCTTCGCGGCTTTCTTCAGGCTCTTGAGCTGCTCTTCGATCCGCTCCGGCGTCATCGCATCGGCTTTCGAGAGCGCGACAATTTCCGGCTTGTCGGCAAGGTCGTGGCCGTAAGCTTTCAGTTCGGCGCGCACGGTCTTGTACGCCTCGCCGGCGTCTTCGTAGGTCGCATCGACAAGATGAAGGAGCACGCGGCAGCGCTCGACATGCCCGAGAAAACGGTCGCCAAGGCCGACGCCCTCATGCGCGCCTTCGATCAGGCCGGGCAGATCCGCCATGACGAATTCGCGCCCGTCCACGGCGAAGACTCCGAGCTGCGGATGCAAGGTGGTGAACGGATAATCCGCGATTTTCGGTTTCGCCGCGCTGACCGAGGCGAGGAATGTCGATTTTCCAGCGTTGGGCAATCCGATCAGCCCCGCGTCGGCGATCAGTTTCAGCCGCAGGCGGATGGTGCGCTGTTCGCCCGGCTGGCCGGGATTGGCATGGCGCGGCGCGCGGTTGGTCGAGCTTTTGAAATAGGCGTTGCCGAAGCCGCCATTGCCGCCTTTGGCGAGCATGACCTTGTCGCCGACCTTGGCCAGATCCGCGAGCAGCGTCTCGCCGTCTTCCTCGTAAATCTGCGTGCCGGCGGGCACTTTCATCAGGATATCCGAGCCGTTCGCGCCGTGGCGGTCCTTGCCCATGCCGTTGCCGCCGCGCTTGGCCTTGAAATGCTGCTGATAGCGGTAGTCGATCAGCGTGTTGAGGCCGTCGACCGCTTCCACGATCACATTGCCACCGCGCCCGCCATCGCCGCCATTGGGCCCGCCGAATTCGATGAATTTCTCGCGCCGGAACGACACGCAGCCGTTCCCGCCCGCGCCGGATTCGATATAGACCTTGGCTTCATCCAGGAATTTCATGGCTCATCCGTAGCGCGGGACGCCCAGCTTGAGAAGCGCGCATTGGCCGCTTAACGTGCGCGGCGCCCGCAAAGGTCCCGAGTATTTCATGACATCCACGGCCACGACGCGCTCGGCGAGCGCCGGTATCTTGCTGATGCTGGCCGGCCTGTTCATGTTCTCGGTGAATGACGCGCTCGGCAAATGGCTGGTCGCGACCTACAGCGTCTGGCAGCTGCTGCTGATCCGCAGCGCGGCCGCCTTGGTGGTACTGGCGCCGTTCATCTGGCGCGAGGGCACGCGGCCTTTTGTCGAAGCGCCGAAGCCGGCCTTGCAGATTGTCCGCATCGTGTTCTCGACGCTGGAAGTGGCCGGCTTCTACTGGGCCGTCACTTATCTGTCGCTCGCCGATGTGATGACGTTCTATCTCGCAGCCCCGATCTATGTCACCGCGATATCGGCGCTGTTCCTGCGCGAGCAGGTCGGCTGGCGGCGCTGGAGCGCGGTGCTGATCGGATTTATCGGCGTCATCATCGCCTTGCGTCCGACCTCCGCGAGCTGGAGCGCGCCGGCCTTGATCGCGCTCGCCGGCAGCATCTGCTTTTCGTTTCTGCTGATCGTGACGCGGCATCTGCGCGGCACCAGCGACACGGTGCTGGTCACGGGCCAGACCGTTGCCGCGCTGATCCTTGGCGCGGCGTTGGCTCCGTTCGCCTGGGTGCCGCCGTCGGCGGCCGATGCCGCCTTGCTGGCGCTGCTCGGCGTGGTCGCGATGATCGCACATGTGTGCGTCAACCGCTCGCTCAAGCTCGCGCCGGCTTCGGTCGTGGTGCCCTATCAATATTCCCTGATCGTCTGGGCGATCGTGTTCGGCTTTCTGGTGTTCGGCGACGTGCCGGACTTCGCGATGCTGGCGGGCGCCGCGGTCATCATTTGCGCCGGGCTCTACATCTTTATCCGCGAGCAGGTCCGCAAGGTGAAGACCGCGCCGATCGCGGATTTGCCTTAGGTTTTTCATTTTTCTGGATCGCCCGCCTGCGCGGGCGATGACAGTCAGGATAACGGCGCTGACATGGGGGATTGTCATGCCCCGCGAAGGCGGGGCATCCAGCACGGCGCTTGCGTTTTTCTTGATCTCAAGTTTCAAACAGCCACGTCTCTTCGTTCTCGCTGACGGTTTCCCGTCGGAGCTTTCCGGTCGTCTCTTTTCGTTTGCGCTCCCAAAGGCGGGAGCGGGTCTTCACTCCCAAAAGAGGGAGCGGAGCGCCGTAACGGCGCAACTGTATTGAGCGTGCTCCTGCGAAAGAGCACGTGCCGGCCTTGCGATCGGCCAGCTCGCCTTACGGCGCTCCACCGCGGCGTTATCAGATGGTGGGACCCCTCTGCCCCGCCGGCGCGCCAAGGCTCA
>CAMDXM010000321.1 GCA_945878025.1 Pseudorhodoplanes sinuspersici | reverse complement strand
ATGCCGGTCCGGCACCGCGGCGACGAGATCGCGCCCATAGGCTTCGTAGTCCTTCACGCCGGCTTTTTTCAGCAGCGACGGATTGGTGGTGAATCCCGCGATCCAGGCGTTCTTCGCCATCTCCACGATCTGCGCTTTGTCGGCGCCGTCGGTGAACAGCTTGATCTTCAGGTCCTTCAACGTGGTCGCCATATCCGTCTCGTTTGTGCAGGCGGGCGACTCATGCGCCCGCGGGAATGCCTTCTATCACGAACGTCCGTAGAAGCGCTGTTCCCATTTCTTGTGCTTTTCGTTGCTTTCCTGGACGAAGGGCGTGAACACCGCAAGATTGAGCAGGAGCCAGTTCACGAGATTGGCCGGAAAGCGAAGCGGCTTGACGAAATCCACAAACAGCACCACCCGCACCTCATCGCTGTGGTTCCAGGCTTCGTGTTCGTAGGCGTCGTCGAAAATCAGGACCTTGCCTTCGTCCCAGTGGCAAATCTCCTTGCCGACGCGGATCGCAATCGCGCCGCGCGGCACGTCCGGAACGATCAGGCCGAGATGCAGCCGCAGCACGCCGTTGTAAGGACCGCGATGCGCGGGCAGATGCTTGCCCGGTTCGAAGATCGAGAACATCGCGGTCTTGAGGCCGGGAATCTTCTGAACGATGCGCCACGTCTGCGGGCATTGCTCGATGTTACGGTCGAAATGCGCGCCGTATCCGGTCAGCAGGAATGTCTTCCAGCCCTGGTCCTGCGTGATTGTCGACACATCCTCGACGATGTCCTGAAAGCTCGGCAATTCGTCGCGGCGAACGAGCACGCGATCGAGTTCTGCGCGGATCGTGCGCCATTCGCGCTCGATCTCCCTGGCCCAGGGAAACACCGCATTGTCATAGACCGGCGGATTGCCGGCCTTGGCATATTTCAGATTGAGCTTCTCGGCGCCCGCGACCACGTTCATGAAAAAGCGTGTGATAGCGCTTGGCCGCGCCATCGGTTTCATGCCGGTAGTTCCGAAGGTCTGGACCGCTTCGGGATGGGAATTGGAACTCATCGCTCGTCTCCACAATCTCGTCCCGAGAACGAACTTACGCCCGAACGCGGTACGCGCAAGGCTCACGAACGCCGATAATCGTCCTCGATGCGGATGATGTCGTCCTCGCCGAGATAGCTGCCGGTCTGCACTTCGATCAGTTCGAGATCGATCTTGCCGGGATTCTCCAGCCGATGCGGCGTGCCGGAGGGAATGTAGATCGATTCATTCTCCTGCAGCGTCTTGACCTGATCGCCGAGCGTCACCTTGGCGGTGCCGCGCACCACGACCCAGTGTTCGGAGCGGTGATTGTGATATTGCAGCGAAAGCCGCCCGCCCTTTTTCACCACGATGCGCTTGACCTGATAGCGGTCGCCATTGTCGAGCGACTGATAATTGCCCCAGGGCCGGTGCATCTTCAGGTGATCGACCGTGACGGCCGGCGCGACGTCTTTCAGCTTTTCCACAAGACGCTTCATGCCGTTGGTGTCGGTGCGATTGGCGATCAGGATCGCGTCCTCGCTCGCCACCACCACCAGATCGTTGACGCCGAACAACGTCACCAGCGCTTTTTCCGACGACGCATAGGAATTGCGCGTATCGAGAAACAGCGCGGCGCCTTGCGAGGAATTTCCGGCCGCGTCGCGCGCGGACAATTCCCAGACCGCATGCCAGGAGCCGACATCGGACCAGCCATAGGAGACCGGCACCACCGCCGCGCGCTTGGTCTTTTCCATCACCGCGTAATCGACCGAATTGGCGGTCGCGGATGAAAAGGCCTCGGCATCGAGGGTGACGAAACCGAGATCGATGCCGGCCTTCTCGACCGCCACCTGCGCGGCCTCAACCGTCTTGGCGTCGAAAGCGCGATATTCGTCGAGGAACACACCGGCGCGGAAAACAAAATTGCCGGAATTCCAGAGATAGCCTTGCGCGATATAGGTTTCGGCGGTTTTGGCGTCCGGCTTTTCGACAAAGCTCTCGACCGCGAAGACATCCTTCGCAATGAGTGCGCCCGGCCGGATGTAGCCGTATTCGGTCGCCGGCCGGTCCGCGCGCACGCCGAACGTCACGATCTTTCCTTCGGCGGCGGCATCCGCCGCGCTGCGGCAGGCGGCGACAAAGGCGGCGGTGTCGGTCACCACATGATCGGCGGCAAGCGCGACCACGACCGGATCGTTGCCGCGCTGGAGCGCGAAGGCCGCGCCTGCGGCGATGGCGGGACCGGAGTCACGGCGCGCGGGCTCGAGCAGGATATCGGCTTCGATTTTCGCTTCCGCGAGTTGCTCGGCGACGATGAAGCGATATTGCCCATTGGTGATGACGATGGGTTTCCCGAATACGGCCGGGTCCGACACGCGCTTGAGCGTTTCCTGGAAGGTCGAAAGCTTGCCGAACAGCGAGAGAAATTGCTTCGGCCGACCCTCGCGCGAGGCCGGCCACAGCCGTGTCCCGGCGCCGCCGCACATGATCAATGGAATGACCGGTTCAGCCATGTCAGACCTTATGATACTCGCGGAACCACGTGATGAAACGGGCGATGCCGTCCTCGATCGAGGTCGAGGGACGGAAGCCGACGTCGCGCATCAGATCGTCGACGTCGGCATAGGTTTCCGGCACGTCGCCGGGCTGGATCGGCAGCAATTCGCGCTTGGCCTTCTTGCCGAGCGCCTTTTCCAGCAATTCGACAACGTAAGTCACTTCGACCGGATTGTTGTTACCGATATTGTAGACGCGCCAGGGCGCATTGCTGCGCGACGGATCGGGCGACGCGCCGGACCAGGACGGATCGGGCTGCGCGGGCTTACCCACGAGACGCGTGACCGATTCCACCACGTCATCGACATAAGTAAAGTCGCGGCGCATCTTGCCGTAGTTGAAAAGCGTGATCGGTTTGTCTTCCAGAATGGATTTCGCGAAAATCCACATCGCCATGTCCGGCCGGCCCCAGGGGCCGTAGACCGTGAAAAAACGAAGTCCCGTCGTCGGCACCCGGAACAGATGCGAATACGAATGCGCCATCAATTCATTCGCCTTCTTGCTCGCGGCATAAAGGCTGACCGGATGATCGACATTGTCCGAGGTGCGGAACGGCAATTTTGTGTTGGCGCCATAGACCGATGACGACGACGCGTAGACGAGATGCTGGCACTCATTGTGCCGGGCGCCTTCCAGGACATTGAGAAAGCCCTGCATGTTGGCGTCGACATAGGCATGCGGATCCTTCAGCGAATGCCGCACGCCGGCCTGCGCGGCAAGATGGATCACATGCGGAAACTTGTGTTCGGCGAACAGTTTCGCGGTGCCGTCGCGATCGGCGAGGTCGTGACGAAGAAACCGGAAATGGTTCGATTTTTCGAGCTCGGCGACGCGCGCTTCCTTCAGCTTCGGATCGTAATAAGGCGTCATGCTGTCGACGCCGACAACGTCCCGGCCCTCGGCCAGAAGACGCCGCGCGACATGCGAACCGATAAAGCCCGCGGCTCCCGTGACGAGAATATTGTCACTCATCACAGCCGCCACAATTCGATGCCGCCGGGCTTGGCCGCGCGATCGAGCACGGACTTGACGTCGAACACGAGCCCTTTCCCGTCCTTGAGCATGCGCGTCATCAGCGGCCAGCCGCCTTTGACATAATCCGCATGCGCGACCGCGAAGATCACGGCATCGGCGGCTTTCAGATCCTTCATCGCGGTCAGCGTGAGGCCGTATTCGTGCTGCGCTTCCTCCGGAATGGCGAGCGGATCGGCGACTTGCACGTCGACGCCGGAGGATTTCAGCTCGCGGATGATATCGACGACCTTGGAATTGCGCGTATCCGGCACGTTTTCCTTGAAGGTCAGGCCGAGCACGATCACATTCGCGTTGGATGACGAGCGGTTGAGCTTGAACAATCCCCGCACGCATTCGCGCGCGATGCGCGGGCCGACA
>CAMDXM010000320.1 GCA_945878025.1 Pseudorhodoplanes sinuspersici | reverse complement strand
CCGAGTTGCGTTGCCATCCACGTCTTTGCGGCAACAACACTCCGGTGTCATCGCCCGCGAAAGCGGGCGATCCAGCCGTTAGGTAGGCACCGCGAGCAGTGGGAAATTCCTTACAGCTGGATGCCCCGCCTTCGCGGGGCATGACAGCGGAGGAGGGCGAACGAGGAGGCTCACATGAAACCGACCACCCGGCGCAAATTCATCGGCGCCCTTGCGGTATCGGGCGCGACGCTCGCTGCGTCGCGCGCCGGCGCCGCTCCGGTCAATCTCGACCTTGCCGCGACGAAGAAGGATACCGACTTCGCGTGCCTGTATCACTGCGATTTCGGCGACCCCGACCGCTTTTCGCAGATGCTGACCAACATGAACAACCATCTGTCGGCCTACGAATTCGATCCGATGCGGATCAAGCTCGTGATCGTGGCGCACGGCGCCGGCATCAAGTTCTTTCTCGAGGATTTGTCCGGCACCGTTTGGGAGAAGGACAAGATCAGCGAGGATCTCTACAAGCGCGTCGTGGGCCTGAGCAAATTCGGGGTCGAAGCCTATCTGTGCCAGATCACATTCAAGCGCCAGAACATCGATCCCGGCAGGACGCGCAAGGACGCCTTTCTCAAATTCGTGCCGTCCGGCGTGGCGTCGGTCGCCGAATTGCAGAGCAAGGGATTTGCGTATCTGAAGGTGGGTTAGGCGCGCGCTCGTCGCATTCTCTCTTGTCGTCGTCCTGCGAATCTCGGGTTCACCCGAGATTCGCAATTTTAACTGCGCAAGCCGGCCAACCAGCCGACGCCCCCGCTTATTCCGTCGAAAATGACCCAAAGCGGCCACTTGCAATTTAAAGACCAATTGGTCTATAAATCAGCAGTGAGCCACCAAACCCCAGCGCGTTTGCCCCGTGGCCGCCCCCGAAGTTTCGACACGGAAGCCGCTGTCGAACGCGCGATGGGTGTGTTCTGGTCGCGCGGTTATCACGCCACGGCGCTGCCGGATCTTCTTCGTGCGACGAAGCTCTCGCGTGGCAGCCTTTATGCCGCTTTCGGTGACAAGCACTCGCTCTTCTTGCGTGCGCTTGATCGCTACGTTGCCAATGCCCTGACACGGATGGATATCGAACTCGCCCCCCACAGCGAGCCGGTCGACGGCCTGCGGGCCTACCTTGCGGGCTACGTTGAACGCACGAGCGGTGCCAATGGTAGGCGCGGATGCCTGCTGGTAGCCACAGCAATGGAACTGGCTGGCCATGATGCTGAAGTTGATCGTCGCATCGGGCGCTTTTTCAAAGCGATGGAGGCTAGGGTGGCTGGTGCACTTTCCCGTGCGAAGGCGGCGGGCAAGTTGGACGATGGTGTTGATCCTTCAAGTGCCGCCCGAATTCTCGTCTGTTTCGTCGAGGGGCTGCGAGTAGTCGGTAAAACGGGACCGACAACGATCACGTCACAAGCCACCGCTGACGCCCTTCTCGATCGTTTCATTAAGTAGACAATCCATGGACGCCTGCGCCGTTAGCTCGTCCATATCTAGACCGAATGGTCTTGAAAGGAAGAATACCATGTCTGCCATCCAGATCGTCTGCGCGGTGGCCGTCCCTTTGCTCTGGGGTTATCAATTCGTGGTCATCAAAGTGGGCGTTACGGAGTTTCCACCTCTCTTCTTCCTCGCGCTGCGCTTCGTGGCCATCGCGCTGCTGCTTATTCCGTTCGTCAAAAGGCCCACACGTCAACAGTTCGGCCCTATCGCAGCGATTTCGGTTTTCCTTGGTGGACTGAACTTCGGGCTCTTCTATGTTGGCCTTGGGCTCGGCTCGGGAAGCATGTCGGCCGTCGCATATCAACTCGCCACGCCCTTCACCGTCCTGTTAGCTTGGCCGCTGCTCGCGGAGAGGCCGTCTCTAACTACGTGCGCCGGAGTGGTGATTGCATTCGTCGGCGTGGTCGTGTTGGCAGCGGGGCCTGGCCTGTCGGCAAACGCGCTTCCGCTGCTGCTTGTGGTCGGGGCAGCCTTCGCGTTTGCGATGTCGAACATCTTGACGAAGCGCTACGGCCCTTTTGACCCTTTGATGTTGATGGGGTGGTCGTCGCTGCTCACGGTGCCGCAAGTCACGTTGATGTCGCTGCTCCTTGAACATGGACAACTGGCGAGCCTTATCACGGCGGGTCAACGTGGTTGGCTGGCGCTCGCCTACACAATCTTCATCGGCGGAATCCTGGGGTTTGGCCTTTGGTTCTGGTTGATCGCCCGTTGCTCCATGAACCGCGTCGCACCATTCGGCTTGCTGCTTCCGGTGTTCGCCGTGATTTCGAGCGTGTTGTTCCTTGGCGACCATATGACCCCAAAGTTGATTGTTGGCGGACTGCTCGCGATCTCCGGCGTCGCCATTACACAAGTGAGGCCGAGCGCTCGACCAATTTGAACCCGGAAGTGGCGTCGTGCAGACTTCCGGGTTTGGCCCATCGCGTCATTTGCCGCGCCTGCGCAAAAGTGGTCGTTATCGGAGCGAAGCGGACATGTCCGAAATTTATGAGTACGCGCCCTAGTGTGGTGGTTCAGAAATTCCCTTCATTCACGCCGCGAGTCCGTCAAGGGAATTTCTGAACCAAAACCACACTGGAATCATAATGTTGCCAGTGTCCTTCGATTCCGAAATTCGCTTACGAAGACGCCGCAGAATGAAGCGAACTTCGGAATCAGGACACTAGCGGACACGATAGACCGCCGCCGGCCTCTCCAGCGGAAGGTTGGCGGCCTTCCAGCTGGCAACGCCGCCGCGATACCAGATCACATTGCGGTAACCCATCTGCATCGCGCGCAGCGCCGCATTATATGATTCCCAACATTGCGCTCCGACGCAAAAGAACACAATCGGATGCTCGTTATTGCGGCGGGTGAGCGTTGCAAGCACATTCGACAGATTGCGCTGCAATCTGTCGTCGAACCGGCCGCTGCCGTAATTTCCGCCGCCCGGCACATGCACGGCGCCGGGAATGGTGACGTGGTTGTCAGAATCGTTGAGCACATCGATTAACAGGCTCTTGCTGCCGATCTGCAGTAATTCCTGGGTGGTGATGCGCTTCGCGCCGGGCAGTTCGAGCGGCATGCGGCTGCCAACATTGCTCTGCATTTGCGCCTGCGCCGAAATGTTCCAGTCGGTCAGCTCGTCGGCGAGGTTGCCGGAGGCGGGCGCTTGCACCGGCGCGGGGCTGCCGGCTTGCGGCGTCGGAGACGCCGTTGCAGCGGCAGTCTGATTTGCTGCGGGTGGCTGCGCCGGCCGCACCGACCAGAAAAGCAAGCCGATGCCCACGAGCGCGGCACACCCGATCAGCCAGGAGAGCGGGATCGCAAACCCGGCGATGGTCACGAGCTGATGCGCGTGGCCATTCGTATTTGCGCCATCTGCCGCTGCCGTATCGCGCCTGCCGCGATCGCTGTCGTGTACAATGCCAAGCCGCGCGCATTCGGGGCACAACGTGTGCGCCATGCTGTCAAAGACGTGCCCTGCCTGACACCGGATCAATTTTGCCATTGCCGAAGCCAAAATTATGGAGGCCCATATAGCGGAGCGGTTCGCAAAACGCGGCGTGAAATAATTTCAGATGCCGGCCCCTCGTTAGCTAATATTAAACAGCCATTGGCGGGACAGCAACCGGCGCATTGCATGACTTTCGCCGGCGCAAATGGAGGCCGAGCCTGTGCGATCGGCGAACGTATGGTCCGCTTCTGGCGCGAAGCAGAGCAGACATGTGGCTGCTACCAATGAATGTCGGCATTTCGGGTAAGAGCGGTCACAAGTTGTTCGCCGAATTGCAGAGCAAGGGATTTGCGTATCTGAAGGTGGGGTTAGTCACGATGTCATCGCCCGCGCGCAGGCGGGCGCAAAGACTGCCGCTCTCTCGACTGGATGCCCCCGCTTTCGCGGAGCATGACAACCAAGCCCGACCGTCGTCCGCTCTCAAGTGTAAAGCAGACATAT
>CAMDXM010000319.1 GCA_945878025.1 Pseudorhodoplanes sinuspersici | reverse complement strand
GGTCCCTTCAACACGATCATCACGCGAACAATCCTCATGAATTCCAAAGCGCGACACTCCGCATCCGCCGGCCACGCCGCCGATTTCAGCTTCTTCAACGGGCGCAACATCCTGATCACGGGAGGCACCGGGTCATTCGGCCGCGCCTTCACACGGCAGATCCTGGAGAAGTCGCAGCCGCAGCGGCTCATCATTTTCTCGCGCGATGAGCTCAAGCAATACGAGATGGCGCAGGATTTTGCCGGTCATCCGCAGGAAGACAAGCTGCGCTTCTTTATCGGCGACGTGCGCGACCAGTCGCGCCTCGAAATGGCCCTGCGCGACGTCCAATTCGTCGTGCATGCCGCGGCGCTCAAGCAGGTGCCGACCGCCGAATACAATCCGTTCGAATGCATCCACACCAACGTGCTCGGCGCGGAGAATGTGGTGCGCGCGTCCTTGCGCTGCGGCGTGTCGCGCGTGATGGCGCTCTCGACCGACAAGGCCGCGAGCCCGCTCAACCTCTATGGCGCGAGCAAGCTCGCCTCCGACAAGATTTTCGTCGCCGCCAATTCTCTCGGCGGCGCCGACGGCACGCGCTTCGCGGTTGCGCGCTACGGCAATGTGCTGGGCTCGCGCGGCAGCGTTGTGCCGCTGTTCCGCAAGCTGATCGCCGAGGGCGCGGTTTCGCTTCCGGTCACCGACGAGCGCATGACGCGGTTCTGGATCACGCTCGAGCGCGGCGTCGATTTCGTCGTGTCGTGTCTGCAGACCATGCGCGGCGGCGAGATTTTCGTGCCGAAAATCCCGAGCTCCACCATCGTCGATCTCGCCAAGGCGATGGCGCCGCATCTGCCGATCAGGGTCATCGGCATCCGCCCCGGCGAGAAGCTGCACGAGGTGATGATCACCGAGGACGACGCGCGCAACACCATCGATCTCTCCGACCGCTATGTGATCGAGCCGGCCTTCGCGTTCTGGGATCGCGGCGCCTATGGCAAGAATCTCCAATCGATGCCGGAGGGTTTCCGCTATGGCAGCGACAACAATCCCGAGCGCCTGACCGCCGAGCAGGTGCGCGACATTCTCGGTCCCGACGCCGCTCCCGCGCCGAAGGCGCGCGCGGTGTCCTGACGCCAGAGCAGACAAGGCATCCGAATTGACCGGCCCGGCATGAAACTGGAAAAAGCCACGAGCGTTTTCAGCTTCTACAGCGAATACCGCCTGCGCGTTCTGGCGGTCGTCTGCCTGCAGGTGATCTCGGCTTTCGCCGACAATCTCGGCATCCTCGCCTTGCTGCCGGTGATCCAGGGTCTCGTGTCCGGCGGCGGACCGAGCGGACGGATCGGCGAATTCCTCGCTTCGGTCGTGACCTCGCTCGGATTGCCGGCGGATATCCGCGGATATCTCCTGCTGGTGTCGTTCGCGATCGTGGTCAAGGCGATGACCGCCTATGTCACCTTGCGCGCCGGCAATCGCCTCGTTCTCGACGTCATCAACGCCACCCGGTCGCGCCTGCTGCGCGCGCTGGCCGCATTGCGCTGGCCGCGCTTTTCGAAGCTCAAGAGCGGCGACGTGATCGGCCTGCAGGTTTCGGAGATCGAACGCTTTCGTCCGGGCCTTTCGGCGGTTCTGACCTTGATGACCGCGAGCGTGCAGGCGCTGATTTATCTTGCCGCTTCGCTCCTGGTGTCGTTCCAGCTCACGTTGCTCGCGCTCGTGCTCGGCGCCGTCAAGGTCGGCGTCCTGCGCCCGATCCGCCATGGCACCATCCGGCTCGGCGCCATCTATTCCAGCAATATCCGCTCGATGACGGTGAGCCTGCTGGAAGGTTTGCACAGCATCAAGCCGATCCGCGCGATGGGCGCCGACCAAAGCCTGCTGCTGCGGCTCGCCCGCGACGTGAAGAATAATCGCAAGGCGGTCGACGACCTGCACCGCAATTCGACCTTGTTCACGGTGACGGACGATTTCCTGACATCGGCCATTCTCGTCGCCGTGCTGTTCGTCTGCGCGATGCTGCTGTCGGTCGACCTCGCGCAGCTCGCGGTGATCGGCCTTTTGATGAGCCGCATTCTGGTTCAGGTCGGCACGATCCAGAAAGGCCAGCAGACCGTCAATCTCACCGCGAGCGTCGCCGATTCGATCCACACGACGATTGAGGATTACGAGCGCGACGCCGAGCCGCGGCAGGGCAAGCGCGAAATCCGGCTTCGCCGCGAATTGCGCTTCGACAATGTGTCGCTCGGTTATGACGGCCGCGCCGTGATCTCCGGCGCCGATCTGTCGATCCCGGCGGGTTCGCTCTGCGCATTCACGGGCGCATCGGGCGGCGGCAAGACGACGCTTGTCGACGCCGTGCTCGGTCTGGTGACGCCGGATAGCGGGCGCGTGCTGGTCGATGGCGTCGATCTCGCCGAGGCCGATATCGTCGCCTGGCGGCGGCATATCGGCTACGTGCCGCAGGAGCTCGTGCTGTTCAACGACTCGGTGCTGATGAATATCACGTTCGGCCGCGACGACATTGCCGAGGACGACGTGCGCCGCGCGCTCAAGGCCGCCGAGGCGCTGGATTTCGTCGAGGCGATGCCGCAGGGCTTGCACACGCCGGTCGGCGAACGCGGCACGGCTCTGTCCGGCGGGCAGCGCCAGCGCCTCGCGCTCGCCCGCGCGCTCGTGCATTCGCCCGATCTGCTGGTTCTCGACGAGGCGACAACCGCGCTCGACCCCGCGACCGAAGCGGAAATCTGCCGCACGCTGCGCCGGCTCGCCGGCCAGCGCACCATTCTCGCCATTTCGCACCAGCCGCGGATCGCGGAAATCGCCGATCTTGTGGTGGACGTCGCCGGCGCGGCCGCGCGCATCGTTTCGGCAGAGCCGGTCAAGGTCGCTTCGTGCTGATGAAGAGCGTTCGCGAAATCGCCGCCGCGCCGGTTCGCCGGATTTTGCGCGCCGCGCTCCGGCCGCTGCCGATGGCGATCGTGTTCGCCTATGCGATGAAGCGGGAACTCGTTCTGTTGTCGGATTCGAGCCATGCCGACGCGATCACGGTGCTCGCCTTCGATCCCGACCGCTGGACGCAGGATCTGCTGGCCTTGTCCAAGATCGCGCATGTGCGGATTTACGCTGTTCCGTTCTCCGTCTCGACGCGCATCCATTCGCTGTTCTTCGGCTCCGATCCGATGCCGGGGATCGCGGATTATTTCCTGATCGACGATCCGGCCGTTCTGGCCAGGCGCGAGGCGCAGTCGCGCTACGCCACCCGCGTTCTCGGCTATCTGAAGCGCTGGCTCGGAATCGATTGCGCCGCCAATCCCGCGATCCATTACATCGTGGATTTCCCCTGGGTCAGCGGCGGCGAGGCGGCCGGCGTTCCGTTCGTGACCGCGCACAAGGAATTCACCGTGCTCGACGGCCGGCAGGTGCAGGAACGCATCGGCCGCTGGAAGAATCTCTACCGCTTCAAATTCCTCGGCACGCGCCTCGCCGTGACCAACGCCATCGCCGAGACGCTTTTTGTCGAGGCCGACGTCGCGCCGGTTTCGAAAGTCACGCGCACCGGCTTGCTGCGCTTCGACCATCTGCTGCGTGTGCCCGCGCCGGCGCCGTCGCGCGATCCCGTCACGGTGACGCTGTTCTCGTTCGGGCATCTCACCGGGCCGTTCGATTCCAAAGCCGAGCCGCACGGGCATTATTTCACCAAGCATGACGACGACGGCTTTGTCGATCTGTTCAAGGACACGCACATTGCCTTTGCCGAGGCCGCGCGCGCCAATCCGCGGGCGCAATTCCTGATCAAGCCGAAGAATGTCGAGCGCTGGTGGATCGAGAAGATCGAGCAGGCGGTGGAACAGGGACTCGGGATCCCGCTATCGTCGATTCCGAACTGCCGCATCGTCTCCGATCAGGCGCATGACCTCATTCGTCGTTCGGTCGCTGCCATCGGGCTCAATTCCACGGTGGTGCTGGAAACGGTCGCGCTCGGCCGCGACCTGAT
>CAMDXM010000318.1 GCA_945878025.1 Pseudorhodoplanes sinuspersici | reverse complement strand
GAAAGCGGCATGAACGACAAATTGGACCCGGTCGCGGCCTTTCAGCAGCAAGTTGCCGCCAACATCAAGGGCATCGGCGACGACACGGATTTCCTCGGCCTGTCACGTATGTGGAATCGCGAGGCGATCCGTCATTCCTACGCGCTGAACTTCACATGGCTCGGCCGTCCGGTGATCCAGACGCCGATGGATCTCTACGCCATCCAGGAACTGATCTGGACCTGCCGGCCCGACCTGATCGTGGAGACCGGCATCGCCCATGGCGGCTCGCTGGTGATGAGCGCGTCGATGCTGGCGCTGCTCGATTACTGCGATGCCGTGGTGGCGGGCAAGCCGCTCGATCCGAAAGCGTCGCGCCGCAAGGTTGTCGGCATCGACATCGATATTCGCGCGCACAACCGCGCCGGTATCGACGCGCACCCGATGCGGCACAAAATTCATACAATCGAAGGTTCGGCGATTGCGCTGGAGACCGCGGCGCAGATTGACGCGCTTGCGCAAGGCTATGATCGCGTCATGGTCTTTCTCGATTCCAACCACACGCATGAGCACGTATTGGCCGAGCTGGAGTTGTACGCGCCATTGGTCAGCAAGGGTTCGTATTGCGTGGTCTGGGATACCGGCGTCGAGGACCTGCCGGACTCGATGTGCGCAGATCGGCCCTGGGGCAAGGGCAACAATCCGAAGACCGCGGTCTGGGAATACAGGCGGCGTCTCAAGGACGAAGGCCGCAAGGCGCGCGATGGCGGCGCCTTGAATTTCGACTACGATTATACGATCGAGCACAAGATCGCGATTACCGCGGCGCCCGACGGCTTCCTGAAGCGGTTGTAAGCGTCAGGCACTGACCTGCGCCGGTTCGGCTAAGAGAAGCGGCACGCTGGGCGGGGCCATCACATGCGGCATATCGCCAAGGCCGAAATAGGCGGCGTGTTCCTTCCAGGTATCGCTGCTGGTGACGATCGCGTGGTAGGCGGCCATGTTCTCCTGCACCTTGGCCTCATGGCCGCCCATCATCGTGTAGGCTTTGGCCAGGAAGTAATGCGCGAAGGCGTGCTGCTTGTAGCGTTCGATGACGTCCTCGAAACAGCGCGCCGCCACTTCAGGCTGGCCGACACGCATGCTGCGATTGTTGACGAAATTGACGTCAAGATTCATCCGGTATGAAATCACCGGCAAGGTTTCCGGATCGAGACCCGGCGCGCGGATGATATAGGTACCAAGTTCAAAAGCACCGATCTTCATCTTGTCGGGAATGTACTTGTTCTTGACGCAGATGTCGTAAAGCTCGGAGCCGCGAATGGGCGACGCCAGGCTGAAGCTCGCCCAGTCGAGTCCAACGTCCTTGATGAACTGCGCGGTCGCAGTGCGGTCTTCCTCGCGCTCGCCAGGAATGCCCATGACGAAATAGCCTTGCACGAACAGGCCGTGCTTGTGCAGCGTCTCGATCACCGGCGCCACCTTGTTCAGCTTCAGCGGCTTCTTGATGACATTGCGCAGCATATGCTCGGTGCCGGCTTCGATCGCTAGCTGCACGGTGTCCATACCGGCGGCCTTCATCAGCATCGCCATTTCGTCGTCGATATAGGCGGCGGTCAGGCCGTTCGGTGTCTCGACCCGCAAATTGTATTTCGCCAGAATACGGAAGAATTCCTTGGCGCGCTTGTGGTGCAGCAGCAATTGGTCGTCGTAGATCGTCAGCACGTTCATCTGGTAGGTGTCGCAGAGATATTTGATGTGGTCCTCGATGACCTCGAGGCTGGCGTAGCGCATCGATCCGCCATGCAAAGTCGGTTCGGCGCAGAATACGCATTTGAACGGGCAGCCGCGCGATGTGACGATGAAGAACTGGCGCGTGTCTTCGTCGTTGGCTTTGCGGAACGGCGAAAACGCCTCGATCATGCCGTAGTCATTGGCATTGACCAGGCTGTAGTCGATCGGGATGACGTCGTCGAGACTTTCAAGAGTCTTGGTCTTCGGCTTCTTGCCGGCTTCGATCGATTGCCGTGTGACCCACGGGTCCTGCGCCAGCTCCTGCTCCGGGTTATCGGAGTCGAGCAGTCTGGAAAGCGCCAGTTCGCCTTCCGAATAGCACAGCGCATCGACCGCCGGCTGATCGACCAGGATGATGTCCCAGGCCGTGGTGACGGCCGCGCCGCCAAGGATGACCTTGGCATCCGGATTGGCCTGTTTGGCCGTTTCCGCGAGACCCGCGACATGTTTGTACGAGACGTCGAACATCACCGAGATGCCGACGATATCCGGCATGAAGCTGTCGAGCATAGCCTCGTATTTCACCTGGCGCTCGGCGCCGACGTAATGATTGAGATCGATGATCTTGATCTCATGCTTGCCGGTGGTCACGCGGTTGACGTAGGAGGCGAGGCACAGAACGCCGTAAGGGAAGGCGAAAAAGCTGCGCAGCTTGGTCGGGCGGATCGCCTCGGCCTTGTCGGCAAGGTACGGCGGAATGACGAACAGAATTTTATAGCTGGGCATGGATCGGCCTTTCAACGGCAAGTTCAGTCTGTTGCGCGGCCTGGCGCGGCGCCTGGTGCGGCGTATGATCGGGATAGAACTGTAAACCGAATTTCTCGGCGGCGTCGCGCCAGATCGTGGACGACGCGATGATCTCTCGGTACTTGCTGAAGTGGACGTCGGCGTGTGCCGGAGGCGCGCCCATCTCGATCAGAGTTTTGCCGAGGAAATACTGGGCGAAAGGCTGGCCAGGATGGCGTTCGACAACTTCGCGGAAGGCGTGATAGGCGGTGTCGAGATTGCCAGTGCGCAGGTTGTGATTGCTGACGAAATTGAGCTCAAGGTTCATCTCGGAAACCGCCTGCTTGATTTCCGCCTTGTCCATGCCCGGCGCGGTGATGACGTAGTCGGTCATGTCGATGGCGCCGATCGGCAGGTATTTTTCGTCAATCCATTTGTTCTCCCTGCATAGCCGGAACAGTTCGCTACCGCGCAGTGGCGTCGCGTAGTTGAAAAACGACCAGTCGAGGCCCCAATCATAGATGGCGTCGCGCGTTTCCTGCCGTTCGGCGCGGGTCTCGCCCGGCAGGCCGATGACGAAGAAGCCGCAGACGAAGATGCCGGCCTTCTGCAATAGCTGGATCGTCGGCTTAATGCGGTTGAAGGATATAGGTTTCTTGATGATGTCCTTGAGCACGCGCTTGGAGCCGTGCTCGATGGCCAGGAACAATGTATCGACGCCGGCGCTCTTCATCGTCACCGCCATCTCTTCGTCGATGTACGACAAGGTGACGCCGTTCGGCATTTCGATGCGGATATTCAAAGGAATCAGTTTGGAAAACAGTTCCTTGGCGCGTGCCTTGTTCATCAGGATCTGGTCGTCGTAGATCGTCAAGACACTCAGGCCGTATTGCTCTTTCAGCCGCGCCACATGTTCGACGACGCGGTCGACGCTGGCGTAGCGCATATTGGCGCCGTGGAACGAAGGCTCGGCGCAGAACACGCATTTGAACGGGCAGCCGCGTGACGTGACGATAAAGAACTGCTTCGACGACTCGGTGAATTTGGTGAAGGGCGAAAACGCCTCTTTCATGCTGTAGGCGCCGATATCGACCATCGCGTAATCGACGTCGATGATCTTGTCGAGATCGTCATAGGCCGGCTTGGTGTGCGCCTTGCGCTCCAGTTTCTCTTTCGTCACCCAAGGGTCCTGCGCCGCGGCCATCACGACATCGTCGGCTTCGATCAGATTCTTCAAGCCGACTTCGCCTTCCGAATAGCAGGCGGCGTCGAGGTGAGGGCATTCGGCCAGCATCTCGGCATAGGCAGTGGTCACCGCCGGTCCGCCGGCGACGACAAAGACGCCGGTGTTCTGATCCTTGACCGATTTCGCCAGCGATTTGAGCCAAGGATAGGAGACGTCATAGGACATCGAAAAGCCGACGATATCCGGCCGCATGTCGGCGAGCTTGCGGGCCAGCAGAATGTCGGCGCTGTCGGATGACGGCAGGTTCAGGTCCAGCACCTCAACGGCGCC
>CAMDXM010000317.1 GCA_945878025.1 Pseudorhodoplanes sinuspersici | reverse complement strand
CTCGCTGCAGACGCGCAAATGGACCGACAAGGACGGCAACGACAAATACTCCACTGAAGTCGTGCTGCAGGGCTTCAATTCGTCGCTCACCATGCTCGACGGACGTGGCGGCGGCGGTGCAGGCGGTAGCGCAGGCGGCGGCCAGGATTCCGGCGGTGAGGATTTCGGTTCGAGTGGCCCGACCGCGTCGCGCAAGCCCGCGATGGCCGCCGCCGGCGGCGGCAAGCGCGAAGATATGGACGACGAGATTCCGTTCTGACCGTATTGCGCTGACGAACGGTCCGGTCGCGGGCTAGTTCCACACCGCCTTCAGGCCGTCGATCACGAACTGCACCGCGAGCGCGGCGAGCAGCACGCCGAGCAGCCGCGACAGCACAATATTGCCGGTGACACCGATCAGCTTTGCGATCTTTCCCGCCGCCATGAAAACGGCGAGGCAGATTGCGAACACGAGCGCGATCACGCCCAGCAGGCTTGCGAGTGGCATGACCTCGCCGCCGGCGCGGCCGGCCAGCAGCACGCAGGCCGTGATCGCGCCCGGACCCGCCATCAGCGGAATGGCGAGCGGGAAAGCGGCGATATTGCGGACATGCTCCTCGATCGCTTCTTCGGCTTCCTGCACCTGACGCGGAATGCGGATGCCGAACAGCATCTCAAAGGCGATCGAGAACAAGAGCAATCCGCCGGCGATGCGGAAAGCGGGGATTCCGACGCCGAGCTTCTTCAATAGAAAGTCTCCGGCCAGCGACGAGCCCGCCAATATCGCGAAGGCAATCATGCTCGCCCGGATCGCGACCCGGCGGCGCGCCCGCGCCGGCAGGCCTTCGGTCATGGCGATGAAGGTCGGGACGAGGCCGACCGGATCGACGACCACGAGCAAGGTCACAAGCGCGGAAACGATAAATTCGACCGGCATGCAACCACCATGGCGTGCGCAAAGCGAGGCTGCAACGGCGGCAAAATCGGGGCGCGGCTGACGCATCCGGCGCACACCATGTTGGCAGCTATAAACCATTGAAAATCTTATCGAAAAATGCGCAGCACCCCCTCGCTTTGGATTGGCTTTACAGGGCCAGATCGGCTACAAAACGGCTCTCTGGATTCGCCAGGATTTTAGCTCTTGTCCGATACTGAAAATCAGGGTCCGGGCGGCTCGCAGCCCTCGGACATCCGTCCTGTTTCCATCGTCGAGGAGATGAAACGCTCCTACCTCGATTACGCCATGAGCGTGATCGTGGCGCGTGCGTTGCCGGATGCGCGCGACGGTTTGAAGCCGGTGCATCGGCGCATCCTCTATTCGATGCATGAGAACGGCTACGACTGGAACAAGCCGTACCGCAAGTCGGCGCGCGTCGTCGGCGACGTCATCGGTAAATATCATCCGCACGGCGACCAGTCGATTTATGATGCGCTCGTCCGCATGGCGCAGGACTTTTCCATGCGCCTGCCGCTCGTGGACGGGCAGGGCAATTTCGGCTCCGTCGACGGCGATCCCGCAGCCGCCATGCGATACACCGAAGTCCGGCTGCAGAAGGTCGCGCAGGGCCTGCTCGACGACATCGACAAGGACACTGTCAACTTCCAGCCGAACTACGACAATTCCGAACGCGAACCGGTTGTGTTGCCGGCCAAGTTTCCGAATCTGCTGGTCAATGGCGCCGGCGGCATCGCGGTCGGCATGGCGACCAATATCCCGCCGCACAATCTCGGCGAGGTGATCGACGCCACGATTGCGCTGATCGATGATCCCGCGCTCGATATCGAGGCGCTGAACGCGATCATCCCGGGTCCGGATTTCCCGACCGGCGGCATCATCCTCGGCCGCGCCGGCATCCGCAGCGCCTATCACACCGGCCGCGGCTCGGTGGTGATGCGCGGCAAGGTCGAGATGGAAACGATTCGCAAGGAACGCGAAGCCATCGTCATTTCCGAAATTCCCTATCAGGTGAACAAGGCGACCATGGTCGAGCGCATCGCCGAACTGGTGCGCGAAAAGAAGATCGAGGGCGTCGCAGATCTTCGCGATGAATCGAGCCGCGAGGGCTATCGCGTCGTGATCGAGCTCAAGCGCGAAGCGGTGCCCGACGTCGTGCTCAACCAGCTCTATCGTTTCACCCCGCTGCAGACGAGCTTTGGCTGCAACATGGTGGCGCTCGATTCAGGCCGTCCGCAGGTGATGAACCTGAAGGATCTGCTGGTCGTCTTCATCGCGTTCCGCGAAGAGGTGGTGTCGCGGCGTACGAAATTCCTGCTCGGCAAGGCGCGCGACCGCGCGCATGTCCTCGTCGGTCTCGCCATCGCCGTCGCCAATATCGACGAAGTGATCAAGCTCATCAGGGCTTCGAAGGACGCCGCGGAAGCGCGCGACGCCTTGATGGCGCGCGAATGGCCGGCCACGACCGCGGCCTCGCTGATCGCGCTCATCGACGACCCCCGCCACAAGGTCTCGAGCAAGGGCACCGCGCGGCTGTCGGCCGAACAGGCCAAGGCCATCCTCGATCTGCGCCTGCAGCGCCTTACGGCATTGGGCCGCGACGAGATCAAGGAAGAGCTCGACAAGCTCGCCACCGAGATTTCCGATTATCTCGAAATCCTCCGTTCGCGCGCCCGCGTGCAGACCATCGTGAAGGACGAGTTGAAGGCGGTGCGCGACGAATTCGCCACCCCGCGCCGCACCGTGATCGCGGAGGAAGAAGGCGAATTCGACGCCGAAGACCTGATCCACCGCGAGGACATGGTGGTGACGGTTTCGCACCAGGGCTATATCAAGCGCGTGCCGCTCTCGACCTATCGCGCGCAGCGCCGCGGCGGCAAGGGCCGCGCCGGCATGCAGACCCGCGAGGAGGATTTCGTCGCGCGGCTGTTCGTCGCCTCGACGCATGCGCCGGTGCTGTATTTCTCCTCGCGCGGCAAGGTCTACAAGGAAAAGGTCTGGAAGCTGCCGGTGGCGGCGCCACAGGCGCGCGGCAAGGCGCTCATCAACATCCTGCCGCTGCATCAGGACGAGCGCATCAACACGTTCATGCCGCTGCCCGAGGACGAAAGCACCTGGGGCAATCTCGACGTGGTGTTCGCGACCACGCGCGGCACCGTCCGGCGCAACAAGCTGTCCGATTTCGTCGATGTCCGTCCGTCCGGCATCATTGCCATGAAGCTCGACGAGGGCGAGGCGATCGTCGATGTGCAGATCTGCACGGAGAAAGACGACGTGCTGCTCACGGCGGGCGGCGGGCAATGCATCCGGTTCGCCGTTCCGGAAGTGCGCGTGTTCCAGGGCCGCACCTCGATGGGCGTGCGCGGCATCTCACTGGCCGAGAACGACAAGGTGATTTCAATGTCGATCCTGCGCCACACCGAGGCCTCCTCCGAGGAGCGCGTGGCCTATCTGCGGCGCGCCAACGCGGTGCGGCGCGGCGAGGGCGACGAAGAGACGGTGACCGACGCCGAGGAGACGGCGGGCCATATCGAGCTTGGCGAGAAGCGCTATGTCGAAATGTCGGCGGTCGAGCAATTCGTGCTGACGCTGTCCGAGAAGGGCTACGGCAAACGCACGTCCTCGTACGAATACCGCACTACCGGGCGCGGCGGCAAAGGCATCACCGCCATGGCCATCACCAAGAAGAACGGCAACATCGTTGCGTCCTTCCCTGTGGAGGAAGCCGACCAGATCATGCTGGTGACCAATGGCGGCAAGCTGATCCGCACCCCGGTCGCGGGCATCCGCATCGCCGGCCGCTCGACCCAAGGGGTGATCGTGTTCGACACGGCGGAGGACGAGAAGGTGGTTTCAGTCGAGCGCCTGTCCGAGGATGAAGGCGAGGAATAGTCTCCGCTCTCGTCATGCCCGGCCTTGTCATCGCAAGTCGGATCTACCCGACTTGCGACACTTGAATTGGCGCAACTCGGGCAAGCCCGAGCTGCGTTTGGAATCCACGTCTTAGAATATAGATTATGGAAGAAAGACGTGGATGGCGCCTGAACTCGGGCATGCCGAGTTCAGTTTTACGGGTGTCGCAAGTCGGGTAT
>CAMDXM010000316.1 GCA_945878025.1 Pseudorhodoplanes sinuspersici | reverse complement strand
CGCATTCACACCGGACAACCGCAGCCTCATCATACTCGGATCGGCGAATGGATCGGTCCAGATCTGGGATATCGCAAGTGGGCGACAATTGCGATCGCTCGGGACCAAAGCAAATTCCGTCGCGTTGTCGTTCGATGGCCGTTTCATCGTGACCGCTGACCATCGAAGCATCTCGATCTGGTCGTCTGAAACCGGCGGGCTGGTGCGAAGCATCCAGTCGAGGAACAATGTCATTAGCTCCGTCGACGCCTCGCTTGGCACCAGAATTTTTTCGACGGGCTGGGATGGCAGGCTACGGCTGTGGGATTTGCAGGAAGCGGGCCTCGTTCGCAACATCGCCGCCCACGATTATCGCGCAGAGGCTGTTGCGGTCTCTCCCGACGGAAAATTCGTCGTCTCCGGCGACAGCAGAAATTATGAGAGTGCCGCGCCGCAGAAACCCCGTGTGCTCAAGGTCTGGGACGTAACAACCGGACGCCTCGTGCGAGCGCTCGGCGGAGTGAGCGGCGATGTCGAGTCGCTGGTGTTCTCTCCGGACGGAAAAAGTCTACTGTCATCAGGGCTGGGCAAACCGGCATTGTGGGATTTTGCCGGCGGCAAGCTGCGCTACGAGATCGATGGTTTTGCGCATTCGACATTCTTCCCGGACGGAAAGAGCATCCTCTCGGGAAACTATGTCGAGGGCAACGTCACGAGCTGGGATGTCGAGAGCGGCCGCAAAATTGGTGAACTCGCGAAGGGAGTGGTCTCGCACTATCTCGTTTTTTCGCCTGACGGAAGGCGCTTTTTCACTGCCGAGAACTCGAAGATAGTGGTCTTCGAGGGCCGCAATCTGCCGCGTGCATTCGGTCGGCACGAAGACGCGACGTTGCATGGCATCACCGATATGAAGGTCTCGACCTCCGGTAATATTCTTGCGACTGGAGCTTGGAACGGTACGATGAAGCTGTGGGACCCGAAAGGCGTCGCGCCTCCCACATCGGTACAGGCGCATCCGATGGGCATTCGATCGCTATCGTTCTCGAAGGACGAGCGGTTGCTGGCATCGTCATCTTCCGACGGCACTATAAAGCTGTGGAATCCAAAGCGACTCGTCGCACCGATCGCGACGCTAATCGGATCAGGCACGAATGACTGGATAATTATCACCCCCGAAGGTTTTTTTTCAGGCTCGCCGAATGCATCGTCGATCCTTTCGGTAGTGCGCGGGCTAGATGTGACGACCACAGAACAGGTGCATCAATCGCTGTTCGATCCGGACCTTGTACGCGAGGCGCTGGCGGGCGATCCCTCCGGCGAGTACCGCAAGGCGACGAAAGTGATGAATCTCGACAAAGTGCTCGATTCCGGTCCCGCGCCTTCGGTCACTATCGCCTCGACGGTGGCGGGTGGTCAGACCACCAGCGACGTTGTCACCGTCGAGGCGCGCATCACCGATCGCGGCAAGGGCATCGGCCGCATCGAATGGCGTGTCAACGGAATTACCGCCGCAGTTGAAACAAGCCGCAGCGTTCCCGGCGTCGAACAGGTGGTGTCGCGCTCGCTTGCACTCGATCCCGGCGAGAATATCGTCGAGGTGGTCGCTTACAATTCAAGAAATCTTCTCGCGTCGGCGCCGATCAGCACCCGTATCATCTACAATGCGGCGGCGGATGCCGTGAAGCCGAAGCTGCATGTGCTGGCGATTGGCATCAATGCCTACACCGATCGCGGATCGATGTCACCTGGCAGCACCGAGATGAAAAGTTTCCCTCCGCTGAATCTCGCTGTCACGGATGCCGCAGCTATCGCCGCCGAATTCCAGAAAGCAGAAGGCGCGCAATACGGCGAGGTTCGCGTCACTCGGTTGCAGGACGCTGAAGCAACGAAAGACGGCATCGACACGACCGTGTCGCGTCTCGCCGCGGACATCCATCCGCGCGATACATTCGTGCTCTTCTCGGCCGCACACGGTTTTTCCCAGAACGGGCGGTTCTATCTCATTCCGCAGGATTATCAGGGCGGGTCCGATCCGGCGGCGCTTGAGAAAAACGCCATCGGGCAAGACCATTTGCAGGACTGGATCGCCAATCGTATTAAAGCGAAGAAGGCAATCATTCTCCTCGATACGTGCGAGTCCGGCGCGCTGATCGCGGGCCATACCGTTTCGCGCACCGACGCGCCGGCGGCGCTCGCCTCGCTCGGGCGGCTGCATGAAGCAACGGGACGGCCGATCCTCACTGCGGCGGCCTCGGGCAAACCAGCATTTGAGGGTTACAAGGGCCACGGCGTCTTTACCTTCGCGGTGCTTGATGCGCTACGCAACGGCGACCGTAACAATAATGGCCGGATCGAACTCACCGAAATGGTCGCACACGTGCAAACACTGGTCCCCAAGCTCGCGGCTCAGTTGAACGGCACTGGCCGTGCCGCAGTCGCAGTGCGCGGCGCAAGCGGCGAGACGCAGTCCGCACGCTTCGGCTCGCGCGGCGAGGATTTCGCAATCGTGCCGCGGCTTCGCTAGGGCGTTGCGAATAGACCCAGACGAATCGAACTTCAACATGTATCTCTGGTTCAGGCGGACTTTATCGTTTTCAGTTCAATTACGAGCCAAACCTTAGCAACTCGCCTCGTATGCCGTGATTGGATCACACTAAACTCCCAGTCAGCACCCGCCCGCTATAAGATTGCGGATCTCGGTCTCGCCGCCGTCACAGCGATAACAGCAATCTGTGCAGCGTTGGCGCGATCCGCGGCCAGTCCCCCAATACAGTTTGGGCTGGTGTCCGATCCATGCGCCATAGCAAATGTACTCACCGGCAAGACAGCTGATCGGAAATTTGTGCGTATCGCCGTCTGCGGGAACGTAGAAAACCCTTTTATTGCCCGGCCAGGCATGGCTGCGGCGAGACTGGGAATAAAACTCCAGCATGGCCAATTCGCCTGATTGATTACTGAATTGCCACGTCAGACTTTCAGCTTTTGCAGGCGCAGTGCCTGATCCAAGGACATGAAACAAGCACAGCAGGCACAGAATTTTCTTCATCGATAATCCCCTTTCGATCGTTTGGCGGGCGTCAATCCGGCAGATCAAGGGCCTGGATTAGCCGCTCTCATGTCGGGGACGGCGGAGAGACGCTAATTCCGGCGAGGCGTCGGGATTTTTTCCGGATGCCGATCCGGGGCCTTCAAGGGGGGTGGCAGGCCGTTGCCGGTCCAATGTCTGGGACAGTATCTACGGCTCGTGCATCGCTATTCCGGCGCCGCCCAGAAAAAATATTTTCGTCTCCGCCCGTGGCGGCGGGCCCATTTTCCAGCCGTATTTTAAGTAGGCAGAGCGTACTCGCCTGTAACGAAGACGGAGGGGACAATGACTTCACATCGGAATTCGGTGTCGATTGGCTCAACAAATATCAGCCGAACCGCGCTGTCGGGGCTAGCGGCGATAGGCACACTGTTTGTGGCTGGTGTCGATCCGGCATCGGCCGGATTTCGCATGTCGTACAGGGCGCCGGCCTATCGCTCAGCTCCCGTATTTCGTTCTGCTCCCGTATTTCGCCCTGCCGCGATGTATCGCCCGGCGGTCTATCGCATGCCTGCCTACCGGCCGGCTCCAATATCCCGGCCGATAATGTATTCGACGCCAACAATCCGCCCTGCTTCAACGTTCCAGGCAAGCCCATCCATGTCGACCGTCCATCGGCCGCCGGTTTACAATCCGCCCGTCTCGCAAGCGGCTGGCGTGCCAAATTTCAATATTCCACGCGTGTCCTCGGCCGTACCATTGCCTTCGTCCCCGCTGCCAACTCAGGTGCGGCCGACAACGCCGTCCGATTGGTCCATGAAGACAACGACGCCCGCAACGGTGCAGAACGCGCCCCGCATTCCCGCGCCGCTGGTGCAAGGTGTGCAGTGGGTCGGCAATAATCACGAGAATATTTCGACTGGTGTCGCTACGGCAAAAACCGCTGCAAATGGGCTAGGATACATTTCCAAAACGGGCACCAATGGTCTTGGACCTTTAACAACAAGTGCGGCCGTTCTGGCGTCGCTTGAAGGCGTGAACCGCGTGGGAAACGGAATCACCGCGATTAATTCCGGAATCGC
>CAMDXM010000315.1 GCA_945878025.1 Pseudorhodoplanes sinuspersici | reverse complement strand
AAGGGAATTTCTGAACCAAAACCACACTAGAATCATAATGTTGCTAGTGTCCTTCGATTCCGAAGTTCGCTTACGAGGGTGCCGCAGAATGAAGCGAACTTCGGAATCGGGACACTAGCGGCCTCAGGATCTGCGGCAGCAGGTAGATCGGGAATTGCGCCAGCGCGAAATAAAGCCAGGTCAATTCAGGCACCCCCGTGCCGGCCGCCGCCAGCATCAGCCCCATATTGCGCTGTGACGCCATCAACCCGAGGGCGAAGGCGCGGCTCCAGCCGGCGCCTGCGAAGACCAGGACCGTCAGCGCCAGCGGCAAGGCCGTGAGCACAAAGGTCAGCAAGATGAGCCCGGCCACCAGCAGGGGATTGGCGAAAAGCTGCGCGCCGATATCGCCCATCAGGGCGGCGACAAACACAAACAGCACGATCACGTTGACGCCGTCGATCTGGTCTTTCCATTGCGCAATCCGCTCCCGGCCGGCGAGTTTGCGGATCGCGGTGGCGAGCAGCGCGGCTCCAGCCAGCATCAGGAATAGTTTGAACCCGAGCGCGAGCGGCGAAAGGGTGAGCGTCTCCCCGGCAAAGGTACGCATGAAAACCGGCGCCGTGAGCGACACAAGCGCGGTGCAAACGATCATGGTGGCGAGCACCAGCGCCGCGTCGAGACCGAGCAGGGCGGCGATGGCCGGCGACGACATCAGAGGCGATGCGGCGGCCTGCAGGATCAGCGCAAGATAGAGATCCGGCGACATGAGATTGAGGCCGAGCAGCCAATAGCCGCCGCACATCAGCGCCGGCAGCGCCGCCATTGTCCAGATCGAGATAGCGATCACGAGCGCCGGCCGCCTCACATGGCTGCGCAGAGCGGCGGGCTCCACCAGCAGGAAGGCGAGGAGCAGCAATGCAAACACCGCTTCCGCCACGAACGGCTTGAGCAGCGTGCCGAGGGGCGGCAGCGCGATGCTGATGAAGACCATGGCCGCGAGCGCGCGCGTACCCTGCCGCCCGAGCCACCCGAGTGCGGCGGCGGCCGCATCCATCAAGGATTTCAATGATTGTCCCCGGCGCAGTTGCTCAATCTTGCCGGTACGCCCGGCGCGGACGATTCATACTCTGCGCGAGATGCGCGATCCATCGCGGCGCCATCAATAAATATGTCAGCCATGCAGCGAAACGCTTCCCCGTGGCGCCGGAGATGCTAAAGGTTTTTTCTTTCGGGCATTGCATTCACAAGGACACACATGGCTCGCACGGATGTCATCGTACTCGGCGCCGGGATCGTCGGCACGTCGGCCGCCTTGCATCTTGCCAAGCGCGGGCTCGCGGTCGCTTTGGTCGAGCGTGGCGGGGTCGGCGAGGGGACGTCCTATGGGAATGGCGGCATCATCGAGGGCAACACCTATTTCCCCTATCCCTTTCCGACCAATCCGAGGACGCTTTTTCGCATCGCCCTGAAACAGGCGACCGAAGCGAATTACCATCTCTCGCATCTGCCGAAGATGCTGCCCTGGCTGTTCGCCTATTGGCGCGCGGGACGCCCCGAGCACATGTTCGAATTCGCCAATGGCATGCGGCCGCTCTTCGCGGCTTCGCTCGCCGAACATGAATCGCTGATGCGGGAATCCGGCGCGGACAAGTATCTGCGCAAGAACGGGTGGCTGAAGGTCTATCGCAGCTCGAAATCGTTCCAGAAGGTCCAGTCCGATCTCGACGCTGTCGCCAAGGCGGGTCTGCAATTCCAGCGGCTCGATCAGGCCGGTGCGCTCGCGCTCGAGCCGGACCTTGCGCCGATTGTCGTCAACGGCGTGTTCTGGCCGACCGCCGCGAGCATCAGCAATCCGCTCGCGGTCACGCGCGCCTATGCCGCGCGTTTCTCGGCGCTCGGCGGCGTGGTGCTCAAGGGCGATGCGCGTACATTGCATCGCGCGAATGAACGCTGGCGCGTCGACACCGACGAGGGACCGGTCGATGCGCCGCAAGCCGTGATCGCGCTCGGGCCCTGGTCGCAGCAGGTGCTCGGTCCTCTCGGTCTGAACCTGCCGCTGCAGGTCAAGCGCGGCTATCACCTGCATTTCAAGCCGCGCGGCAATAAAGGCGTCAGCCGCCCGACGCTCGACGCCGATGTCGGCTATCTCGTCGCGCCGATGGAGCAGGGATTGCGCCTCACCACGGGCGCGGAATTCGCCGATGTCGATGCGCCGCCGACGCCGGTGCAATTCGATCGCCTGATGCCGAAGGCGCGCGAATTGTTTCCGCTCGGCGAACAGGTCGAGCCGGCGCCGTGGATGGGGTCGCGGCCAAGCTTCCCGGATTCACGCCCCGTTATCGGCCGCGCGCCGGGCCTGAAGGATATCTGGCTCGATTTCGGTCATACGCATTGGGGTTTGACGCTCGGCCCCGTGAGCGGAAGGCTGCTCGCCGAAATGATGACGGGCGCAACGCCGTTCTGCGATCCCAAGCCCTATCAGGCTGAGCGTTTTCTCAAGGGATCGTGACGCGTGATCTCGCGATTGTCGTAAAATCCGCGGATCTCGATGTTGAAGAATTGACCTCGCGACGGCGCGTGAACGAAAGCCGCATAGATATGCGGGGGGACGCGTTCATAAAGGTATCGCCGTCCGGTGACGAATGTCACCGAGAGGCGCTGCGTCGCCTCGTCATAGGAAATCAGCCGGATGGCGCGCGAAGACATGGCTCGGTAACGCAGAGCGCGCTGCAAAGTTTCGATGCCTGCGGCACGCATTGCGTGCGCGCTTACCGTGGAATGCAGCCCGGGCCGCCTGCATTGGGCGGACAGCGCCGCGTGCGATGGTCGCGCACCTTGGGCCGACCTGCTTCGGCTTGCGACGTCGTCATGACGGTCACAGCCGTGACAGTCGCGATGGTCGCAGTACCGGCGACGAACGGTGTCGGTGCGAAGAAAAGCGTCGCGACGGCCAAAGTGGCCGAACGCAGGAACGACGGCAGGAACGACATGGCGGTCTCCGTTTGAATCTCTGAAGCACCACCGATCTGTCGCGCGTGGCGGAGGGGAGGTTCAAAGGCCGAATTTTGCGCCGAATTTGGATTTCCAGTTCGGTAGCGCGCCGGGGAAAGATAAAGCCGTCGCCTCATAGACGCCGCGTGCGACAGCGCGGGCGAGCACGTTGGCGGCAAGCGCGCCAAGCGCGGATAGCGCCATCACCGGATCGGCAAGCTTCTTGCGCCCGGTCGCGGCGGCAAACACGATGTCGCCGTCGAGCGGGGTATGTGCGGGAGAGATCGCACGGGCGAGACCGGTCTGCGCCATGATGGCGAGGCGTCTGGCTTGCGCCTTGGTGAGGATCGCGTCGGTGGCCACCGCCGCGATCGTGGTCGCTTGCTGCGGGCCGCCTTTGGTCGCAAAGACGAGCGCATCGGCGGGCAAGGGCGAAGGCCAGCCAAGGCCGCCGAATTCGCCGTCATTCTCGAACGCGCCGGCCCAGAAATGCGGTCCGTTCCCGATCGTGACGCTGCCGACGGCGTTCACCGTCACGATGGCGCCGACGGCGATGCCGTCCGCGGTCACCGCGGAAGCAGAACCCAACCCGCCTTTCAGGTTGACTGTCGTGGCGCCAAGGCCGGCGCCTGCATTGCCCAAGCGGAAATCCAATGCCGCGGATGCGGTCGCGGCGTAGCCGAGTTCCCGATAGGGCGGGAAGCGGCCCCAGGCTTTATTTCCCCCGTTGAGCAGATCGAACATGATCGCCGCCGGCACGATCGGCACCAGCGCATCCGCAACCGCAAACCCGCGGCCGTGTTCGGCGAGCCAGGCCTGCACGCCGGTTGCCGTATCGAGCCCAAACGCTGAGCCGCCCGACAGCGCGATAGCGTCGATACCTTCGACCGTCATGGCCGGGTCGAGCAGTTCGGTGTCGCGGGTGCCCGGTCCGCCGCCGCGCACATCCACGGCCGCGACCGCGGGCTCGTCAAACAGGAGGACGGTCGCACCTGAGGCGACCTTGGCGTCCTCGGCATGCCCCACGCGGATGCCTGCGACATCGGTGATCAGATTGCGCACACGCTCTCCGTTTGTTCCTTCACCTCTCCCCGTACCGCCAGTCGGGCCTGCCCG
>CAMDXM010000314.1 GCA_945878025.1 Pseudorhodoplanes sinuspersici | reverse complement strand
ACGACGGCGATGACCCCTCCCCGTCGCGTCGCGCCGACCCTCCCCTGTCAGGGGAGGGTAAGGGTGCCACACGCAAAGTTCTCAAAGGCACCCACCTCGAACAGCGCATGATCTTCTCGGAGAAATTCGCCTGTCCCGTGTCGGGCTTCACCATTGCCGAGATCGAGCCGCGATTGTTCTCGTTCAACAAACCGTTCGGCGCCTGCCCGAAATGCGGGGGCCTCGGCGTCGAGCATCATATCGACGCCGAGCTTGTGATCCCCGACCGCGACGCCACCTTGCGCAAGGGTGCGATCGCGCCGTGGTCGCGCTCGAGCTCTCCCTATTACACCCAGACGCTGGAAGCTTTGGCCAAGCATTACAAATTCACGCTCGACACCAAATGGAAGGCGCTGCCGAAAAAGACACAGGACGCGATCCTGTACGGCTCCGGCGAGGACGACATCAAGTTCGTCTATGACGACGGCATGCGCTCGTACCAGACGAAAAAGCCGTTCGAAGGCGTGGTGACCAATCTCGACCGCCGCTTCCGCGAAACCGAAAGCGAATGGGCGCGCGAGGAATTGCAGAAATATTTCACCGACATTCCCTGCGCGGATTGCAAGGGCTATCGGCTCAAGCCGGAAGCGCTCTGCGTCAAGATCGGCGGCATGCATATCGGCGAAGTCTCCGAGATGAGCGTGCGCAAGGCTGGCGAATGGTTCTCGGCCATTCCGGAGAAACTCACCAAGCAGCAGAACGAGATCGCCGTCCGCGTGCTCAAGGAAATCCGCGACCGGTTGCGCTTTCTCGTCGACGTGGGCCTGGATTATCTCACGCTCGCGCGCGGCTCCGGCACGCTCTCCGGCGGCGAAAGCCAGCGCATCCGGCTCGCTTCGCAGATCGGCTCGGGGCTCACCGGCGTTCTTTACGTGCTGGACGAGCCGAGCATCGGCCTGCACCAGCGCGACAACGCGCGGCTGCTCGAAACACTGAGAAGGCTGCGCGATCTCGGCAACACCGTGATCGTGGTCGAGCATGACGAGGACGCCATCCGGCTTGCCGACTACGTGGTCGATGTCGGGCCCGGCGCCGGCGTGCATGGCGGCAGGATCGTTGCGCAGGGCTCGCCCGGCGACGTGATGTCGAACAAGCATTCGCTCACCGGCCGCTATCTCACCGGCGAACTCGGCATCGGGATTCCGGAACGCCGCAAACCCGATCCGCGCCGCTCGCTGAAAGTCATCAATGCGCGCGGGCACAACCTGAAAAATGTCACCGCCGAAATCCCGCTCGGTCTCTTTACCTGTGTCACCGGCGTGTCCGGCGGCGGCAAGTCCACCTTGCTGGTGGACACGCTCTACAAGTCGCTGGCGCGCAAACTCAACAACGCGAGCGAAGCCCCTGCCCCGCACGACAGGATCGAGGGGCTGGAGCATCTCGACAAGATCATCGACATCGACCAGTCGCCGATCGGCCGCACGCCGCGCTCAAACCCCGCGACCTATACCGGGGCCTTCACCCCGATCCGCGACTGGTTTTCCGGCCTGCCGGAATCGAAAGTGCGCGGCTACGAGCCCGGGCGCTTCTCGTTCAACGTGAAAGGCGGGCGCTGCGAGGCCTGCCAGGGCGACGGCGTCATCAAGATTGAGATGCACTTTCTGCCCGACGTCTATGTCACCTGCGATACCTGCAAGGGCAAGCGCTACAACCGCGAGACGCTGGAAGTGACGTTCAAGCAGAAATCCATCGCCGACATTCTCGACATGACGGTCGACGAGGCGGCAGATTTCTTCAAGGCGGTGCCGCGCATCCGCGACATCCTCACCACGCTGCAGCGCGTGGGGCTTGGCTACATCCATGTCGGCCAGCAGGCGACGACCTTGTCGGGCGGCGAAGCGCAGCGCGTGAAGCTCGCCAAGGAATTGTCAAAGCGCGCGACCGGGAGGACGCTCTACATTCTCGACGAGCCGACCACGGGTTTGCATTTCCACGATGTGGCGAAACTGCTCGACGTGCTGCATGAACTTGTGGCGAGCGGCAATTCCGTGGTGGTGATCGAGCACAATCTGGAAGTGATCAAGACCGCCGACTGGATCATCGATCTCGGCCCCGAAGGCGGCGATGGCGGCGGCGAGATCGTGGCCGCGGGTACGCCGGAAGACGTCGCCAAGGAAAAGCGAAGCTATACCGGCGCGTTCCTCAAACCGGTGCTGGAGCGCCGCGACGCGGGCGGGAAAAAGAAGCGAATCGAGGCGGCGGAGTAATTTTGAGGAGCCAGACGTAAGTTAGATGAGGAAGATAAGAACATATCCTGACATAAAAGTCAGCGTGCGGGCTGTTCGTAAAATAATAGAGGCCTGTCGAAATCTCGCCAGCAAAAAGGAGGACCAGCGCATAACTGGCGACGTCTGGGTCGATAACGACAAATGGAGCTTTGAAAATCTCGAGGACTTCTTTGTTAGCTACGCCGATGAACGCGCCGTGTTCGCTCATTTAACAATTTGGTGGGATGGAATGGCGACCGGTTTGTCACTAATGCTGCACGACCGTTGCAGCGATATTGGGATTACGAACGACTCGAGATCCGCCATCGAGGGCGTGCTCGCGGTACTTGATGAAACGACGTCCGACGACAGGATATCTCTGAAGCTACATGACCCCGATCCGGAGGTCGTTATCTTCATCGGTCACGGGCGAGACCCGCAATGGGAAAAGTTGAAATCGCACCTCCAAGACAAACACGATCTTGATGTCATCTCATATGAGACTGGCGCACGAGCGGGACACACCATTCGAGATATTCTCGACAGCATGTCAGAAGAGTCCTCCTTTGCGCTGCTTGTGTTGACTGGCGAGGACAAATCTGAGGACGGTCTTCGGGCTCGTCAAAATGTGATACATGAATGTGGATTGTTTCAAGGGTGCTTGGGTTTTGATCGCGCCATTATGCTGGTTGAGGACGGAGTTAAGTTGGCGTCAAATTTCGATGGAATCCAACAACTGAGATTCAAGAAAGGCCGAATTTCTGAAGTGTTCGGCGACGTGCTTGCAACAATTAGACGAGAATTTGGCCCCTTGTAGACGACAAACTACTGGAGCCTGCAACTGCTCAGCTGGATTTCACGAGTCAGAGAGCGACGCGTTTCGGGCCAAGCGACCGAGCAACTCAATCAATTCCTGATACGGCTTAAAGGCTTGGGCGCGGAAGCGATGGGCATGGTCGCGGCACAAGCAGCCGACGTCTGCAGGCACGTGCACAATATAAGGGCGTGGACTTGCTGCAACCTCATTTGGCGCTGCGGCAGCGGCCAGCACTCGAAACTGAATTCAGCGGAACCGATCTTGAACTGCAGCGAGAAGGAAAAGAGGTTTACGCGCCGGGTTTCATGGTCTGGGCGCACACACGGCGCGCAGAGCAACGGCTCGAACTTCTCTACCTTGCCAAGGAGATGTGGTGTCACGTCGAACGCGGATTTCCCCACGCTGTGGTGGCCGCCTTCGAATTTCAAATCGCGACCGGCCACAAGCTGATCGTTCGCGACGATTTCCTTCAAGTGCCTCAAGGCATCGCGATGTCGTACTGGCTCTGCAGATCGAGCCAGAATTGCGCGCCGTTTCCGAAATAGCGCGACAGCCGCAACGCCGTATCGGCGGTGATACCACGGCGTGCATTCAGGATATCCGTGATCCGCTCCGACGGCACGCCGAGATCGAGCGCGAGGCGATTGGCGCTGAGATCGCGCGCGGCCAATTCGCGTTTCAGGAAGCGGCCGGGATGTGCAACGGGAGCCATGGCATTCATCCACATGGTCATCTGACTCTAGCACAGAAGTAGACGTGGATGGCGCCGGAAGTCGGGCTTGCCCGACTTCCGCATAATTGAGTGTCGCAAGTCGAGTATACCCGACTTGCGGTGACAAGCCCGGCCATGACGACGTTGGTAGATGCTGGCAATATCTCGCCGCCGTCATGGCCGGCTTTATGCCGGCCATCCACGTCTTTCTGCTCAGAATGGAAATATAGCATGAGATAATTTTCATCTTGACTGCTATTCCCGTTCTGCTAACTTGCACCGATCCCCGTTCGCCGAGGGGCGTTCCTAGGCGATCTGAACGCGGATGGGGAGCGGTG
>CAMDXM010000313.1 GCA_945878025.1 Pseudorhodoplanes sinuspersici | reverse complement strand
CGAGACCGCCAAGATCGGCGCCCTTGCCGGGTCCCGCGCTGGTTACGAAGAATGTCATATTGGCCTGCTGCGCTTGCGAAGGAACACTCGCAATCGGAAACGCGGCGATGGCCGCAACAGCCACAATCGAGCGCATCGTGGAATTCATCCCGGACCTCCCATTTCATTTCGTCAGGCCGGCGCGAACACCGCCGGCTCAACGGCGATAACAATGAAAAGCGGCCGGAAGTCCCACGCTGCGGCGCTAGACCGCGTTCCGATCCAATTGGATCGGAACAGGGTCTGGATTCCTTTTATTTGTCGCATTTTCCGCGGCGAACCGGTTTCCATTCCGGGTCAAGTCCACGGCAGGCTTTCGCCGAAAAATGCTCTGTGTCAGCCCGCGAAAGCGAGCCGGACCGGATTTTCCGCCGATACGGCCCGGCTGCCGATCACGCAATTGCGGCCGGCGGCCTTGGCCTGGTAGAGCCGCGCATCGGCCTCGGCGAACAGAAGATCGTAAGTGCGCGCATCGTCCGGGATGCTGGCGACGCCGACGCTGACGGTCACGCGGGTGGTCGCAATATCGGACCGGCTTGCGATCTCGCGCCGGATGCGCTCGCCGAGCGCCAAGGCCGCCTCGCTGCCGAGAGCCTCGCACACGACGACGAACTCATCGCCGCCGAAGCGAAACACGCAATCGCTTGCGCGCACGCTGCCCATGATCGAGGCGGCGATGCGCTTGAGAACGGCGTCGCCGGCGGCATGTCCGAACCTATCGTTGTAGCCCTTGAAATGATCGATATCGATCAGCAGCAGGCTCGCGGGCCTGCCGAATTCGTCGGCCTCACCGATCATGCGGCGACCATGCGATTCGAGATGGCCGCGATCGAAGGCGCCGGTCAGCGCGTCGCGGCCCGACCGCGCCAGCAGATCCTCGTAACGCTCGCGATAGGTGAGAATGTCGAACACATCGGAGATGCGCGGCGCATCGTGCGCGCGTTTGGCGGAACGCTCGAACCAGCACAGATAAACTCCGGCCAGAATTGTATAGAGCGAAACCGCCGCCATCTTCGCGGCCCAGCCGCCGATCAGCACCGGCAGTCCCGCGCCTGTGAGCACATGCAATCCGGCGAAGAAGGCGAATTGATCGAACGTCAGCACCGCGGCGCCTGCCAGACCGAGCCGCAGGAAAACCTGGCCGCCCAGAAGAGCGCGCGATTTTTCGTAAAGAAGAATGATCAGGATCGCGTCGATGAACAGGATCGCGGTGCCCCACAACATGAGCGCGCCCATTTCGCCGAGGAAGCCGAAATCGGCGACGCGTCCGGGCGCGAGCGAAACGAGGTCGTGATTGCGCATCGCATAAGCGAGGCCGATCATCAGCAGATTGCCGATCAGGAGGCCGTAGATCGGCTGCCGCACGACAACGGCATCCTCGCGGATATAGACCAGAAGAAGCAGCATCAGCTTGCCGGTGAACAGAACCGTCGATCCGGGCGACGTCACGATGCCGAACGGGAGCGCGACATAGAAGATGCTGGCGAGATAAGTCTCGAGGAAATGCATCACCCCGAGCGCGCAAAAGAACGAGCCGATGCCGAGCCGGTGGCGGCAGCGGAACAGGCCCGCCAGGATCGTGAAATAGAGAAGCGCATCGCCGGCAAGCAGCAGCGCATTCTTCCATTCGGACATCGAAATTCCGTCCCGCTTTGGACCGCCGCGCGCGCCATTGCGCCGGCGGGAGCCTCGTCCCCGTCGAATTTTATAGAAGTGGGGAGGTTAAGAATTCCAGAGCGAAAGAGCTAAAAGCCTAAGGTCTGATCCACTTGGGCCGAATCGGATCAGACCTTGATTTTTTGTTTGTCGCGCAATCTTGCGGCAAACCGGCGTCCGCCGGGGACCGGGCCAGAGGCTGGCTTTTGCCGGATTGCGCGTCTGGTTCCCGTTATTGCTGCGAGCCCCAATAGCGCAACGCGGCGGACGTGGCCGCGCCGCCGACAACGCAAGGTATGCCGAGCACGCCCACGCTCATCACGGCGGCGGTGACGCAGCCGACGCCGATCGCGCCCTCGCCGATCTGGCCCCAGCCGGTCAGTTCCCGCCTGTAACCGGGGCCCTTGCGCTTGAGTTCCTCGATCGCCGCCAGCTGCTCCTTGCGGATGCGCACGGTGTCGGCGGTCTCGGCCGCGTCGATGGCGTCGTTGAGGATCGCGGCGGTTTCCTTGTCCTGAACCTTGGCGGCGCGCTTGAGCATTTTGAGCAAGGCCGGATCGCGCGTCGCGTTGATGGTCAGGGTGTATTTCGTCATGCTGCCTATGGTGAGCCGTTCGGTATAATCCTTGTCCCTGGACCAGTGCAGCATCGAGATCATGCGATGGATCGGCGCGTAGGAGCCGGTCGCGAAATAATAGCCCCACAGCACGTCGAGCAATTCCGGGCTGCCATCCATCGCCCAGATCACCGCCTTGTCGTCGTATTTTTCGGAGGAAAAGAGACCCTTCACTTTTTCCCCGAGCGTGCGTTCCTTCCGCGGCGTCACGCCAATCAGGGTCGGCATTTTTCCGTCGACATATTTGTCGATCATGGCCTGGCGCGTCGGCATGCGGTCGGCAAAGCGGTTGAGCATGTCCTTCCAGTCCGGCAAGCCCGAATAGGCGATCGCGCGCACGATCACCCAATGGTCTTCGGCCGGAAGCGGAAACATCGCGGCGACGAGTTCGTCCGCGCGGTCGGGATTGGCGTTGAGCGCGCCGGCGATGAAACCGACATAGGCGCCGGCCGATTCCGGGTCGCCGAAAACGCCGAGCCGGCTCACGGCGCGCACGAGTTCGGGCACCCGCGCGGGCTGCGGCTTGGCGCGGTAGGTGCCGATCCATTTCAGCGCCGAATCGCGCGAGACGATATCGAGCTTTATGGCCGGCGCCGCCATCGCGGGCGAAAAGCAGACCGACACGCAAAGCGCGATCGCAATGACGCTACGCATAATCCCCTCCGGCGCGTCCCGCACACACATCGGCTGTAGCCGATGTGTGTCCCTGACACTCCGATCTCGGGTAAACCCGAGATCGGGCACCCAGAAACTCAACAAGGGGCGGCGGCCTTTTGATGACAGCGCGGCGGCACGGGCCGGGCAGGCGCCCCAATCCGGCCTAACTTGTTACCGGACTGGTTAGCGGACCGTAAAAAGCGCGCGCGCTGCCTAAAGAATGTCGGGGGATTGGCCTCAAGTCTTGCCTCAAGCCTTGGGATCGGGCGCCATGATCTCAAGGGGCTTTGGCATATTGCTCGTCGGTGACATGTTCGAGCCAGTCGACATGCTTGCCGTCGAGCGCTTCCTGCATCGCGACATGCACCATCGCGTTCGCCGGGGCGGCGCCATGCCAATGCTTCTCGCCCGGCGGAATCCACACCACGTCCCCGGCGCGGATGTCACGCACCGGGCCGCCGAAGGTCTGCACGCGGCCGTTGCCGGAAATGACGTAGAGCGTCTGCCCGAGCGGATGCGTATGCCAGGCCGTGCGCGCGCCCGGCTCGAAGGTGACGCGGGCCGAGCGGATGCGCGCCGGCGACGGCGCCTCGATGATCGGGTCCTGCCACACCGTTCCGGTGAAGGCGTCGGCGCCCATTTTCTTGGAGGGCACGGATCCACAGGGACGGATATCCACATCATTCTCCTTCAGACAATGCAACGGCATCGGAGTAACGGCTTGCGGCGATGCAACGGCGCGGCGGTCTTGAAAAAATCGCCGGCGTCCGGTTTAACCATGGAACCTTCATGCGGCAACCGGGTTACCGGCGCGCCGTTCCAATTTTTTTTGCTGATTGCGGAGATTTTCTCATGCGCGTGATCGATCCGGCCATCGCATTTCTGCTTGTGCTGCTGATCGGCATCGTCGCCGGTCTCATTTTCGAACGCACGGCGCGGCCAGCATGGTTTGGGCGCGATGGCATCAACGACCGCCGCGCGCTGGTGACGTGCGCGCTGATCGGCATCGCCGGCTCGTTCATCGGATATCATCTGACCTTGCTGCTCGGCCTGTTCCGCATGGGCGTGCTGGCGCCGTTCATCGGCGCGATGCTGTTCGCCATCCTGGCGCTGTGGCTGTGGCGGCTGGCGCGTTAGAGAAGTTGAACAAGCACGCGCGCTTTCCC
>CAMDXM010000312.1 GCA_945878025.1 Pseudorhodoplanes sinuspersici | reverse complement strand
CGGATATGCGCCGGAACGTTGAGCGCGGCGTAGGTCTGCTCGCGCACGGCGCCGTCAGGCGCGATCCCGTGCCTGAGCTGAAAAGACCGGACCGCGGCCTCAACGGCGGCGTCGAAGACGTCGTTGACGCCATAGGCCTGGTCGAGATCGCCCTCGGTGATCAGGCGGCGCCGGAGCGCCGCCACCGCCTGATGGCGCGTGCCGGGTTGCAGCGGGCCGGCCGGCTGCACGTTTGGCCACCCGCCTTGCGCCGCGATGGATTCGTAGCGGGGGATCACCTGCTCGGTCATCTGGATGGTCTGGGGACCGAAGGTCGGCGCGCCGGCCTCGCCGCGGGGCGGATTGAGGCCCTGGGCAAGAGCGGTCCCGGCAAGGCCATGGCCGGCTGCCGCGACGCTGCCCGCCAGCCCGCGCAGCAATGCACGCCGGTCGAGTTTCCAGCCCTCGTGAAACGACGTCTTCCCCATCGAAGCCTTCAGACCCCATCAGCCCAGTGTGGTGGTTCAGAAATTCCCTTCATTGTCGCCGCGAGTCGGTCAAGGGAATTTCTGAGCCAAACCCACACTGGAATCATAACGTTGTTAGTGTCCTTCGATTCCGAAGTTCGCTTACGAGAGCACTGCAGAATGACGCGAACTTCGGAATCGGGAGACTAACCATCATGCGGCGGCACCATCTTAGGTGATTCCCCAAAAAGAAAGGCCCCGGCTGAAACAGCCGGGGCCAGGACCAGAAGAAGGCGCGTTCAGGCTTTAAGACTTACAGGCGATAGAGGATCTGATCGGTCCAGAAGCGCTCCAGGCGATGCAGCGACTTGTTGAGCGTGACGAATTCTTCCGAATTGATGCCGCCGACCTGCTCGACCGTGCGGACGTGCTTCTGGTAAAGCCCCTCGACGACGTCGCGCACTTCGCTGCCCTTGTCGGTGAGCTTGATGCGAACCGAACGGCGGTCGACGCGCGAGCGCTGATGATCGAGGAAACCCATCTCGACAAGCTTCTTGAGGTTGTACGAGACGTTGGAGCCGAGATAATAGCCGCGCGTGCGCAGTTCGCCCGCGGTCAGTTCCTTGTCGCCGATATTGTACAGGAGCAACGCCTGTACCGAATTGATGTCAGCGCGGCCGCGACGATCGAATTCATCCTTGATCACGTCGAGCAACCGGCGATGCAGCCGCTCCACGAGCGTCAAGGCTTCAAGATAGAGCGGTCGGATTTGGTCGTAGCGCGGCGCATTCTGCGCGGCCGGCTCGACCGACTTTGCAACGGCTTTCATGGTGACGCCTTCCCTTATTTTTTTCGTTGGCGAGGCCCTGTTTTCCTCGTCCAGCGCGTCAACCTAAAGGCGTCGGCTGAAGATCGGCTTAAAACACAGCATAAAGAATCGGTTTATTTGCGACAGTGAATCGTCCGATCGCATTCAAAAGCGAAACAATTTCATCAGACATTGTTCACCATTACGATTTTCCTGCGCGCAAAAACCGGATGATTCCGGAAAAATCGCGTCCCTGCTCGCCGCTCTCCACAAAGTGTTGGTAAATTGTTCCGGCCTGCGCGCCGAGCGGCGTATGCGCGCTCGCCGAGCGCGCCGCTTCCTGCGCGAGCTTGAGATCCTTGAGCATCATCGCCGCGGTAAAGCCCGCCTGGTAATCGCGATTGGCGGGAGAAGCCGGAACCGGACCCGGCACCGGACAATAGGTCGTCATCGACCAGCATTGCCCGGAGGATTTCGACGAGATGTCGAACAGTTTCTGCGCATCGAGCCCGAGCTTTTCGGCAAGAACGAACGCTTCCGATACCGCGATCATCGACACGCCGAGGATCATGTTGTTGCAGATTTTCGCCGCCTGCCCGTTTCCCGCTCCGCCCGCGTGAACGATTGTTTTTCCCATCGCTTCCAGAAACGGTTTCGCCTTGGCAAAAGCCGCGTCGGGACCGCCGACCATGAATGTCAGCGTTGCACCCTGCGCGCCGCCAACGCCGCCGGACACCGGCGCATCGACCATCATCAGATTTTTCGCTTCAGCCGCCTTCGCCACGCTGCGCGCGGTATCGACATCGATCGTGGAGGAGTCGATCAGCAATGTTCCCGCCCTGGCGTTCTCGACAATTCCGTTCGCGCCAAGATAAATTTCCCGCACTTCTTTTCCGGACGGCAGCATGGTGACGATCGCGTCCGAATGCGACGCCATCGCCTTTGCATTCGCGGCCGCGGCGCCGCCTGCGCTCTTGAGCTTCTCGACCGACGCGGCAAAGACATCGAGACCTTCGACCTGATGGCCCGCCTTGATCAGGTTCTGCGCCATCGGCAGACCCATATTGCCCAATCCGACAAATCCGATTTTCGCCATGTTTGCCTCCCCGAGATATTGTTCTGAGTTCAATGCGGATGTTCGCGCGCGGACTTCAAGGCAAGCGCGAGATAGCATCCGATCAGCACGAGTTCGATCAGGACGACGATGAGACGGCCGCCATAGATCTGCGGAAAGAAAACTTCGACAGCGGCCATCGACACCCCGGCCGTCAGCCACACGACCGCGCCCCACACCGCCGCGAGCCAAAGGCCGACCGCCGCGATCAAATCGATGACGGCGAAATAGACCGTCGCGGTCTGCCAGGGCAATGAATGTAACGTGAAGTTATTGTCGTCCCCGTCTCCGATTCCGAGCACGATCGACCAATGGAACAGCCCCTTGAGCATGGAGACAACGGCCATGCCGCGCAGGAACCAGATCAGCCGCTGCGTCCAGGCGCCCTCGCTGCGCACGCTCTTGCCGGCTTGAACCGGCTCCATGTTGCGGATCGGATCGGTCGAAATTGCGTCGTCCGCGGATGGATCGCTCATGACAGCACCAGTTCATCCTTCCCCAGCAACTCGAAATGGCGCGCGACCTCGGCGTCGGTCACGGCCTCGATCGACGCCGGCTGCCAGCGCGGCGCATTGTCCTTGTCCACGATCACGGCGCGCACTCCTTCATACAGATCGTGACCATACACAACACGCGACACGATCCGAAACTCGATCCGCATGCATTCGTCGAACGGACATTGCGATCCGCGCTGCATTTGCTCGAGCGCGATTTTGAGACTGAGCGGAGATTTCGCCCGGATCGTGTCCGCCGTCTTTTGGGCCCAAGCGGCGTTGTCCGAACCGGATTCCGCTTCGCGATCGAGCCCGGACAAGACGTCCTCAAGCCGCGCAGGCGCGAACAAACGGTCGATGACCGGGCGCAGTTCGGTCACGTCTCCCCCCGCCGGAGGCTCGGCGAATGCCGACAGAACCGCGTCCACCGGCACCGCGCCGCACAGCGCGTCACGCAAATCGGCAAAGCGATCCGAGCGCACGTGATGCGTCGCCGCCCCGGCCGCGACGGCATCGGCCGTCCTCAGCCGTTCGCCGGTCAGCGCCAGATAAGTTCCGGCCTTTCCGGGCAGCCGCGGAAGCGCCCAGGTCGCGCCGACGTCGGGGAAAAATCCGATGCCGACTTCCGGCATCGCGAATTGATATCGGTCGCCCGCGACACGATGCGAGCCATGAATCGAAATGCCGACGCCGCCGCCCATCACGATTCCGTCGATCAGCGACACATAGGGCTTCGGATATTTCTTGATCGCGGAATTGAGCGAATATTCCTCCCGGAAGAACTCCAGCGCTTCGGCCTGCTTTCCGGCTTTACCCTGATCGTAAAGCGCGCGGATGTCGCCACCCGCGGAAAATGCGCGTTCGCCATTCGCCATGACGACCACGCGCGAGACCGCACCGTCCTCCGCCCAGGCATCGAGTTGCCGGCGCAGCGCCCGCACCATGCCGTGTGTGACGGCGTTGAGCGCCTTCGGCCGGTTGAGCGTGACGAGCCCGGCGGTGCCGCGGCGCTCGAACAGGATGTCGTCGGCGTCCGAACTCAACTCAATTCCCCAAAAGGTCCCGGCTCACGATCAGCCGCATCACCTCGTTGGTGCCCTCGAGGATCTGATGAACGCGGACATCGCGCATCACGCGTTCGATCGGGTGATCGCGCAAATAGCCGTAGCCGCCGTGCAATTGCAGACAGCCATTGACCGCCTCGAAACCGATATCGGTCGCGAAACGTTTCGCCATCGCCGCAAGGCGCGTGGCTCCCGGCTCCGCGCCGCCGACCGCATGCGCGGCCCGGCG
>CAMDXM010000311.1 GCA_945878025.1 Pseudorhodoplanes sinuspersici | reverse complement strand
GTTTCTGGGCCGGCGCCCGGAAGGCCGCGGGTCGGTGCCTTCGGTCGGCGCGGGCCGCGATTCCCCCTGGCAGGCGCGCGGCCCGGAAACACAGCCCCCGGCCGCGTCATCCGGCGGTTCGTTTCTCGGAACGGCGGCGGCATCCGCGGCGGGCGTGATCGGCGGCGCGTTGCTGCTCAATTCCTTCCGCTCGATGTTCGGCGGCGGAAACCAGCATGGCATGCTGGATTCGCAAGGCGGCGGATCCGGACAGCACGCACCCTCGGGCGGCGGCAACGCCGCCAATAGCGATCTCGCGCGCGACGCCGGAATCAACGATATCGGCCGCGGCGGGCGCGACACCGCAAACGATCGCGCCTCATTGGCCGACACCGCCAAAAACGATTCGGACAGCGACAACGACTCGGACGACTACGAGGACGACGGCGATTTCGACCTGGGCGGGGATTCCGACGTCGCCTGACCAATATCCAGTCATTCCGGGGCGCTTGCGAAGCAAGCGAACCCGGAATCCAGACGCAAGCATCATTTGAGTTTTCTGGATTCCGGATTCGTCCGCTGTCGCGGACGCCCCGGAATGACAGATCAGATCACGACGACTTTGGTGCCGATTTTCACCCGCTCATAGAGGTCGGTGACGTCGTCGTTGCGCATCCTGATACAGCCCGAGGACACGGCGTGCCCGATCGTCCAGGGCTCATTGGAGCCGTGAATCCGGTAGAGCGAGGAACCGAGATACATGGCGCGCGCGCCGAGCGGATTATTCGGCCCGCCCGCCATGAAATGCGGCAGATCCGGCCGGCGCTTGAGCATCTCTTCCGGCGGACGCCAATCCGGCCATTCCGATTTGCGTGAAATCTGCTTCACCCCGGCCCAGGTAAAGCCCGGCTTGCCGACGCCGATGCCGTAGCGGATCGCCTTGCCGCCGCCCTGCACGAGAAAGAGAAAGCGCTGCGGCGTATCGATGATGATCGTGCCGGCGGGCTCCTTGCCCATGTAATTCACGACCTGCTTCATGTAGCGCGGGTCGAGCGCGGGACGCGCGGGCTCGCTCGCCAGTCCGGGCGGCCCGCTCATATAGGCCGGATCGTTGTTCACATGCATCGGCCCGGGAGGCGGCGGCATCTGAATGTCCGGTTGCTGCAAGACATGCGGCTGCATCACAGGCGGCTCCATCGCGGGCTCGCCCTGATAGCGCTGACCGCGCGGCTGCGGCCCGCGGAACAGAAATTCGATAAAGCCCCCTCCGAGATCGGCGTCCCTGGATCGATATTGCTGCGCCACCGGCATCGCCTGCGCCGGCGCGCCATAGCCATGGGGAGCCATCTGGATGGATTGCGCGGACGCATGGCCGATGTCGAAGGCCGTTCCGCATACGCTCGCTGTGAGCGCCAACACGATTACTCGCTGCATCGACGTACTCGTTACCTGATCGCCGTTCATGGAGAGAGCAGCACGCCGCTCTCCGTTTGCGAGGCGATTATCTTGGTAAAGATTCCACTGATTGGTAAAAGCGCTGCGGCTCGCGGCGAGAACTTCCGCGCTTTCGCGCTTTACTTTCGATTAGCGTTTATTTTGTCTAAACGGCGCGCGATCATGGTTAACGGATTTGAACTTGTCCGCATGAACCGCGCGTTAAGCGGCGATCCCCTACAAATTGCCCGACATTGTTGGGGGTGTTGATGCCAAGACAGCGTAAAGTGTTCCGCATTGAGGAAATGATGCACGGCGAAATGCCGATCGCATTTCCGCAAGACAATCCCGAGCATGCCTCGCGCCACGCCGAATTGATGGCCGAGCTGCGCGCGCTTCGCTCCTTGATGGCCGCGAAACCGGGCGACGCCGCGCCGGGCGAAGAGAAAGTCGTCGCCGTCTTCCAGGCACAAGCCGCCGAGGCGCGCAAGCTCAAGATCGAGCTCGACGTCATCGACCAGGCCATCAAGAAAACCAAGGGCGAGATGACCTCGCTCCAGGATCATGGCCTCGACGGCGGACAGATGGCGCGCGTGACGCAGGAGCTCGCAGCCGTCAAGGAGGGCACGACCGACGCGACCGATCGCATCCTCAAGGCCGCCGAGACGATCGAACAGACGTCCTCCACGCTCGCCGCCGCACTGAAGGGCGGGCACGAGCAGGGCATGGCGCAGGACATTCAGGATCAGGTCACCCAGATTTTCGAGGCCTGCAATTTCCACGACCTTACCAGCCAGCGGATCAGCAAGGTGGTGACGACGCTGAAGCAGGTCGAGGATCACATCGCGCAAATGGTCGAAATCTGGAGCGCGATCGAACGCTTCACGAATTATGTCGCCCGTCTCGCGCCTCCGAATGGCGGGGAGTCGATGCTCAACGGACCGAAGCTCGATGGCGACGAAGGCCATGCGTCGCAAAACGACATCGACTCGCTATTCCATTAACGAGATTTTGGCTGCCTGATCGCGGCCATGCAGCACAGCGCGACGACGGTAAATGCCGCCGCCAGCGCCAATCCGGCCCGGTCGGACATATGCTCGACGACGAAGGCGAGCACGACCGGCGCCAAAGCCTGCATGATCTGGAACGGCTTGGCGATACGGCCGAGCAATCGCCCATAGCCCACGGCGCCGAACAGCGCGAGCGGCACGGCGCCGCGCGTGATGGTGATCAGGCCATTGGCCGCCCCGAACATGATCGCAAAGGCGATCGCGACCGGCACCGAAAATCCGAGTATCGCAAGCAATCCGAAGCCGGAAATCAGCATCGCGAGCGCAACCCGGGCGATGGTGAGAGGGTGCACATTGCCTGCGAATACAAATTCGCAAAGCCGCGCCGCGACCTGCGAAGGTCCAAACAGCGCGCCGATCAGGACGGCGGCCGATGGATCGATGCCCGCGCGCCCGAACATCGCCAGCAGATGCGCGGCGAGCCCGGACGGCACAAAGGCGTAAGCCGCGAACGCGGTGGCCACCAGAATGAACGCCAGACCGTGCGACGGCAACGGCGCGGATGGCAGCGCGGCATTGGCGTCGAATGGCTTCTCGGCGTGGGTGCGTGTGCGGGGCAAGAGGAACGCGTGCAGCGGAGCCGCGACCAGCGCGAGCAGTCCGGCGAAAATCAGATACGCGCCCTGCCAGTCGGTCCATGACAGGAAAAAATGCGTCGCCGGCCAGCTGACCGTGGAGGCGAAACCTCCGGCCAGGGTCAGCGCGGTGATCGGACGGCGGGCGGCGTGACCGAAGATGCGGCCGAGCGTCGCAAAGGCCGGGTCATAGAGCGTGGCCGAAATCGCGATGCCGAGAACGATCCAGGTCGCAAGGTAAGCGGCCGGGTGGGACGCCATCGTCAGAAGCACCAGTCCCAGCGCGCCAAGAAGCGCGCCGCCGGACATGACCACATGTCCGCCATGGCGATCGATCAGCCCGCCGACATCGGGCGCGCAAAAGCCGGCAACCAGCAGCGAGAGCGAGAAACCGCCCATCGCGAAAGCGAGCGAGAAGCCGCGCTCGGCCGCGATCAGCGGCATCATCAGGACCGGCGGATAAAACAAGGCGGCCCAGGCCAGAATCTGCGTCACGCCGAGAACGATGACGGCGCGCCAAGGACCAAAAATGAATTCGCGTAATTTCGGCATTTGCGGGTGAAGATCACCCTAGAGCATGATTCTTCGGAGATGAAGCGGCGATCACGCGCGCGGCGCGCAGCGCACATAGACCGAAGTGCCGTAGCGGCCGTTGATCTCCGGATCGGGATAGCGCGTGATCATGACGCGGCCATCGAAGGACACGATTTCCCGATCCTGTCCCGAGCCCGCCTCTTCGCCGGCGACGCCGATGAAGGTCTTGTTGCCGGGGGCGCCTTTCATCCGCAATTCCTCGAGCTTGGAGGAATCGGGAAGATACATCATCACCCCGCCGGTCGGGCCCATGCTGATGACAACGGGTTGCTTGCATTGATTGCGCGCGGCGGCTTCGGTGCGCGCGCGGTCAGGCTCCTTGTGATAAGCCGCGAGACCCCAGCGGCCGGTAATTTCCTCGGCGCGGATCTTGGGCGGAATGACCGCGGCGGCTGCCGGCGCCCCCTCCATAGTGCTCGTCGGCCCCTGGCCGGCGCAGGCGGACAGCGCCAGCCCGCCGGCCAGTACGGAAAAAACGGGCAACAAGCCAAAATAACGCGGCGGACGAAATTCCATGACGATCCC
>CAMDXM010000310.1 GCA_945878025.1 Pseudorhodoplanes sinuspersici | reverse complement strand
TGCTGCTGCTCGAACAGGATCAGATGGTGGTGGCTGGTCTGCTGCTCGTAGAGCACCCGCTCCACCTTGAAGGTCATGCGGAAGCCGAGATCGTCGAACAGCGTTTCCGGAATCCAGCGCTCATTGGCCATGGCAACCCTCAATTTTCGTTTGAGCATGATCCTGATCCGAAAACCGGTCCCCACTTTTCGGGGATCATGCTCTGGTTCTTGGTCGAGACCGTCTTAGCCGCCCCGGCGGACGCATCCATGTCCGGGAGGCGGATTATCCACGCAAAAAGACGAAGGGCGGCCGGAACCTTTGGCTCCGGCCGCCCCCGCTAATCGGTTGACGCTTAGACTGAGACGCCCTGACCGCGCAGCAACTCGCTGACCGCGATCCGCTTCGGCTTGAACGCCTTGCGCAACACCGGAACGCAAGCCTCGGGCTTGGCGTCCCCGCACATGAAGACGTCGAGCGCCGCATAGCCGTTTTCCGGCCACGAGTGGATAGAGATGTGGCTTTCCGCCAGCACCGCCACACCCGACACGCCGCCATTCGGCTCGAAGTGATGCAGATGGATATGCAGCAGGGTCGCCCCCGACGCTTCCACGCATTGACGCAAGGCCGCCTCGATATGCCCGATGTCGTCGAGCTTCTTGGCGTCGTAAAGGTCGATGATGAGATGCGCACCCGCGCACCGCACCCCGTTCCTCACCACGAAATGGTCGTTACGCTCTTCAGCAACACCAAGCGTAGCAACCGTGTCCTTCTTTCGGGCGGTACTTGGAGTCCCCAAGCCCTTGACCGATTGAAAGAGGGCGTTCTGGCTCATGAGCCGTCCTCCTCAACCCGAGATCAAAGCCCCAGAAACCGGCGAACCGGCTCACGGAACGCGAATGCCGCAAAACCAATCTACAACACGCAGACTGATCGAAGCGGCAATCGCAAATAAACACAACGACACCAGGTATCAAGAAGATTCTTGAAGTTTTGCCTAACGCCGCCAAAAGTTTTCCCCGGCGTCGACGCGCGCGTCGTGCCGCGAAGTCACCACATTGCAAAAATGCCCGTCGCTGTTGGCTTTACGAACACGCTTGCGCTTCGGCGACGGCGATCGCGGTCATGTTGATGATGCCGCGCGCGGTCACCGACGGCGTCAGAATATGCGCCGGACACGCCGCGCCGACGAGAATCGGTCCCACCGCGAGCGCGTCGGCGAGCACCTTGGTCATCTGATAGGCGATGTTGGCGGCGTCGAGATTCGGCATGATCAGCACATTGGCCTCGCCCTTCAGCCGCGAATGCGGAAACACCTTCTCCCGCTCGGCCGCCGACAGCGCCGAGTCGCCGTGCATCTCGCCGTCGACCTCGATGTCGGGATGCGAGACAGCCAGCCGCTCCGCGGCAAGCCGCATTTTGCGGGCGGATTCGCTGTCATAGGAGCCAAAATTGGAATGTGACAGCAGCGCGATCTTGGGCGTGAGGCCGAACCGGCGCACGTGAGCGGCCGCCTGCACCGCCATTTCGGCGATCTCGTCGGCGTTCGGATTGGGCGTCACCTGGGTGTCGGCGAGGAAATAGGCGCCCTTGCCGGTGATGACGAGCGAGAGCGCCGCGAACTCGCGCACGCCCTTGGCGAGCCCGATCACGTCGCGGATGTTGTGCAGATGCGCCATGTAGCGGCCCTCGAGGCCGCAGATCATGGCGTCGGCGAGGCCGAGCCGGACCGAGAGCGCCGCGATCACGGTCGCGTTGGTGCGCACGACGGTGCGGGCGGCATAGGGCGTGATGCCGTGACGGCCGGCCGCCTCCACATAGGCGTTAACGAATTCGCGGTAGCGCGGATCGTCCTCCGGATTGATCAGCACGAAGTCCTTCCCGGGCCGGATGGACAGGCCGTAGCGCTCGAGCCGCGTCTCGATCACCGCCGGGCGGCCGATCAGAGCGGGCCTAGCGAGCCCCTCCTCCACGATGACCTGAACCGCGCGCAGGACGCGCTCGTCCTCGCCCTCGGCATAGATCACCCGGCGCGGGTCGGCCTTCGCCTTGGTGAAGAGCGGCTTCATGATGAAGCCGGAGCGGAACACGAAGCGGTCGAGCCGGCTGAGATAGCTCTCGAAATCGACGATCGGCCGGGTCGCGACGCCCGATTTGATCGCAGCCTTGGCGACGGCGGGGGCGATCCGCAGGATCAGCCGCGGGTCGAAGGGGTTCGGGATCAGCGAGCCGGGGCCGAAGGTGCGCGCCTCGCCGTCATAGGCGCGCGCGGCGACATCCGACGGCGCCTCGCGGGCGAGCGCGGCAATGGCTTCCACGGCGGCCCGCTTCATCTCCTCGTTGATGGTGGTGGCGCCGACGTCGAGTGCCCCGCGGAAGATGTAGGGAAAGCACAGAACGTTGTTGACCTGGTTCGGGTAGTCGGAGCGCCCGGTGCAGATCAGCGCGTCAGGACGGGCCGCTACGGCCTCCTCGGGCATGATTTCCGGGTTTGGATTGGCGAGCGCCATGATCAGCGGGCGCTTGGCCATCCGCTTAACCATTTCGGCGGTCAGAACGCCGCCCGCCGAGACGCCGAGAAAGACATCGGCGTCGCCGATGATATCGCCGAGGCTGCGCGCCTTGGTGTCCTGCGCGTAGACGTCCTTCCAGCGGTCCATGAGCTTGTCACGGCCCTTGTAGACGACGCCTTCGAGGTCGGAGACGAAGATATTCTCCCGCCTGGCGCCGAGCGTGACCAGGAGGTTGAGGCAGGCGAGCGCGGCGGCGCCGGCGCCGGAGGTCACGATCTTGACCTTCTCGATCTTCTTGCCGGTCAGGTGCAGGGCGTTCTGGATGGCGGCGGCGACGATGATGGCGGTTCCATGCTGGTCGTCATGGAACACCGGGATTTTCATCTTCTCCTTCAGCCGCGCCTCGACGTCGAAGCATTCGGGGGCCTTGATGTCCTCAAGATTGATGCCGCCAAAGGTCGGCTCGAGCGCAGAGATAACGTCCACCATCCGGTCGATAGAGGTGGCGTCGATCTCGATGTCGAACACGTCGATGCCGGCGAATTTCTTGAACAGGACCGCCTTGCCCTCCATCACCGGCTTGGCCGCGAGCGGCCCGATATTGCCGAGCCCGAGAACGGCCGTGCCGTTGGTGACAACGCCGACGAGATTCTGCCGGGCGGTCAGTTCGGCGGCCTCCGACGGCTCGGCGACAATCGCCTCGCAGGCGGCCGCCACCCCGGGAGAATAGGCGAGTGCCAGATCGTGCTGGTTCCCGAGCGGCTTGGTGGCCTGGATTTCGAGCTTTCCGGGCTTGTTGCCCCGGTGATAGGCGAGCGCCTGCGTGCGCAGATCGTCGGACAGCTTGGACATCACTGAAGGCATGGCATTTCTCTCCCCGCCCGCCAGACTACCGCATTGTTGATTTCAGGGCTTCTCAAACAGGAAATCGATATCGAGGCGCCCGGCAAGCCGCCAACCCAGTGCGGCCATCCGGGGAATCACCTCGGCGTCGCGCTCGTCATAGGCCTCGATCTGGGCATAGCCCCGGTTGCGTCGGAACAACCGCTCGGCGCCGGCGAGCGCTTCCATCTCGAAGCCCTCGACATCCATCTTGATGGCGATGGTCTGGTCTTCGATCTCCACCACATCGTCGATCGCGGCGACCTGTACCCGATAGGCGTCGGGATGCCCCTCCTCGATCCGCGACTGGCCGCGATTGTCGTCGCCGCCCTGGACGAACATGGCGGTTCCCCGTTCCGCGCCGACGGCGGCTTCGTGCAGCTCGGTACGATCGAGCAGGTCGTTGATCAGGAGATTGGCCTTCAGATGAACGAGCGCCCGGCGATCGGGTTCGAAGGCGATCAGCCGCTTTGCAAGATTGCGGCGGCCGACAACGCAGGTATAGAGCCCGGCATGCGCGCCGACGTCGAGAAAGGCGTCGGGCTTGATGCGCTCGCAGGTCCTGATCAGACGATCGAGCTGCACCCACTCGAAGATGCCTGTCGCCATTTCATAGCCAATATGATCGTCGAGCCGCACGATGAAGTCGGCGCCGAAAAACCGGCAGCGATCGAAGATTTCCTTGCCGTCGCGCGCCAGCCGCAAGCGATGGCGCAGATCGACCCATCGCTTGCGGAGCCGGCTCTTGAGGCGCGGAATCAATGGTGGCGGAACATAGGTCATGATCTTCCCGCCGCCGGTTGTCTCACTGCTGCGGCGCGAGGCGG
>CAMDXM010000309.1 GCA_945878025.1 Pseudorhodoplanes sinuspersici | reverse complement strand
GCCCTGATCTTTCCGCGCATGGCGGAGGTGTAGCTGTTTCTCAGCATGCCGAGCGCCCGCGGGGGCGCGACAATGAAAATGGAATCCGGCGCGTTCGGCATCTTCATCGCGCCATCGATGCGATGCGCGAGGGTGTTCAGAAAATGCTGCTCCGCCGCGTCGTGCCAATCGGTCTGGCGCACCGCGCTGCGCGCCACGCCACTGGATTGGTGCACCCGGCCGGGCGCGCCGGCCCCAAGTTCGTGCGTGCTGCTATCGGCGTGCTCGAACACCTGGTCGACATGAAAATCCGGGAATTTTTCATCGCCCTTGTTCAGGAGGATCAAGGCCTTGCGCCCGTCGCAGACAACGATCCAGTCGCCGGTTTTGATTTTTGTTGTTTTCATGAAAATTCTCACACATTGCAGCTGTGTTCGGAACCGTCAAAATCATAATGCCGCCGGCGCCAATGTTTTTGACCTAGAACAACATCGCGGCGCCGCGTTGGATCGGAGGTTCGGTGACGCCGGAAGAGCGGCCAGCGCCGGCGCCGCGCACGCACGGAATTCTCGCCCGCGTCATGCGGGCAAGGCGGAATCGCCCAATGTCTGTGGGACGGCAACCAGCGCCGAGGCCGTGAGGTTCCCACTCACGACGTCACGAAAGTGACTATTGTCAGGTCTCCGGCGAACGCGGCCCCGGACCGGCTCTCAAATGTCGAAAAACACCGTCTCGCCGTCGCCCTGCAGCACGATATCGAACGTATAGACGACGTTTCCGCCGCGTTCGCTTCGATTTGCAATCAGCGTCGAACGCCTGGTTTTTTGCTCGATCAGGTTCAGCACCGGATCGGCTTCGTTGGCGGCCTGTTCGTCCGAAAAATACATCCGCGTATGCAGCCCGATATTGATGCCGCGGGCGACGATCCAGAAATTGATATGCGGGGCCATCATCCGCTTATGCCGGCCGGTGACGGCGCCGGGCTTGATGGTCTCGAATGTGTAGAGGCCGGTCTTGAATTCCGCGCCGGTGCGCCCCCAGCCGCGAAAGTCCGGATCGAGCGCGCCCTTCTGCCGGTCGGCGGCGTGGTTGTAGCGGCCATCCGCATTGGCCTGCCAGATCTCGAGCAAGGCATCGGAAACCGGCACGCCGGTTCCGTCGATCACGCGTCCTTCGATGGTAATGCGCTCGCCCTTGGTATCGGCGCCGACCAGGACGTTGCCGAAATTGTTCTGGAAGATATCGAAGCCCGCCATATGCGGAATGAGGCCGATATGGACATAGGGACCGGCGGTCTGCGACGCGGTTTCCTTCAGATATCCGAGCGCCTGCGTCATGGTTCAGTTCCCTTCCAGTCTGTTCTCGAACAGGGTCGAACGGCGGCCGCGCAGCACGATGTCGAAGCGATAGGCGAGCGTGTCGGCCGGCACCGATGCGTTGATATCGAGCGGCGCGATCAGACGTTCGATCGCGCTCTGATCGGGAATCGTGTTCACGATCGGGCAGATCTTGATCAGCGGATCGCCCTCGAAATACATCTGGGTGATCAGCCGCTGCACAAAGCCCGATCCGAACACGGAAAAATGGATATGCGCGGGCCGCCAGCTATTGACGTAATTGCGCCAGGGATAGGGTCCGGGTTTGACGGTGCGGAAATAGTAATAGCCGTTCTCGTCGGTCAGCGCGCGCCCGCAGCCGCCGAAATTCGGATCGATGGGCGCAAGATAAGTGTCATTCTTGTGCCGGTATCGGCCGGCGGCATTGGCCTGCCAGAATTCGACCAGCGTGTGCGGCGCCGGACGGCGGTTTTCATCCAGAACCTGACCGTGAACGATGATGCGCTCCCCGATCGGGTCGCGGTCCTTGGCGTAATTGCGGATCAGGTCGTTGTCGAGCAGGCCGATCTCGTTGTGACCGAAGACCGGGCCGGTGATTTCCGAGAGCGAATTCTGCAGCGCCAAGAGCGCGCGGCGCGGCGAGCGGCTGATGCTGGTCTTGTATCCGGGCGCATAGGCGGGCGGATGCATGGCGCGGTCGCGTTGGTAGAATTCCACGGCATCGATCGCCGGCAGGAAAGGATGCCGGGCCGATTCCGCCTCGTCCGGAAAAGGTTTGGGCTGAATGTTCATCTTCGCTCCCCAGTCATACGACCGTGTGCCCGGCGTCCAGTGTGGTGGTTCAGAAATTCCCTTCATTCACGCCGCGAGTCCGTCAAGGGAATTTCTGAACCAACACCACACTAGAATCATAATGTTGCTAGTGTCCTTCGATTCCGAAGTTCGCTTACGAAGCCGCCGCAGAATGAAGCGAACTTCGGAATCGGGACACTAGCGCGCCCGGACATTCACCGCATGATAAAAAGTAGGAAGCGGCGCCTCGCACCACATTGATTTGGATCAAAGACGAGACGGCAAAGGCTTGGGTGGCAAAGACTTGGACGGCAAAGGCTTGGGTGGCAATGCGGACATGCGAGGAAACGGCTTCATGGCCGCCGGTCGTCTGGCTCCGTCAGTGCCCGTGTCCGCAGCCCGCGGTCTCCGGCGTCAGCATCCAGTTCAGAGAACGGCGCAGCAATTCCAGGCCCGGCTCTGGCGTCCGCGCCATCTGGCCGATCGCTGTGACCCATTCCTCGTCGCTGGCGGCGGCCGAGAATTTTTGCACGGCGATGCTCGCAAATTCCCCCGATGTCAGCCCCTCTTGCGCGGACGCCTCCTGAACGCGGGCCGCCAAAGTCAAATCGTTGAGCGAGAGCAGCGTCTCGGCCGCGAGAGCTTCATCATCGAAGCGAGCAATCAGATCGCCCAGCAGCATCGGCCTCTTCCTTTCAGTTGACGCGATGGTCTTGCGCGCCGGGCATGTCCAGGCCCGTGATGACGGAGCGCGACACAAGACGCGCGATATATTGCGCGGTCGCACGGCGGCGAACATTGTCGGTCAGATAAGCGGCGATATCTTCGGCCACCATCTCGAACGGCAATTCGCGGCCTTCGATCCGCCGGTCCAGACGGATGACATGAAAGCCGTAGCGCGTCGCCACCGGCTCGCCGGTCAGAGCCCCGGGAGTGAGTGTCGTCAGCACCTGTTCGAATTCGGGCGTCGTTTGCCCTGTCGAAATCTGGCCGAGATTGCCGCCCTGCGCGCCCGATGGGCAAGCCGAGTGCACGCGGGCAAGATCGGCAAAGAGTTCCGGCTTTTCCTGCAATTGCGCGATGAGCTCAATGGCGGTCTCGCGCGCGAGCGCATAGGCCCGCGGATCGCTCTTCATCGCGGGAAGCAGGATATGCGCGGCCTCATAGATGTCGGTCGAGCGGAACCGCCGGCGATTTTGGTCGTAATAGCGCCGGCAGGTTTCGGGATCGGCAGCCGGTGTCACGACCTCCTGCTCGACCAGCGCCCGGATCGAAGCCTCGTCCTCGGTTTCGCGCCGGCCCTCGCCGTCATCGAGCGGAACGGCCGTCACGCCGAGCCGCTTTGCCTCCTGCAGCAGCAATTCGCGGATCACGAGCGATTGCGCCGCCGCGTTCCATGCCTTGATCGGCGAACCCGACGGATGGTTCTGGATTTCACGCGCGATGCGGTCGCGCGCGATGGCGATGCCGTTGACGGCGACTTCGACACGCTTCGTCGGCAGAATGGCGTCGCGAACCGAACAATTCATGGCGGTCACTCCGCTGCGATCGGCCGCGCGCGCGGCGATGGCGACCTGGCCTGGATCACATGAGACTCGCGCGCCGTCCGGATCGCGCGGCGCATGTGCGGATCGGAGGTTCGCACCACCTGATAACCGCGCCGCCCGAGATACCAGATCGGAGCGCTCCAGACATGCACCAAGCGCGTGAATGGAAAGACCAGGAAAATGGTCATCCCGAGGAACAGATGCAGCTTGAAGACGGGATGGACATCCGCGATCAGGGCCGAGACTCCCGGCTGCAAGGTCAGGATGCCCTGCGCCCAGGTCATGAACTTCACCATCTCATGCCCGTCGAGATGGCCGAGCGAAACCGGAATGGTCGCGAGCCCAAGGATCAGCTGCGCATAGAGCAAGAGCAGGATCGCGATATCGCCGAACGAGGACGTGTTGCGGATGCGCGCGTCGAACAGCCGGCGATGCACCAGAAGCGTGATCCCGACAAAGCACATGATCCCCGCCACCCCGCCGACACCGATCGCCATCCATTGCTTGAAGGTGTGCGAAATGCCGACAAAGTCGAAAATCCGGATTGGCGTCAGCAATCCGGC
>CAMDXM010000308.1 GCA_945878025.1 Pseudorhodoplanes sinuspersici | reverse complement strand
GTGATCCTGCTGTTCCGGCCGCAAGGCCTGTTCGGCGGCAAGCTCGCCTGAGAAAGAGGACTACGCATCGATGCGCCGCCTTGCCATCGCCGCCCTGTGTGTCTTTCTGATTCTGCTGCCGGGTTTTGCCGACAGCAAAATCATCACGGCCATCATGCCGGGGGGCTTGAGCGGCTCCGCTCTGCTCAACGTCTTCTTGCTGATTTTCCTGTTCGGCTATCTGGCGCAGAGCTGGAACATCCTGGGCGGATTTGCGGGCCAGCTGTCGCTCGGTCATTCGGCCTTCTTTGGAATTGGCGCTTACACCTCGACCTTGCTGTTCACCGAGCTCGGCATTTCGCCCTGGATCGGCATGCTCGCCGGCATGGCGACCGCCGGCGCTTTCGGTCTGTTCGTCGGCGTCGTCAGCTTTCATTACCGCCTCGCGGGTCCGTTCTTCACGCTCGCAACAATCGCATTCGCGGAACTGACGCGCCTGACGGCCCTGCATTTGAAGATCACCGGCGGCTCGATGGGCATCCTGATTCCGCTGCAAGGCGAGAGCTTCTGGCATTTCCAGTTTTCCGGGAAAGCGCCGTTCTACTATATCGCGTTCGCGATGATGGTCGCGGTGACGGCCTTGATCTGGTGGATGTCGCGATCGCAGATCGGATATTATCTGCATGCCATCCGCCAGGACGAAGACGCCGCGGAAGCGATCGGCATCGACACGCGCCGTTACAAGCTGATCGCATCCGCGCTCAGCGCCGCGCTGACTGGGGCGGGCGGGACCTTCTACGCGCAATACACCCAATACATCGTTCCGGACGATATCCTCACCGTCGGCCTGTCGGTCGAGATCATCCTGCGGGCGATTATCGGCGGATCGGCGACGGTGTTCGGCCCGATCATCGGCTCATTCATCCTGACGCCCGTCGCCGAAGCGACGCGCGTTCTCTTTTCCGGAGCCGGGTCGGGCGCGGCGGTGGTCAAGCTCTTCGCCTCCGATGCGACGCTGGAAGCGAAATTGAGCGGCTATATCGCGTTTCTGTCGGCCGGCGGCGGCGGCGGCGGCGCATTGATGCTTTATGGCGTCGTCCTGATTTTCACGTGCCTCGCCATGCCCAACGGCGCCGTTCCATGGTTTCGCGGAAGGACGCGAACATGACCGCCCGTCTTCTCGAGGCGTCCGGCGTCACCGTGCGGTTCGGCGGCCTGATCGCGGTCAATGCGATCAACTTCCATGTCGAGAAAGACGAAATTGTCGGCCTCATTGGACCCAACGGCGCGGGGAAGACGACCTTCTTCAACGCCATCTCCGGCTTTCGTTATCCGGACGGCGGGGCCGTGTCGTTCAAGGGCGTGAATATTCTTGGCCTGAAGCCGCACAAGATCAGCCGCATGGGCATGAGCCGCACGTTCCAGATCGTGAAGCCGTTTCCGGAAATGAGCGTTCTGGACAATGTCATGATGGGAGCGTTCAGCGTTCACAAGGCGGCGAAAGACGCGCGCCTGGCCGCGATGCAAGCGCTCGAACTCGTCAAGTTCTCGCATTGGGCGCACCGGCGCGCGGGAGATCTTCCCGTTGCGGGACGCAAGCGGCTGGAGGTCGCAAAGGTGCTGGCCTGCGATCCGGAACTGATCCTTCTCGATGAAGTGATGGCCGGGCTGACCCCGTCCGAGCATAACGAAATGATCGAGGCGGTGAGAAACATCCGGACGTCCGGCGTCACGGTCGTGATCATCGAGCATGTGATGCCCGTGATCATGAATCTGTGCGATCGCATTTACGTGCTGCATCACGGCGAGCTGATTTGCGAAGGGGCGCCCGACAAGGTCATTCGCGACCCGGAAGTCGTGCGCGCCTATCTTGGGGAAGATTTTGCGTTATGAGTGCGATACTGGAAATCCGATCGCTCACCGCCGGTTATGATGGTGTTTCCGTCATCCGGGATATCGATCTTGCGGTCGAGGAGGGCGGTATTGCGACCATCGTGGGCGCGAATGGCGCCGGCAAGACCACGACCTTGCGGGCCATCTCCGGCGTGTTGCGGCCGATCCAGGGAGAAGTCGTCTTCGCCGGCACGCCGATCCAGAATCTTGCACCACACGACATCGTTGCGCGCGGGCTCGTCATGGTGCCGGAGGGCCGGCGCCTGTTTCCGTCATTGACGGTGATGGAAAATCTCGAGCTCGGCGCCTTTCAACCGCACTGCAAGCGCAAGCGCAGTGACAGTCTTGAACGCGTATTCAACATTTTCCCGCGCCTTCGGGAACGCGAGAGCCAAAAGGCAGGGACATTGTCCGGCGGCGAACAGCAAATGGCCGCCATCGGACGGGCATTGATGAGCCTGCCGAAGGTGCTCATGCTCGATGAGCCGTCACTCGGCCTCGCTCCGGTCGTTGTCCGCACCCTTTTCGATATTGTCGCGGACATCAACGCGATGGGGACGACCGTCGTTCTGGTCGAGCAGAACGTCAAGCATGCCCTTTCGATCTCGGCTCAGGCCTGGGTTCTTGAAAACGGATCGATCGCATTGCGCGGAACGGGTCCTGAGCTTTTGAAGGACGACAACACGCGCCGGGCGTATCTGGGCATGTAATCATCGGTCTTGCTCGTCGGAACAAGAAAATAATGACGAGGACGAGACGAGACGCGATTTCGGACGACGCAACGCGCGTCTTCCATATCGATGCGCTCGGCGCTGACGATATTTCGCTCGGTATTCTCGAGAAGACCGGCGCGGCGCGGGACACGCGCCTGCCGCCGGCTTTGCTCGTTCATGGGGCGACATTTGGCGCGACTTTGTTCGATCTTCCCGTGCCGGGATATTCCCTGATGTCGGCGTTGGCGCAGGCCGGCCGGACGGTCTATGCGCTCGATATCAGGGGTTACGGAAATTCCTTGAGCGGGGGCGTCATGGAGTCGCCGCCGCAGATGCATCCGCCCTTCGCCCGGCTCAAGGACGCCGTCAAGGATATCGAGGCCGCCGCCGCGTTCATTCTTGCCCGCGAACAGATAAAAGCGATCGATATCGTCGGATTTTCCTGGGGCACGGTCGCGGCCGCGCGCTATGCAACCGAATTTCCGCATCATGTCGCGCGGCTCGCGCTCTATGCCCCGCTTTATGCGGAAGTGAACGAAATGTGGCTTGCGCGGATCGGCGATCCGGACGATCGCACCCGGATTGATCCGAACATTGGTGCGTATCGTCTTGTCACGCAGGCGGATATTGTTCAGAGATGGAACAGCGATATCGGCGCGGCTGAGCCGGGCATCCATCGCGATCACGGTCTGCCCGAAGTGATATTCGAAACGCTCTCGGCGCTTGACCCGAAATCGCGCTCACATGTGCCGCCGGCTTTTCGCTCGCCAACCGGGGCGCTTGCGGATCTGGTGAGCATCTTCAGCGGACGTCCGCTTTACGATCCGGCGAAAATCGTGATGCCGACCTTGCTCGTCCGCGGCGCTAACGATACGACTTCCACCGACTCCGATTCGAAACAGCTATTGTCCGCTATCGCGTCCGCCAAAAAGGAATACCGGGTGATCGCGCCGGGCTCGCATTTTCTTTGTGCGGAAAAGAACCGGGCGGAACTGTATGAGTGTCTCAATGAATTTTTCGGCGGTCCCCGAGATTGACGATGGCCGATGACCACGGATCGCAAAGATGAGTAATCCTTCTGTTGCTGAAACCATCGACCGGCGCACGATCTGGGAGCCGGAAAACGATCTCGTGCGTCATCTCGTTCTGGCGGCCATTCTGAAGAACAACCCGATTCCTGCGGCGTACCGCCTGAATTATGTTGCGAATTTCTATGTCGGTCCGCTGATCAAGCGGATGGAAGAAAAACACAAGATGACGAGGCCGGAATGGATCGTTCTGTTCTGCCTCAATCAGCAGACCAGTCTCAACGCGCAGCAGATCAGCAATGTGACCGGCCGGCCGAAAACGAGCATCTCAACCGCGGTCCGGCAATTGCAAAAGAAGAAACTGATTGTCAGGCACACCGACGTCAAGGACGGCCGCCGCCAGGTTTTGCGCGCGACCGAAGCCGGACAGAAAATCTACAAGGCGATCTTGCGCAGTTTCGTGACGCGCGAGGAGGATATGCTGGCGTGTCTGGATCGAAACGAGCGCAGGATCCTGATGGGATTACTGGACAAGATGATCGAGAACAGCGCGAGTTGGGCCAGGCGTTATTGAGCAAGTTGCGGCCGGGCGAGGCGAGTGGGCCCA
>CAMDXM010000307.1 GCA_945878025.1 Pseudorhodoplanes sinuspersici | reverse complement strand
CCGTGATTTCTTTCAGCGCGGACGCCATTTCGAGCGCGTGCGCGCGGCTTTCGAGCTGGCAGGGCCCCGCGATCAACGCCAGCGGCAATGCATTGCCGAATGTGGCGGAGCCTATCGTAACGACGGGATTGGGCGGCGCTTCGGTCATGACGGGGCGGACCATGCAGCGGGCTCGCGATCCGGTCAACCGCCGGCGGAAGACGGACGTTCGTGTACGAGATGCCCGGCCGCATAGGTTGCTTTCACCGCGCGGTCATCGCCGAAAGTCATCAGAACGGCCAGCATCTCCTTGACGGACGAGACCGACCGCGTACGGAACGCCATCAGCGGCGTCGCATTCGGATCGAGAATGACGAGATCGGCGTCCTGCCCGGGAGCGAGCGATCCGATCCGGCCGCCGAGATCGAGCGCGCGTGCGCCGCCGAGCGTCGCGAGATAAAACGCTTCGATCGCGTCGATCGGGGCATGCGCCAGCTGCGAGACCTTGTAGGCCTCTCCCATCGTGGCCAGCAGGGAAAAGCTGGTGCCGGCGCCGATATCGGTGCCGAGCCCGATCTCGACCGGGCGTTTGGCGTCGCGTGCGTCACGCAAACGAAAAAGGCCGCTGCCGAGAAACGTATTCGATGTCGGGCAATGCGCGATCGCGGTGCCACTCTCATGGCAGCGGCACAATTCCGATTCGTCGAGATGAATGCCGTGCGCCAGGACCGCGCGGCGTCCGGTCAGACCGAAATGCGCATAGATGTCGAAATAATCGCGCCGTTTCGGGAAGATCTCGCGAATCCACGCGACCTCGCGCTCATTCTCGGCAATGTGGGTTTGCATGTGCGCGTCTGGATGTTCTTTCCAGAGCGCGCCAGCAAGCTCAAGCTGTTCCGGTGTCGATGTCCCGGCAAAGCGCGGCGTGACCGCATAGCGAAGCCGTCCGCGGCCATGCCATTTGTTCAGCAGCGCTTTCGACTGGTCATAGCCCGTTTGCGCGGTGTCGAGCAGCGCCGACGGCGCGTTGCGGTCCATCAGGACTTTGCCCGCAACGATCAGAAGGCCGCGCTGCGACGCCTCCTCGAACAGGGCGTCGACCGATTGCGGATGCACCGAGCAGAATACCAGCGCGGTTGTCGTGCCATTGCGCAGGAGCTCGTCGCAGAACACGCGCGCAGTCGTCCGCGCGACAGTCTGGTCGGCGAATGCGTGCTCGGCCGGAAACGTATGGCGCTCGAGCCAATCCAGCAATTGCCGGCCATGGGCTCCCATGATGCCCGTTTGAACGAAGTGAATATGCGTATCGATGAAGCCCGGCGCGATCAGGTGGCCGCGATAATCGGCGACGGCGATGTCCGGCGGCAATTCACCTTTGAGCGATGCATAGGAACCGGCGGCGGCGATCTTGCCATCGCGGCAGATCACGAGACCGTCGGCCTCGTGCCGGAACGCCTGTTCTTCGCTCGAAAGAAACGGGTCGTCCTCGCACCACACCAGCGCTCCACGCAGAGCGATCGGCCCGTCCGCGTATGCCGTGCTCATCGCGCCGATTGTTCGAAAACGAGCGTTGCACCCATCGCGTCGGCGGGCGCAACAATCAGACGGCCCATATGACTGAGATACGCCGCTCCACCGGATTGCAGGCTCGCTTCGACCCGGTCGAGATCGGGCGCCGTGAAACGCAATGCGCATAGACGCATGCTGTTGGCGACATCCGGCGCATCGATTCCGAAATGAGCGCGAAAGGCGACTGGATCCATGATCTGGATGTCGCCGCGCTGCGTCGCGACTGAAATTCCGCTCGATGTCGATTGCAGTTCACGTTCACCGGTAAAGGCCGACATGAAGATATGGTGGTCGGTCGGATTTTCGGCAACGAAAACGACGCCGGCCAGTCCCGCGGCGCCATTGGCATGTTTCTGGAACGCGGGGTTCCAAAAATTTTCGGGAAAATGATGCTGGCACACGGCGAAGCCGGCCGCCGGCGCAAGCGGATCGCGCGCGAAGGCGAGCGAGAAAGCGAGCTTCACCGCCGATCCATCCGGGCGTTTGCCTTCGCGTTCGAACCGCATCACTTCGGACGCTGCGATCCCGTGCTCGCGGAATGCTTTCTCATCTCGCGCGGCGTCGCGGCTTTCAAGCAGGAGAACAGAAAAGCCTTCGCGCTCTTTCAGGAAATCGCCGTTAAATCGTCCGAACAATCTCGAGAAGCCGTCGTCGCCGAGCTTGTCCGGTTCGGCCAGGGTCAGAATTTCGATGAAAAATCCCGGCAATTGCACAATGCAATTGTGCGTGCCCCAGGGATGACGATTGCGCGCGCCGACGGTGAATCCAATGCGCCGGTAGAAATCCGCGGCCTGGTCGAGACCGCGCACGGCATGAACGATATGATCGGGAGCGCGAGACATGGGTGTCCATCGGCAAGGGCAATTGCGGGCCGCAAGGTAATGCGGCCAGGAAAAGCGGCCAAGAAGAATCGCGAAAAAATCGCAAATGCCGCGATTACACCAGCCGGCTCTGCACCACCGCGGCCCCGATGAACGACGCGAAGAGCGGATGCGGTTCGAATGGCCGCGATTTCAGTTCGGGATGGAATTGCACGCCGACGAACCATGGATGGTTGTCGTATTCGACGATTTCCGGCAATACGCCATCGGGCGACAATCCTGAAAAGCGCATTCCGCGCTGTTCCAGCGCGCCTTTGTAATTGGTGTTGACCTCATAGCGATGCCGGTGACGCTCGGAGATTTCGGTCGTGCCGTAGATATTCGCAACCCGGCTGCCGCGCGCCAGAATCGCGGGATAGGCGCCGAGCCGCATCGTTCCGCCGAGATCACCATTCGCGTTGCGTTTTTCGAGTTCGTTGCCCTTCATCCACTCCGTCATCAGGCCGACCACCGGATGCGCCGTCGGTCCGAATTCGGTCGAATTGGCGTCCGGAATTCCGCAGAGATTGCGCGCGGCTTCGATCACGGCCATCTGCATGCCGAAACAGATCCCGAAATACGGCACCTGCCGTTCGCGCGCGAATTGCGCGGCCTTGATCTTTCCTTCCGTTCCGCGCTGACCGAACCCGCCCGGCACCAGAATGCCGTTGACGTGTTCGAGGAACGGCGCCGGGTCCTCGTTCTCGAATACTTCGGATTCGATCCAGTCGAGATTGACCTTGACCTTGTTGGCGATGCCGCCGTGCGACAAGGCTTCGATCAGCGATTTGTAGGCGTCCTTCATGCCGGTATATTTGCCGACCACCGCGATCGTGACCTGCCCCTCCGGATTGCGGATCCGCTCGTTAACGGCTCGCCAGCGTGCGAGGTCTGGTGGCGTGCTCGTTTCTATTCCAAAGGCTGAGAGGAGTTCAGTGTCGAGCCCCGCGGCGTGATAGGCCTCGGGCACCGCGTAGATGTTGTCGACGTCGCGCGCCTCGATCACCGCGGTCTCGCGCACGTTACAGAACAGGCCGAGCTTGCGGCGCTCTTCCGGCGGGATCGGCCGGTCGGTGCGGCACAGCAGGATATCGGGCTGAATGCCGATCGAGCGCAATTCCTTGACCGAGTGCTGCGTCGGCTTGGTCTTCAATTCGCCGGCGCTTGGAATATACGGCAGCAACGTCAGATGAATATAAACCGCGTGACCGCGCGGCAATTCATTGCCGAATTGGCGGATCGCCTCGAAGAACGGCAGTCCCTCGATATCGCCAACCGTGCCGCCGATTTCGCACAGGACGAAGTCGTAGCCGTCATTGCCCTCGCGAATGAAATCCTTGATCGCGTTGGTGACGTGCGGAACCACCTGAATGGTCGCGCCGAGATAATCGCCGCGCCGCTCCTTGGACAGGATGTCCTGATAGATGCGGCCGGCGGTGATGTTGTCGCGCTTGTTGGCCGGGCGGCCGGTGAAACGCTCATAATGCCCGAGATCGAGATCGGTCTCCGCGCCATCGTCGGTCACGAACACTTCGCCATGCTGATAGGGCGACATCGTGCCGGGATCGAGATTCAAATACGGATCGAGCTTGCGCAGCCGCACCTTGTAGCCACGCGCCTGCAGCAGCGCGCCGAGCGCGGCCGATGCGAGACCCTTGCCAAGCGAAGAAACCACGCCGCCGGTGATGAAGACGTACCGCGCCATGGGGTCCAACCTTTACTCCGCGCCCTTCGATTCGACGAGAGACTTGCTCCCGCCTGTGAATAGTCTCGGCAAAAAAAGCCCCAACAAAACCAAAGGGCCGGTTTCCCGGCCCTTTGCGAAGC
>CAMDXM010000306.1 GCA_945878025.1 Pseudorhodoplanes sinuspersici | reverse complement strand
CGCAGCCGAGATCGAGGACCCGCTTTCCCGCGGGTACGAGAAAGCGCATATAGCGCCACTCTTCTTCATAGTAATAAGGGTGTCGGCTGAACCATCCGTCGCGGGCATAAGCCAGTTTTTCGGCCTGCTCCTGGAGCAGGATCTTGCGCGACGAAAACTGGCGTGGTGGCGGAGTAGCCAAGCCGGTGGTCGGTGCCCGCTCGACCGCGGCGCCCTCGTGATTAGCCATTCTATTCGTCCCTGAAACCTCCAGCACAACCCGTGCCGCTTGCGAGCATCGATACGATGCACCTTGGCCCGCGGCAAGGCCCCGGCGGCGGTGTTAAACCCGCCAATCGCTGGTCGATCTGAGCCGATGCGCCGCCTTGTTCTTTGCTGCCGACGGGCAGGCGGGGGGCTTTACGCGCCCCCTCACCCACCGTTAAAGAGGCGCGAAGCGAAGGGCCGGGAGGGTCGATTGGCAATGCATCAGCGCAAGATCGCGGTAATTGGGCTGGGCTACGTCGGGTTGCCGGTGGCGGTGGCCTTCGCCAGATCAGGAGTACCGGTCGTAGGCTTCGATATTGACCTCAAGCGGATCGAAGAACTGAAGCATGGTCATGACCGTACGCGTGAGGTCCAACCGGCTGATCTTGTTCATAAAACGTTGCGTTATGAGAGCGATCCAGCCGCCCTTCAAGGTTCCGATTTCTATATCGTCACAGTGCCGACCCCCATCGACAGCGCCAAACGTCCGGACCTCGGCGCCATGCTGGCGGCGTCCGCGACCGTGGCCGGCTCGCTCAAACCCGGCGACATCGTCGTCTATGAATCGACCGTATATCCGGGCGCGGTCGAAGAGGATTGTGTTCCGGTGCTGGAGCAAAAGTCCGGTTTCATCGCCGGGAAGGAATTCACGGTCGGCTATTCGCCCGAACGCATCAATCCAGGCGACAAGGTCCATCGTTTCGAAACGATAGTCAAAGTCGTCTCCGGCCAGGACGCCAAGACCCTGGACATCGTTGCCGACGTCTACGGTTCGGTGGTGACCGCCGGCATCCACCGGGCGCCGTCGATTAAGGTGGCAGAAGCTGCCAAGGTGATCGAGAACACTCAGCGCGATCTCAACATCGCGTTCGTGAATGAGCTTGCCGCGATCTTCCACAAGCTCGGCATCGACACCGGAGATGTCCTCGCGGCAGCGTCAACAAAATGGAACTTCCTCAAGTATCAGCCCGGCCTAGTCGGCGGCCACTGCATCGGCGTCGATCCCTATTATTTGACCTATCGCGCCGAAAAGGCCGGTTACCACCCTGAAGTCATTCTCGCCGGTCGTCGGATCAATGATGGCATGGGCGAGTGGGTCGCTCGCGAATGCGTGCGCAGTCTGACGCTTCGTAACTGCACCAATTCGGTGGTGACTGTGCTCGGCATGACCTTTAAGGAGGATGTCCCGGATATTCGCAACTCCCGTGTGATCGATATTGTTCGAGAGTTGAGGCGCTTCGGCATCCGCACCCAAGTGCACGATCCGCTCGCGTTGGCGGAAGAAACCATGCACGAATACGATGTCGCCCTCACGAGCATGGATGCACTGGAGCCCGCCGATGCCATAGTATTGGCCGTCGCGCATCAGGATTATATTGACGGGAGCTGGCCACTTATGGAGCGCCTGCTCAAGAATCGCCGGGGGGCGGTGTTCGATGTAAAGTCCCGTCTTGACCGGAGTGCCCAACCAGAAGGCATCGATCTGTGGAGGCTTTAAACCTAATTCTTGGCCGCCAAGCGCGTCCGGCGTTTTCGCCGTTATTTTCACCCAATGCATCTTCTTCAACACGCTTGTCGAGACGCGTTTACGCGACGGAGCCATTAGATGACAACTAAGGTCGCGCTGATAACTGGCGTAACCGGGCAGGACGGCGGCTATCTTGCGGAGTTGCTGCTAGCGAAGGGCTACACGGTGCATGGCGTAAAACGTCGTTCCTCTTCGTTCAACACATCGCGCGTCGATCATTTGTACGCCGATCCCCACGAGAAGGTCGCCAAATTCCATTTGCACTACGGCGACATGACCGATGCGACGAATCTGATTCGTCTCATTCAGGAGATACAACCGGCCGAAATTTACAATCTCGCCGCCCAGAGTCATGTGCAGGTCAGTTTCGAGACTCCCGAGTATACGGCTAATTCGGACGGACTCGGACCGCTGAGGCTGCTGGAGGCCATCCGCATTCTCAAGATGGAAGAAAGGACGCGCTTCTATCAGGCGTCTACCTCGGAGCTTTATGGCAATTCGCCCCCGCCTCAGAATGAGACGACGCCGTTTGCTCCGCGCAGTCCTTACGCCGCTGCGAAGCTTTATGCATATTGGATCACCGTAAACTATCGTGAAGCCTACGGCATGCACGCTTCGAACGGCATCCTCTTTAACCACGAAGGCCCGACACGCGGCGAGACCTTTGTCACCCGAAAAATAACACGGGCCGTTGCAGCGATAGAACTGAAACAGCAAGAGCGTCTTTACCTCGGTAATCTGGATGCAAAGCGAGATTGGGGCCATGCCCGCGACTATGTCGAGGGCATGTGGCGCATTCTTCAGCAGCAATTCCCGGATGACTATGTGCTGGCGACCGGAGAAGCCTATTCCGTGCGGCAATTTGTTGAGCGCGCATTTGCTCACGTGAGCAGAAAAATTGCCTGGAACGGCGTCGGCAAATCCGAACGCGGGCTGGACTCGGCGACAGGTGAGATTCTTGTCGAAATTGACGAGCGATACTATCGCCCGACTGAGGTCGAGTACCTGCTCGGTGATCCGTCAAAGGCACGGCGGGTGCTGGGCTGGAATCACAAAGTAACGTTCGACAAACTAGTCGGTGAAATGGTCGATGAAGATCTGAAGACCGTACGAAACGAACTGCACCGCAAGAACCGACATGACTGAATCCGGATCGAATCCGCTCTTGTTCGATCTGCGCGGGAAGCGTGTTTACGTGGCCGGCCATGGCGGCATGGCGGGGTCGGCGATTGTGCGCCGTCTCGCGTTGGAAGGGTGCGAAGTTCTCACGGCGGATCACGCAGCACTCGATCTTGCCAATCAGGCGCAAACGGAAGAGTGGATTCTGCGGCAGCGTCCGCATGCGATATTCCTCGCCGCCGGCCGCGTGGGCGGAATTCATGCCAACAATTCGTTTCCGGCCGATTTCATCGGCGACAATATTGCCATCGCGCTCAATGTCATGCGCGCCGCGGTCGCCGCTAAGGTCAATAAGCTTCTGTTTCTGGGGTCGTCGTGCATTTTTCCCCGCAACGCGCCGCAGCCGATGACCGAAGATCTGCTGCTGACCGGTCCTCTTGAGCCGACCAACGAATGGTACGCTGTCGCCAAAATAGCCGGAATTAAGCTGGCTCAGGCCTATCGACGTCAGTTTGGCGCCGATTTTGTTTCTGTAATGCCGACCAATCTTTACGGCCCGGGAGACAATTATCATCCCGACAACAGCCATGTGCCGGCCGCATTGATCAGGCGGTTTCACGAAGCAAAGCAGGCGAATGCGCCAGCCGTTTCGGTTTGGGGCACGGGAACGCCGAAGCGAGAATTCCTCAGCGCTGACGATCTCGGGGATGCCTGCGTTCATGTCATGAAGTATTATTCCGGCGATAGCTTTCTTAATGTCGGGACCGGCGAGGAGGTCAGTATCCGGCAGTTTGCCGAATTGGTGGCGCGCATCGTCGGCTATCGCGGTACCATCGTCTTTGATTCTAGTCGTCCAGACGGAACGCCCCGCAAGCTCCTCGACGTGTCTAAGCTCGCTGCCTTCGGCTGGCGTGCCAAGACTCCGCTGTCCAACGGATTGAAGGCTACCTACGCCGATTTCATTGCACGCGGCAGTTCTTTTCGGGAGCGCTAGTGATCCTGATCAGGCAAGCTTCAGTTTGACCTGCTCGGCGCGTGGCTGGTATCGCCGATTTTAAAGGGTATGACCGCGCGCTCGATTCCTCGCGTATTGCGGCGTTGCAGACGCAAGTTCCGACACGTTCTGTCCTGATACCGAGGGGGATGTTGTCCCATGGACCGGCTTGCGGCCACTGACGCCCGTGGCCTCGGCTGGACGCTAGCTTCCGGCAGCGCCGCGGCTGCTGACCGATTTTCTCGATGGCCGCGCACAGCCATGACTGACAGAGCCGTTTTTTGTGGCGCGCTTTTAATCCGATTGCACGCCGCTTTGTTACGAAACGAACCCGTTTAGCCATTCGGTTTCAGTCCAGA
>CAMDXM010000305.1 GCA_945878025.1 Pseudorhodoplanes sinuspersici | reverse complement strand
CGGCGCCCGCGCGCAGGTCTCGCAAACCTGTTCCCGGGAGTCCTTGGACCAGCCTCCTCGCGCATTACGGCGCGCAGGGCTCGTTCCTTAAACCCTCCCGACCGGCGAAAGCCGCGAGATCGGGGCCAAAGGGAAGCGGGGCCCCAAGGATTGAAAACGCTGCGGTGGAGCGCCGTAAGGCGAGCTGGCCGATCGCCAGGCCGGCACGTGCTCTTCGCAGGAGCACGCGATTGATGAATACGCGCCGTTACGGCGCTCCGCTCCCTCTTTTGGGAGTGAAGACGGGCTCCGCCCTATTGTGGGGAGCCAAGACGCGCTCCGCGCTTTTGTGGGGAGCGCATATCGGAAGAAGCGACCGGAAAACTCCGGCGGGAAACCGCTCGCGAGACCGGACGAGGCTGGGCTGTTTGATATTTGGATCTGAATCAGCGCCACGCTTGCGCAACAATCTCAATCGTCATGCGCGGGCTTGACCCGCGCATCCATCAAGAACTGGATGGCCGGGTCAAGCCCGGCCATGACGATGGGTGTGCGAACCAACAGCCGGAGCCCGGCCATCATGGCGAAAATTTCACGCAAAATACCGGTCGAGGATCCGCCGGTAGATCGCGGTCAGCGCCACGAGGTCGGCGGTCGGCACATGCTCATCGATGGCATGCATGGATTGTCCGACCAGGCCGAATTCCACGACCGGGCAATAATCCTTGATGAAACGCGCGTCCGAAGTGCCGCCGGAGCTTGAAAGTTCCGGCTTGCGCCCCGTGACCGAGGCGATGGCGTCCGACACCATCGTTGTGAATGTGCCGGGCTCGGTGACGAACACGCCGGCATTCGAGGGCTCCCATTCGAAGCGGAAACGGATCTTGTCGCCGGCGGCTTTTTTCGCTCGCGTTTCGATCAGGTGCTTGAGGCTGTCCAGCGTATGGCGATCGTTGAAACGGATGTTGAAACGCGCGCGCGCTTCGCCCGGAATGAGATTGACCGTCTTGTTGCCGACATCGACCGAGACGAATTCCAGATTGGACGGATCGAAGAAATTGCTGCCGCGATCGAGCGGCTCGGCATTGAGCGCGGCAATCAGCGCCACGATCCCGCGCACAGGATTGTCGGCGCGATGCGGATAGGCGACATGGCCCTGCTTGCCCATGACAACGAGCGTGCCGTTGAGTGAGCCGCGCCGGCCGATCTTGATGGTGTCGCCGAGCGTGTCGACATTGCTGGGTTCCGCGAGAATGCAATGGTCGAATTTCTCGCCGTGCTCGGCCGCCCATTTCAGGAGCTTGGTGGTTCCGTTGATGGCGACGCTTTCTTCGTCGCCCGTGATCAGGAACGAGATCGAGCCTTTCGGCTTGCCGCCATTGGCCGCGAGATGGTCGAGCACGGCGGCGATGCAGGCCGCGATGCCGCCCTTCATGTCGACTGCGCCGCGCCCGTAAAGCGTGCCGTCGACGATTTCGCCCGCGAAAGGCGGATGCGACCATGACGCTTCGTTGCCGGGCGGCACCACATCGGTGTGGCCTGCGAACATCAGATGCGGCGCGCTGTCGCCGATGCGCGCGTAGAAATTTTCCACGTCCGGCGTGCCGGCGTCGGAAAAGGTCATGCGATGTACGGTGAAACCCGCGGCGCCAAGCGTTGTCTCGAGCATCGTCAGCGCGCCGCCTTCTGCCGGCGTCACCGACGGGCAACGCAACAGATCGCGGGCGATGGCGATGGGGTCGGCTACGCCCATGGTCGGCAGGTCCGGCATCAGCCTTGAGGCGTTTCGGGTTTGCTCGGGAAAAAGGCCGGCGCGACAAAAAGTGCAAAAGATACGAGAAGGGCTATCGACCACAAAGATCTGAAATATTCGGCGGTCAGCAACAGCATGAATGGTCCAGGACCATAAATGAAATAATGCCAACCCGGTTGCTCTGCATCGCGTAGCCGCTGTACCACAATCGCGGCGTGAACCCATGCGATTGCGATAAGAAGAAGGACAGTCAGCGGAATGAACAATCCGGGCCCGCCACGCGGGTCCATGAAACTTGCCGCGGCTGCCAGCAAGCAGAAGCCCAGGATGACAATCACACCGAGGCCGATGAGAAATTTGTTGCGGCCGATGCGGCCCTTGAAGCTGAACAGGAAGCCGATCGGATTGACGTGCGGTGTCTGATCCTGGCTATCGTTCATCGCCATTGCCTTGCCTCTTAAGCCCTCAGCAATTCGTTGATACTGGTCTTGGAGCGCGTTTTCTCGTCCACCCGCTTGACGATCACAGCGCAATAAAGGTTCGGTCCCGGCGCGCCGGTGTTGGTCGGCTTGCCGGCCATGGTGCCGGAAACGACCACGGAATAGGGCGGGACTTCGCCGCGCATGGTCTCGCCGGTCTCGCGGTCGACGATGGTGGTCGAGGCGCCGATATAGACGCCCATGCCGAGCACGGCGCCCTCGCGCACGATCACGCCTTCCACCACTTCCGAGCGCGCGCCGATGAAGCAATTGTCCTCGATGATGACCGGTCCGGCCTGCAGCGGTTCCAGCACGCCGCCGATGCCGACGCCGCCGGAGAGATGACAGTTCTTTCCGATCTGGGCGCAGGAACCGACCGTCACCCAGGTATCGACCATCGTGCCGCTGTCGACATAACCGCCGAGATTGACGAAGGACGGCATGAGAATGACGCCGGGCGCGATATAGGCAGAGCGGCGCACGATCGAGCCCGGCACGGCGCGAAAACCGGCTTTCTTGAATTTCGCCGCATTCCAGCCCTCGAATTTCGAGGGGACTTTATCCCACCAGACCGACTTGCCGGATCCGCCCTTGATCACACTCATGTCGTTGAGGCGGAATGACAACAGTACGGCTTTCTTGAGCCACTGGTTCACCTGCCACTGGCCGTTCGCCTGCTTCTCGGCGACGCGCAATTGCCCGCTATCGAGCAGATCGAGCGCCTTCTCGACCGCCTTGCGGACCGGTCCCCTGGTCTTGGGATTGATGCCGTCGCGCGCCTCAAAGGCGTCGTCGATGGTTTTGGCGAGAGCGGAATGAGACATGGAATTCCTCGAGAGCGTCGGATTTTGTGTGTCGCGCGGCAAGGGCGGCGATGTCAAGAACAGCCGATATTCGCAGTTGCGATGCCCGCCAGAAACCCGGCGAGATCGTCGGTGACGTGATCGACATGCGGGTCGTCGCGGCCTTCGAGCTCCCATTGTTCGCGGAAGACCTCGCGCGTGCCTTCCGGCACCACGAGCACGGTGGTCATGCCGAGTACATGCGGAACGCTGAGATTGCGGGCGAGATCCTCGAACATTGCGGCCCGCTTCGGATCGACGTTATGGCGCGCAAGGAAGCGGTCATAGGTCTGCGGAGAGGGCTTCGGTTCGAGTTCGGCCGCGACGATGTCGAAGACGTCCTCGAAATGATGATGGATTTCGAGTTTTTGCATGACGGCGTCGGCGTGCTTGCGCGTGCCGTTGGTGAGAATGAGCTTGCGGCCCGGCAGTTTTTCGATCGCCGCGCCGAGCGCCGCGTTGGGCTCGAGCGGCGAATGGTCGATCCGGTGCACGAAATCGAGATAGTCGTCAGGCGCCATGCCGTGTTCGGTCATCAGCCCGCGCATCGAGGTGCCGTAGCGCTTGTAATAATCCTTCTGCAGCCGGAAGGCTTCGTCGCGCGAGACTTTGAGAAAGTCGGCGATGTAGTCGCGAATGCGCTCGTCGACCTGCTGCCAGAGGTTCAGGTGGTGCGGATAGAGCGTGTTGTCGAGATCGAACACCCAGGTTTCGACGTCGCGAAAGCCGTTTGACGCGTTTTCCCTCTCCCCGCTTGCGGGGAGAGGGTGGCCGGAGCGAAGCGGAGGCCGGGTGAGGGGCATGGTCAGTCTCTGTCAGCTTGCAGGGCCGAGGGTATGGTTGTGAGAACGCCATCTCTATTCGACAGCACGTCATTATTCCAGAAGCGCAACACGCGAAATCCTTCGTTTTTTAGAAATGCATCGCGCAATTTGTCGGTATCGCTATCCGCGTGCTGACCACCATCGACTTCAATGATGACTTTCTGATCTCTACAAATAAAATCTGCGACGTAGGGTCCAATTGATTCCTGCCTCACGAACTTGAAACCACCGAGACGGCGATCGCGTAACGATAGCCATAACGTCATTTCCGCGTCCGTCGATTTTCGACGAAGCTGTCTCGCATTTCCGATTATTTTCCGATTCGGTCCGCGCATGCCCCTCACCCGGCTCGCGGCAAATGCCGCTCGCCACCCTCTCCCCGTAAACGG
>CAMDXM010000304.1 GCA_945878025.1 Pseudorhodoplanes sinuspersici | reverse complement strand
TCGTCATGCTCCCAATCCGCCGGTCTCATCCAGGGATTGATGGCATAGACGACGCCAAAATGATCGGGGTGGCACATCAAGATGCGCGGCCGCGTGTTCAGAGTCATGTCCCCATCTTTCATTTTGCGCGGTTATGCTACCGCCGGCTGTCGCGTCGTGGCGCCTTCCTTGGCGACTCTCCTGGCAACTTCGTCGAGCGTTTCCTCGAACAGGTCGAGCGCGATATTGAGATCTGCGCGCGCGATGACCAGCGGCGGCGCAAGACGCACCACCGTGCCGTGCGTATCCTTCGAGAGCACGCCTCTTGCCAGCAGGCGATGGCAGATGTCGCGCGCGCTGGCATAATCCGGATCGATCTCGGCGCCGGCCCACAGGCCGCGGCCGCGCACCGCCTTGAGAACCGGGCTCCTGATGGCGCGCAGTCGCTCCAGCATGTGCGCACCGAGAACGCGGCTGCGCTCCACAAGCCCCTCGTCCTCGATGACCTTGAGCGCTTCAAGCCCAACCGCCGCGGCAAGCGGATTACCGCCGAATGTCGAGCCATGCGAACCGGGCGTGAAAACATCCATCACCTCGGCGCGCGCAACGAAAGCCGAAACCGGCAGCACGCCGCCCCCCAGCGCTTTGCCCAGGATGATTCCGTCCGGCATGATCCTGTCGTGCTGAAAGGCGAACCAGTCGCCGGTGCGGCCGAGCCCCGACTGCACTTCGTCGAGGATCAGCAGCACATCATGCGCGTCGCAGAGTTTTCGCAGGCCCGCGAGATAGCCGGCCGGCGGAATGATGATGCCGCCCTCGCCCTGGATCGGTTCGATCAGGATGGCCGCCGTTTTGGGCGTGATGGCGCGCTCCATCGCCAGAAGATCGCCGAACGGAACGGAGCGGAAGCCGGGCGCGAACGGTCCAAAGCCATCCTTGTATTCGGGCTCCGAGGAAAACCCGACGATCGTGGTGGTGCGGCCGTGGAAATTGCCATCGGCGACAACGATCTCGGCCTGATCGCGGGGAATGCCCTTGACCCGGTAGCCCCAGCGGCGGGCCGCCTTGATCGCGGTCTCGACCGCTTCCGTGCCGGTATTCATCGGCAGCGCGGCATCGAGGCCGACGCGCCGGCATAATTGCGCGAGGAACGGACCAAGCAGGTCGTTGTAATAGGCGCGCGACGGCACTGCGAGCCGCCGCGCCTGCGCCTCCAGCGCGCCAAGAATGCGCGGATGGCCATGGCCGTGGCTTGCCGCCGAATAGGCGCTCATCATGTCGATGTATCGCCGTCCATCGACATCGAAGAGATAGGCGCGCGAGCCGCGCGTAAGCATGACCGGAAGCGGTTCATAATTGCGCGCGGAATACCGGTCTTCGAGTTCGAACGGCGTCATGACTCACCTCACCTTCGAACGTGGCGTTGTTCCCGCGCCGGAGGTGGCTGAAATAGCGACGCCGCACGACAGATTCGGCTGTACCATCGCCGAAGGACAGCGGAAACGGCTGTGAAGGCTCAACGTCGCTTTGCAGGATGCGCCGGCGCGGCGAACAGCGATGCCGGATAACCGCTAAAGCGCCGCACCGGGCGCAGTGCGATGTGGCTGACGATGCGCGCGACGCCAATGTCCGAATCGTCGATCAGGTCGGTGGTCAGCGTTTCATATCGCGCAAGATCGCTGCAGACGAAGCGGGCGAGATAGTCGCGGTCCCCGCTCACTTCCCAGCATTCGACGATTTCTTCGATGCCCGTCAGCCGCTTTTCCAGACGATCGCCCCGCCCCTGCTTGTCCATGATGATCTCGGCGAAGATCGTGACCGGTTTCGACAACCGTTCGAGCGCCAGCACCGCCTGATAGCCGGCAATGATCCCGGCCGCTTCGAGCCTGCGAACCCGCTCAAGACACGGCCGCGGTGTCAGCCCAACCATGCCGGCGAGCTTCTCGATGGTCATGCGTCCGTTGCGCTGAAGTGCGGCCAGGATTTTGATGTCGATCCGGTCGAGGGCTGGTGGACGTTTGTGGGCCATGACGGTCTCGGGGCGAATCCGCTGCCGTCAGCCTAGCAGGAAAGCGCTATTGATTGACGCAGCTTTGGGTATAGGCGCCGATCTGACCCGGTCCGACGCCCGCGCTGCTTCCGGTATGCACGCAATTGACGGCGCGATCCTGGAAACTCTGCCTTGGCGGACGCGGCGGCGTCATTGCGGGTCCGGTGGTCGAGCGCATGCCGGGAACGATCATGCCCGGGGACGCGGGCGTACCTAACGGCTCAGTCCCGATGATGCGCGGAGCCATGCCAAGCGGTGTCACGGTCGATCGATATTGCGGCACGGGTGACGGCGAAGACGAGCCGCGCACGCGCCGGATCGGTTTCCCCGCGGGCGCTCGCGGCTTCTCCCAGCCTTCGCCCTCGATGCGCGGCTTCGCTCCGCCTTCTTCCTTCATGATCGAATAGGGATAACCGCTCTTGTCTTGCGCAACGGCAGGCGCGCCAAGGCAACTCGCGGCCAGCACGAGCGCGGCAAGCCATACAGAAGAGCTGTTTGTAACGGTCATTTCCGCTTGCCTCAGCCGGCCGGAATGCCGGTTCACGACATATAGAAACGATTGACGGCCAAATCGGGTCCATCACGCGGAGTTTATTTCTCGGGCGCTTCCTCGATCGGATCGTAACGTTTGGCGTCAAAACCGAGCAGATTCCAGCTTTGCTCCATATGCGGCGGCAAGGGCGCGGTGACGTCGATCACACCGCCGCGCGGATGCGGCACGCAGATGCGCCGCGCCAGGAGATGCAGCTTGTTCTGCAAGCCGCCCGGCATTTCCCAGTTTTCAATGTTGAAATATTTCGGGTCACCGACCAGCGGATGGCCGATATGGGCCATCTGCACGCGAAGCTGATGGGTGCGGCCGGTGACGGGCTTGAGAGAGAGCCATGCGAGTTTCTGCGCCGCGGTCTCGACCACGGCATAGTAAGTGAGCGCGTGGCTCGCGCCTTCCTCGCCATGCTCGGCGACCCGCATGATGCTATCGTCCTCGCGCTCTTCCTTCGCGAGATACGTCGAGATGCGGCCCTGCTTCGGCTTCGGCACACCCGGCACCAGGGCCCAGTAGATCTTGCGCGCCGAGCGCGAGCGGAAGTTTTTCGCCAGCGCCGCCGCCGAAAAGCGGTTCTTTGCAACCAGCAAACAACCCGACGTGTCCTTGTCGAGACGGTGCACGAGCCGCGGGCGCTGGCCGTCGCGGCTGCGGATCGCGCCCAGCATGCCGTCGATGTGGCGCAACGTGCCGGAGCCGCCCTGCACGGCGAGACCCATCGGCTTGTTGAGCACCATCACGTCATCGTCCTCGAACAGCGTGATGGATTTGATGAAGGCGCGATCCTTGTGCTCGGCGGGACTATCCGCGCCCGGCCTCGGCGCGTCGAGCCGCAGCGGCGGGATGCGGATCGACTGCCCCTGTTCGAGGCGGCCCTTTGGCTGCGCGCGCTTGCCGTTCACGCGCACTTCGCCTTTGCGGATGATGCGCTGGATATGGCTGAAGGAGAGGCCCGGAAACCGGCTCTCGAAAAAGCGGTCGACGCGCATGCCGTTCTCGTCCGCGCTGACGATCACGTTTTGCACGTTTGTCGGCAATGGCGGCGGTTCGGCCGGTTTTCTGATCTCGGCCGGACGCTCGATGCGCGGCTTCGGTGTCTCCGAACGCGCGGAGAAAGCCGTCTTTTTGCCGCGATATTCCGGACGCCCGGGCTTGCGAGGCTCGGAACGATCGGGTTTGCGAAAATCAGAACGCTCCGTTCGCTCCGCACGAACCGGGCGGTCAGGCCGCTCCGATCTTTCGGTTTTATGCGATTTGCTTGGCCGCCCGGGACGGCCCGGCCGGCTCGAGCGGTTCGGATGGCGGCTGCGAGATTTCATCAACGCGCCTTAGCACATCCGGCAACGTACGGGGGAAACCTATTTCGCCATGATCGCGACCGGGTGTTCAACAACGCGCGTGCCGGCCGAGAGGCTGACATTTGCAGTAAGCATCGCAGTTCCGGGCTTCACGCCGGCGCTGAACTGTCCAATGAAGGACTGCTCAAACGGGTTGCCGGGGTCGGACGACGCGGGATCGGCCTTGAGCGTGATCGCGGCCTCCCGCCCATCCGGCATGCGGCGGGTCAGTTTGATCGTCTCGGGGTTGAGCTTTTGCGTGTTGCCGAGCCGCACATGCACGCGCACCTTGCAGACGTCGCCGGTGCGGTAGATCGGCTGGTCCGGCTCGACCACGATGCCGACGAGTTCGGTG
>CAMDXM010000303.1 GCA_945878025.1 Pseudorhodoplanes sinuspersici | reverse complement strand
ATAGCGCGGCGTCAGCAGGATGATCGCCACGGCCGCGACGATCCCGAGCGCGCCAAGAATTCCCAGTGCCGGCCGCCAGGGCATGATGGCGATCATCAGCGCCGCGATCGCGGGCAATGTCATCTTTCCGATGTCGCCCGCGAAATTATAGCCGCCGAGCGCTTTCAGCGAACGCGGACCCCTGAATGCGCGGGCGACCAGCGCCGAGGCGATGGGATGCTGCGTACTCGCTCCGATGCCGCCGATCGCGAGCGCCACCGCGAGCATCAGGAAACTGCCGCTCAAACCCGCGAGACAATAGCCAAGACCCGCAAGCGCGGTGCCCGCGGCGAGCACGGACGCGGCTCCGAGCTTTTCGGCAAGATATCCCGCCGGAATTTGCAGGCCGGCCATCGTGCCAGCGAACAGGCCGCGCAAGGCGCCGATGGCGGCATAGGACAATCCGAATTCCGCCTGCCAGGTCGTCAGCATGACGTAAATCAGGTCCGTGTAGCCGTCATGCAGCGCATGCGCGCCTGCCGCGACGCCGAGCGTGCGGCGCTCGTCGCGTTTCGTTTGCAGATCGGAATTGGCGGCGAGAGCGGTCACGAGGATGGACGCCGCTCGACGAAGGTGGTGCTCACGAACGAGATCACGAGATCGCCATTCTGGTTGGCGCCGGTATTGCGCACGCGCATGATGCCCCATTCCGGCCTGCTGTTCGATGGCCGCATCTCGATCACTTCCGTCGCGAAATCGACGGTATCCCCCACATAGACGGGTTTGAGCCATTTCAAGTCGCGGAAGCCGGGCGAGGGACCGGTCCTGGCGACCGGCTCGCCGCGCGCACGCCGGCCATCCGCTTCGCGGCGGCGGTAATCCACGAGCGTCCGCATCCACATGAAGGCGGTGTGCCAGCCGGATGCGCACAGCTTTCCGAAATGCGAGCGCTCGGCTTCGGCCTCGTCCAGGTGAAAGCGCTGCGGATCGAAGCGCCTCGCGAACGACTTGATCTCATCGGCCTTGAAATGATGCGAACCGAGCTCGGTGCGGTCGCCGATGCTGAAATCGTCGAAATATTTCATGCCGCGGCGCCCCGCCGCGTGCCGAAGATGAGTGGCGCCTGGAGCGACATCACGCACGCGCCGGTCTGGTTGAACATCTCCATCAGCGCGGTGACGAAGCCCATCTCGGGTCGCGTTTTCGAGGCGCGCGTCTCCAGCACGGTCACCCGCAGGGTGAGGGCGTCGCCCGGACGCACGGGCTTGAGCCATCTTACTTCCTCGATGGCGTTGGCGCCCATGGAGGACGAGCCGAGCAGAAATCCGTCGCACATCATGCGCATCATCAATCCGCAAGTGTGCCAGCCCGAGGCCGAGAGCCCGCCCAGCATGGTGTCGCGCGCGGCATCCTCGTCGAGATGCATCGGTTGCGGATCGAACTCGGCCGCGAAAGCGACGATTTCCTCGCGCGTCACCAGCCGCGGGCCGTATTGCGCGAACAGACCGGGCTTGAAGTCTTCGAAATGGAGTTTGGACACCGGCATCAGGCGCATATGTTCTCTGCCGTGCCGGAACGCGTCAACTGTGCCAGCGCATGATGCGTATGCGCGAATGGCGGCGGGGGACGGAGCCGAAGGCAAGACGTGGATAGCCGCAACAAGTGCGGCCGTGACAAAGAAAAAGGTTTTGCGAATCTTTCCAGCTTGGCTTGCGACTACAGCCTCTTTCCGCGCCGTGTGAACCCCCGCCGGGAAAAATATTCATCTGGATTGCGATTTCCTGTCCGCTAGGTTCGGTTCATCCCCATTCGCTTGAGGGGCGTCCTGCAGGCGAAACTGGATGTGAATGGGGACGGCGCCCCGCGCGCATGGCTTTCGCAGGCCGTGTCCCCGGGAGATGTGTGGAGAAGGCCTCCTGGCTCACAAGGGAGCCCCGGATGGAATCTTCCGTCGCGTCGTCGGGCCAGATGACCGGAGCCTAATGAGCTTCGGCGCGCCGGCGGGGCAGAGGGGTCCCACCATCTGATAACGCCGAAGTGGAGCGCCGTAAGGCGAGACTGGCCGATCGCAAGGCCGGTTGCGTGCTCTTCGCAGGAGCACGCCACAAGACAATGCGCCGTTACGGCGCTCCGCTCCCGCTTTGGGAGTGAAGACGCGCTCCGCGCTTTCGTTCGGAGCGCAAAACGAAACGGGTTGACGGAAAACTCCGGCGGGAAACCGCCCGCGAGACAGAGAGAGACGTGGCTGTTTGAAAATTGGATCTGGAAAGCGACGGACCCAGAACCGTCATCCTGAGGCGCCGTGCGCAGCACGGCCTCGAAGGATGCACGGCCAACAGTCCGGGCCGTCTATCCTTCGAGGCGCGTTCGCTTTGCTCACGCGCACCTCAGGATGACGGGTTTAGAACGCGCTTAAGTCGCAAACCGGAAATGCATGATGTCGCCATCGGCGACGACGTAATCCTTGCCTTCGAGTCGAAATTTTCCGGCATCCTTGGCGCCGGCTTCGCCGCCGAACGCGACATAATCGTCGAACGCGATGGTTTCGGCCCGAATGAAGCCCTTCTCGAAATCGGTATGGATGACGGCCGCCGCCTGCGGCGCCCGGGTGCCGCGCGTGATGGTCCAGGCGCGCGCTTCCTTCGGACCGACGGTGAAATAAGTGACGAGATCGAGCAGCGCGTAGCCGGCGCGGATCAGCCGGTCGAGGCCGGCTTCCTTCAGGCCGACCGCCGCGAGATATTCCTCGCGCTCGCCGCGCGAGAGCACGGCGATTTCCGATTCGATTTTCGCCGAGATCACGACCGCCACCGCGCCTTCTTCCTTGGCGCGCGCTTCGACCTTGCGGGAATAATCGTTGCCGTTTGCGGCCGAGGCTTCCTCGACATTGCAGACATAGACCACGGGCTTGGCGGTCATCAGGCCCAGCATGGCGAAGGTTTTTTCCTCTTCCGGCTTGCGCTCCACGATCCGGGCCGGCTTGCCTTCCTGCAAGGGCTTGAGCGCGCGCTGGACGAGATCGAGCGTCTCTTTGGCTTCCTTGTCGTTGCCGCGCGCCTTCTTTTCCAGCGCATCGACGCGCTTTTCCAGGCTTTCGAGATCGGCCAGCATCAATTCGGTCTCGATGGTCTCGATATCGGCGATCGGATCGATCTTGCCCTCGACATGCGTCACGTCGGTGTCCTCGAAGCAGCGCACCACATGCGCGATGGCGTCGACCTCGCGGATATTGCCGAGGAACTGGTTGCCGAGGCCCTCGCCCTTGGAGGCGCCGCGCACGAGACCCGCGATATCGACGAAGGTCAGGCGCGTCGGCACGGTTTTCTCGGACTTGCCGAGGCGCGCGAGATCGTCGAGGCGCGGATCGGGCACCGCGACCTCGCCGACATTCGGTTCGATGGTGCAGAACGGATAATTCGCCGCCTGCGCCGCCGCCGTTTCGGTCAGCGCATTGAAGAGCGTGGACTTGCCGACATTGGGCAAGCCGACGATGCCGCATTTGAATCCCATGAGAGCGCCTTGATTGCTTCGATTAAAGTCGCGCGGTCCGTGCCGCCATTTTACGTCGCCTTGTCATCCGGTCCGTCCGGGCCGCCATAGCCTTTGGCGGCCATCGCCAGATGGACCTTGTTCTGGAAGCTGGAGTCCGGGCCTTTCGCCAGCAACGGCGCGTTGTCAGCGATCGCCTCGCACATCGTTTCCACCCATTCCCTTTCGCTCTTGGCGAAATCGGAGAGCACGTAAGAATGCACGAGCTCTTTCACGCCCGGATGACCGATGCCGATGCGCGCGCGGCGATAGTCGTTGCCAAGATGCGCGGAGATCGAGCGCAGCCCGTTATGACCGGCGACCCCGCCGCCGCTCTTGATCCGCAGCTTGCCGGGCGGAAGATCGAGTTCGTCGTGGAACACGACGATGCCATCGAGTCCGATCTTGTAGAAATGCGCGGCCTCTTCGACCGCGCGGCCGGATTCGTTCATGAAGGTTCCCGGCAGAAGCAGAAGGACGCGCTCGCTGCCGAGCGTGCCTTCCGCTGCGACGCCCTGAAAGCGGCGGCGCCACGGCGGAAAGCCGTGGCGCTTGGCGATGGCGTCGACCGCCATGAAGCCGATATTGTGCCGGTTGCCCGCGTAGCGGGCACCCGGATTGCCGAGCCCGACAAGAAGAAGCATGGGTCAGGGAGACGGCGCGCTTGCGCGCGCCGCCGCCTCACTTCTTGTCGCCACCTGCGGCGGGAGCGCCCGCGGCGGGGGCCGCAGCGCCCGCAGCCGGAGCGCCAGGCGCAGCGGCAGC
>CAMDXM010000302.1 GCA_945878025.1 Pseudorhodoplanes sinuspersici | reverse complement strand
TCCGCGCGAATCCGACGCCATCGCGCAGATCGCGGATCTGCTGCCCGACCGCGCCGTGCTGATCACGGGCGGTGTGCGCCCGGCGGACATCGCGCCGGCGGCGCGCGGAATCACACGGGCCTATAATTCCATTTACGTCATCGATCATGACGGCACGATCCTGTCGGTCTACGACAAGGTGCATCTGGTTCCGTTCGGCGAGTATCTGCCGTTGCAGGCGATACTTGAGAAACTCGGATTGATGCAGCTCACGAAAGTCCGGGGCGGCTTTCTGCCGGGCGACCGGCACCGCACTTATCCGGTCCCGCGCGCGCCGCTGATGTTGCCGCTCATCTGCTACGAGATCATTTTTCCGGGCGACGTCGTGCCTTCCGGCGATCGTCCGGGCTGGATGCTCAATCTGACGAATGACGGATGGTTCGGTGTGAGCACCGGTCCTTATCAGCATCTCCAGCAGGCGCGCGTGCGGGCGATCGAAGAAGGCCTGCCGCTCGTGCGCGCGGCCAATACCGGGATTTCGGCCATTGTCGATCCACTCGGGCGTATCGTGAAATCGCTGCCGCTGGGCGCCGAGGGCGTGATCGACGGCCCTTTGCCGCGGCCGGCCGCCCGATCATTCTACGCAAAAACCGGAGACGGCTTGATCGGGCTGGTTCTCGGAACGGTCTTTATCATCGTATTGCGCAAGCGCACCCGCCGGCCGAGCGGCCACTAGGATTTTGCCACAGCTAGAACTATTAGATATGTCAGATAACAATCGCTGAGCGTTGTGGTCGATGCGTTCTTTGGGCATCTTAGCGCTCTAAGGATCGTGTTTTATTGTTTTATAATGTGGGAAACATAGCGGTATCTGCGTAACTTTTGATGTTGTATAGAAAAAAACAGCCAAACCCCCGGTTGTGTCGATTTGCGATTAGATCGAGAATTGCCTTGGGGGTTCGAAGGAGAGTTGAATGGTAAAGAAGACCCCGAATCCGACTGACAAGCATGTCGGAAGTCGTGTCCGCATGCGTCGGATGATGCTTGCCATGAGCCAGGAAAAGCTCGGGGACGCGCTCGATCTCACGTTCCAGCAAGTGCAAAAATACGAGAAGGGTACAAACCGCATCGGCGCGAGCCGGCTGCAGCAGATTTCGCAGATCCTTCAGGTGCCGGTGTCGTTCTTTTTTGAAGGCGCCCCCGTTGGCAGCGAAGCGCACGGGCTCACCGAGGCTCCTTCACCCGCTTACGTCTCCGATTTCCTCGCGACGTCCGACGGTCTCGCGCTGACCAAATCGTTCATGCGCATCAAGAACCCCAAGCTGCGGCGGAAGATCGTCGATCTCGTCGAGCAGATCGCGGGCGACCACGACCGTTAGAGCCTTGTCGGTTCTGATTGAATCAAAACCGGGCTCCGGCCTTTCAGCTTAGCACGATCTTTCCCGAAACCGGTTCCCGCCCCGATCACGTTCGGGGCCGGGCTTTTGGGACCGTGGTTCTGGAGCGCAATCCGGTAAGAGTCGGCCCGGGACCTGATCCGGGGTGGATATCGGTTTGCCGCGAGATTGCGTGATGGACACAGGAATCCAGCTCCGGTCCGATTCAATCAAGTTGGATCGGACCCTCGCGGCGCAAGTCCCGCGACGCCGGGCCGGTGTCCAGAATCCTAACCTCGCTCTGTCTCGCAGCCCTTCGGCGGCATAACCCGCTTTGGAAAATTCGCCTCGCAGCAGGCTTCTGCGGCGTCAAAGCATCCCAAAATCGGGCCCATCCCGGCGCCCCATCCGGCCCACATCTTGACCCGGCGCTTCGACGCTGCAATGACACTGCCTCTTTTCAGCAGACGAGCGCCTACGCTTCGTCCCGTGAGGGAGAGTTTCTCAGTGCCGCGCAAAAGCCACCTGTTCACCAGCGAATCCGTGTCCGAAGGACATCCGGACAAGGTCAGCGACCAGATTTCCGACGCCATCCTCGACGCCTTCATCGAGAACGACATCAAGCTCGGCATCGCCGACGACAGCCTCGTCAATACCCGCCTCGGCTGCGAAACCCTGACCACGACCAACAAAATCGTCATCGCCGGCGAGGGCCGCGGTCAGGCGCCATTTTTCAAGAAATTCGGCTCGCAGGCCGTGGTCAACCGCGAGCAGATCGCCCAGATCGCGCGCGATGTCGTGAAAGACATCGGCTACGACCAGGACGGCTTCTCCTATCATGGCGCCGATGTCGAGGTGCTGCTGCACGGCCAGTCGCCCGACATCGCGATGGGCGTCGATGCCAAGAAGAAAAAGGGCGCGGAGCAGGAAGGCGCCGGCGACCAGGGCATGATGTTCGGCTTCGCCTGCACCGAGAGCGAGGTTTACGAGAAAAACTCGTTCATGCCGGCCCCGATTTATTTTTCACACAAGATCCTGAAGGTGCTCGCGGACCAGCGTCACTCCAAGAAGCTGTTCGATCTGCAGCCCGACGCGAAGAGCCAGGTCACGGTGAAGTATGTCGATGGCAAAGCGGTCGGCTGCACCAAGGTCGTGGTCTCCACGCAGCACAATGCGACGACCCGCAACGGCAAGAAATACACCCCGTCGATGGTGAAGGATCTGATCGGAGACGCGGTCGCGTCGGCCTTGCCCAAGGGCTGGATGCCGCAAAAAGATTCCGACTTCCTGGTCAACCCGACCGGCAATTTCGTGGTCGGCGGACCCGACGGCGATTGCGGCCTGACCGGCCGCAAGATCATCGTCGACACTTACGGCGGCTACGCTCCGCATGGCGGCGGCGCCTTCTCCGGCAAGGATCCGACCAAGGTAGACCGCTCGGCCGCTTATGCCGCGCGCTATCTCGCCAAGAATGTCGTGGCCGCCGGCCTCGCCGAGCGCTGCACGATTCAGGTCGCCTACGCGATCGGCGTTGCCGAGCCGATGTCGCTCCTGGTCGACCTGCATGGCACCGGCAAGGTCGACGAGGCCAAGCTTGAAAAAGTGCTGGCTGAAATGTTTCCGCTGCGGCCGACCAATATCCGCCGCACGCTCAAGCTGAACCGGCCGATCTACCGCCGCACCGCCGCTTACGGCCATTTCGGCCGCGCGCCGGACAAGGACGGCGGCTTTTCGTGGGAAAAGACCGATCTCGCCGACAAGCTGAAAAAGGCATTCTGATAAGTCACGGGTTGAGTTTTGCAAACGGCCGCATCAAGGATGCGGCCGTTATGCATTCCGAACGCGGCGATAAACCCGGCGGCGTTGCGCGCGCCTTTTTTGGCCGCCGCAAGGGCAAGAAACTGCGCGCGCATCAGGCCGGCCTGATTGACACGCTGCTGCCGCGCCTTGCGATCGATCTCACCATCCCGCCACCGGCCGACCTTCGAAGTCTTTTCGGCGGCGTCGATGACGTCCGCATGGAGATCGGCTTCGGCGGCGGCGAGCATTTCGTGTCGGAGGCCGAACGGCATCCGCGGACGGGATATATCGGCGCCGAACCGTTCGTGAACGGAATGGCGAAAGCGCTCGCCGCCATCGAGGCGCGGGATCTGGGCAATATCCGTCTGCATCACGGCGACGCGGCGGAGCTATTGGCATGGCTGCCGGCCTCTTCGCTCGCGCGGGTGGATCTGCTGTATCCCGATCCGTGGCCGAAGCGCCGGCACTGGAAACGCCGTTTCGTGCAGGACGAAAGCGTTGCGGCGCTCGCGCGCGTCCTCAAAACCGGTGGAGAATTCAGGTTTGCAACCGATATTTCCGATTACACGGCGTGGACTCTCGTGCGGCTCCTGCGCTCGCGCGTTTTCGTCTGGACAGCCGAGCGCGCCGACGACTGGCGGCTGCCGTGGCCCGGCTTCGATTCGACGCGATATGAGGCAAAGGCGAAGCGGGAAGGCCGGCGTTCCAGCTATCTGACGTTCCGCAAACTCTGAATTCTTTCGCTGTCGCCTTAACGCACCACGGCCAATCCGCCGGCTGGATGGTGACCGGCCTGCCAGAAACGGACGACACGCTGCGCCGTCGAAACCGACAGCTTGTCGAAATTGACCAATGCCTGTTCGAGCGCCGGGGCTGATTTTCCGCGGTTTCCCGGACGCACGAGAATGATGGCGCGCGCGGTCGTCCACGAAAAGCCGGTCGACTTGCAGAGAATGAGGATGGGGTCCGGCCGGTCTCCGTTCATCATCTTGTCGATGACATCGAGCGGGACTTCGCAAAGCTCCGCCAGCGCCACCGCCGTTTCCTCATAGCGGCCGGCCGCCGCGAATCCGGCCACCGTTTTTTCGTCGAGCGATCCGCCGGCCGCGGCATCGCGGAC
>CAMDXM010000301.1 GCA_945878025.1 Pseudorhodoplanes sinuspersici | reverse complement strand
CGCAGCTCGCCACCCTCCCGCTTGCAGGGGGAGGGAAAAGCAAGGCGCATAGCGAACCCGCCTTGGTTGCACCCAGACCGCTGTCATGTGCGTTCCGACGGCCCGCATGACGAGAGGAACAGGGATGCACGGATCGCCTTGTGCGCGCGACTTTCGCCCGGTATTTCAAGACTATTCATCCCGTGTCCGGAATCCGAAATTCGAAAGCCGCATCATGAATGTCCGCGAAAAGTCCGTTTCCGGCGAATCCCTTGCGCTTGCGAAATTCGGAATAGGCCAGCCGGTCCGCCGCACCGAGGACCCCATCCTGGTGCAGGGCCAGGGCCGCTATACCGACGACATCGATCTGCCCCGCCAGGCCTATGCGGTGATCGTGCGCTCCACGCATGCGCACGGGGTGATCAAGCGCATCGACACCGAAGCGGCCCGTTCGATGCCGGGCGTGCTCGGCGTCTATACCGCGAGCGACTTGAAGGTTTACGGCACGTTCAAATGCATCGTCGGCTTCAAGAACCGCGACGGCTCCGAGATGAAGAAGCCCGAGCGCCGCGCGCTCGCGGAAGGAAAAGTGCGCTTCGTCGGCGATCCGGTCGCCTGCGTCGTCGCCGGGACATTGCTGCAGGCGAAGGACGCCGCCGAAGCGATCGCGCTCGATATCGAGGCGCTGCCCGCCGTCACGCTCGCAAGCGAGGGCGCAAAGCCCGGCGCCCCGCAGCTCTATGACGAGGCGCCGGGCAATATCGCGCTCGACTATCATTTCGGCGACAGCGAGAAAGTCGCCGCCGCCTTCAAGAGCGCCGCGCATGTCAGCAGATTGTCGCCGCGCAACACGCGTCTTGTCGTGAATTCGATGGAGCCGCGCGCGGCCATTGCCGACTACGACAAGGCCAAGGATCATTTCACGCTGCATACCGGCTGCCAGGGCGCCTTCGGCATGAAGGGCCAATTGGTCGAACTTCTGGGCGTGAAACCCGAACAGGTGCGCGTGCTGGTCGGCAATGTCGGCGGCTCGTTCGGCATGAAGGCCGCGGCCTATCCGGAATATCTCTGCGTGCTGCATGCCTCGCGCCTGCTCGGCCGTCCGGTGAAATGGACCGACGACCGCTCCGGCGCATTCGTGTCCGACCATCACGGCCGCGACCACGAGATGGCGGCGGAATTGGCGCTCGACAAGGAGGGAAACTTTCTCGCCGTGCGCCTGAACGGCTTCGGCAATATGGGCGCGTTTCTCGGCATGGTCGCGCCGATCATGTCCACGCTCAACGCGGTGAAGAACACGGTCAGCATCTACAAGACGCCGCTGATCGAGGTCTCGACCAAGTGCGTGTTCACCAACACGACCTTCGTGTCCGCCTATCGCGGCGCCGGACGCCCCGAGGGAAATTATTACATGGAGCGGCTGATCGACCAGGCCGCGGCCGAGATGGGCATCGACCGGATCGCTTTGCGCAAGCGCAATCACATCAAGCCTTCGCAGATTCCCTACAAGGCGCCGTCGGAAATGGATTACGACAGCGGCGACTTCCCCGCCGTGTTCAAGGACGCGCTCGAAGCAGCCGACGTGAAGGGCTTCGCCGCACGGAAACGAGAAAGCAAGAAGCGCGGCAAGCTGCGCGGGCTCGGCATCGGCTCCTATCTCGAAGTGACCGCGCCGCCGAACAAGGAAATGGGCGGCGTGCGCTTCGAAGCCGACGGCCATGTGACGCTCATCACCGGCACGCTCGATTACGGCCAGGGCCATGCCGCGCCGTTCGCGCAGGTTCTGTCCGAAAAGCTCGGAATTCCCTTCGACAAGATCCGGCTTCTGCAGGGCGACAGCGACGAGCTGATCGCCGGCGGCGGCACCGGCGGATCGCGTTCGATCACGGCGAGCGGAATGGCGATCGTGGAAGCATCCGCGAAAGTGATCGAAAAGGGCAAGACCATCGCCTCGCATGTGCTGGAGGCGTCCGCCTCCGACATCGAATTCTCGCATGGCCGCTTCGTCATCGCCGGCACCGACCGCTCCATCGGCATCATGGAGCTCGCGCAAAAGCTGCGCGCCGGCATCGCGCTTCCGCCCGACGCGCCGCAATCGCTCGATGTCAAGCATGCCACCGAGCCGGTGCAGTCATGCTTTCCGAACGGCACGCATGTGGCCGAGGTCGAGATCGATCCGGAGTCAGGGCACGTCGAGGTGGTGAAATATTCCTCCGCCAACGATTTCGGCACCATCGTCAATCCACTGCTGGTCGCGGGCCAGGTGCATGGCGGCGTGGTGCAGGGCCTCGGACAGGCGCTGCTCGAAAACACCGTCTACGATTCCGAGGGGCAATTGCTCACCGGCTCGTTCATGGATTATGCGATGCCGCGCGCGCACCACGCCTGCGACATCGGTTTTGTCAGCCATCCGGTTCCAGCCAGAACCAATCCGCTCGGCACCAAGGGCTGCGGCGAAGCCGGCTGCGCGGGCGCGCTCGCCTCGATCATGAACGCGATCGTGGACGCGCTCTCGGTCTATGGCATCCGGCATATCGACATGCCGGCGTCTCCCGCGCGGGTCTGGGCCGCGATCCAGCAGGCGCAAAAGTCGCGGCCGTCATGACCTTCCTCGGCCTCATCCTGAGGAGCATTGCGGAGCAATGCGTCTCGAAGGATGGGGCCGACTTGCGCAAGCGACCACCCTTGTCCCTCATGGTGAGGAGCGCCGCGAAGCGGCGCGTCTCGAACCATGAGGCCGACCTCGTCCTTCGAGACGCGATCCTTTGGATCGCTCCTCAGGATGAGGTCGGAGTAAAATCAAAAGCGCTGAACGAATGGATGACGTTTAGAGTTCGGACACTCGCGGCCATCGCTTTATCGCTCGCCGTCACTACACCCGCCTCCGCCCAGCCGCAGGACGGCAAGGGCACGGAATTCCGCGCCTATGTGCAGAAGCTTTGGCCGCAGGCGGAGAAGCGCGGCGTCACGCGGCGGACATTCGATCTGGCCTTCGCCGGCGTCGAGCCCGATCCGTCGGTGCTCGCGCTGACGCAGCGGCAGGCCGAATATGGCCGGCCGGTCGGCGTGTATATCTCCGGCACATTGTCGCCGGGGCGGCTCTCCGGCGGCGCGCAGCAAATGGTGAAATGGGCCGACACTCTGGCCGCAATCGAGAGACAATTCGGCGTCGATCCCGCGATCATCGTGGCGATCTGGGGTCTGGAAACGAGCTACGGCGCCGGCCCCGGCAACAAGGACATCATCCGCTCGCTGGCGACGCTCGCGGCCTCGGGCTATCGCGAGGAATTCTGCCGCGACGAACTCCTGTATGCGCTCATGATCCTGCAGGAAGGCCATATCTCCAGGGACAAGATCACCGGCTCCTGGGCCGGCGCGATGGGACAGCCGCAATTCATCCCGTCGAGCTTCGTGCGCTGGGCGGTGGATTTTTCCGGCGACGGCAAGCGCGACATCTGGACCAATGTGCCGGATGTGCTTGGCTCGATCGCGAATTATTTCCGCAAGAATGGCTGGCAGCCGGGCATGCCGTGGGGCTTCGAAGTGTCGCCGCCGCGCAGTTTCGATTTCAGGAAAAGCCGCGGATCGTTCGCGGAATGGGCCGCGCTCGGTTTTCACCGCGCCGACGGTGGAAAATTCCCCGAAAGCGGCAGCGCCTATCTTCTGTTCCCGAGCGGCGCGCGCGGGCCCGGATTCCTCGTTACCGACAATTTCGTGGCGATCAAGCGTTACAATATTTCGGACGCCTATGCGCTGGCGATCGCGCATCTCGCCGACCGGCTGCGCGGCGGCCGGCCGCTGGTCGCGGCGTGGCCCGCGGACGACATTCAGCTCGGGCGCGACGAGCGCATTCGCCTGCAGCGCGCACTCGCTTCGCGCGGATATCCGGTGAACAATTTTATCGGGCAGATCGACTTTGACCAGCGCGACGCCATCCGCGCCGAACAGGCGAAAGCCGGATTGCGTTCGGACGGGCATCCCGACGCGGCGTTGCTGCAGTGGCTGGCGAAGCCGGCCCGGTAATCTCACTCCGCCTCATCCTGAGGAGCGCAGCGAAGCTGCGCGTCTCGAAGGATGGGGCGGCCTCGCCCTTCGAGACGCATTGCGGAGTTTACCATCGGGCCGCGCTTTGCGCGGACCCGTTGGCAATGCTCCTCAGGGTGAGGCCGAACTGAGATCGATCGGATCAGACGCTCGTCTCGATTAAGGTCGGGGGAGACCCGCCAAAGCCTCCCCCGAGACATCGACTTCATTTGCATGAAGGCCGACGCCGAACCTCAGGTGATCGAAAAGGAAAAGCGTGA
>CAMDXM010000300.1 GCA_945878025.1 Pseudorhodoplanes sinuspersici | reverse complement strand
CGAGGCCAATGAAGGCATCATCCTCATTGCCGCGACCAACCGTCCCGACGTGCTCGATCCGGCCTTGCTGCGTCCCGGCCGTTTCGACCGTCAGGTGGTTGTGCCCAATCCGGACGTGGTCGGCCGCGAGCAGATCCTGAAAGTGCATGTCCGCAAGGTGCCGCTGTCGCCGGATGTGAACCTGAAAACCATCGCGCGCGGCACGCCCGGCTTTTCCGGCGCGGACCTGATGAACCTCGTCAACGAGGCGGCGCTGATGGCGGCGCGGCGCAACAAGCGCATGGTCACGCAGCATGAATTCGAGGACGCCAAGGACAAGGTGATGATGGGCGCGGAGCGCAAGTCGCTCGTCATGACCGAGGAAGAAAAGATGCTGACCGCCTATCACGAAAGCGGCCATGCGATCCTCGCGCTCAACGTCAAGGCGACCGATCCGGTGCACAAGGCCACGATCATTCCGCGCGGCCGCGCGCTCGGCATGGTCATGCAATTGCCGGAACGCGACAAGCTTTCGATGAGCTTCGAGCAGATGACCTCGCGGCTTGCGATCATGATGGGCGGCCGTGTCGCCGAGGAGATGATCTTCGGTCACGACAAGGTCACCTCGGGCGCGCAGAGCGACATCGAGCAGGCGACGCGGCTTGCGCGCATGATGGTGACGCGCTGGGGCTTCTCGCCGGAACTCGGCGCCGTGGCCTATGGCGAGAACCAGGACGAGGTGTTCCTCGGCATGTCGGTCGCGCGCCAGCAGAATATTTCGGAAGCGACCGCGATGAAGATCGATTCCGAGGTGCGCCGTCTGGTCGAAGCCGGCCATGCCGAAGCGCGCCAGATTCTCGAGGACAAGCGCGCCGATCTCGAGGTGCTCGCCAAGGGGCTGCTCGAATTCGAGACGCTGACCGGCGACGAGATCAAGGATCTGCTCAACGGCAAGAAGCCGAACCGTGAATCGGTCCTCGAGCCGTCGACGCCGCGCTCTTCCGCGGTGCCGAGCGCCGGCCGCGGCCGTCCGCGCCCGGATGCCGATACCGGCCCGATGGAGCCGCAGCCGCAGGCGTAACATCCGAGTTGGTTTTGCTGCTCTAACGACGTCATGCCCGGCCTTGTGCCGGGCATCTACGTCTTTGGAGCCGCGAAGCAAGACGTGGATGGCATCTGAACTCGGGTTTGCCCGAGTCCAGCATAGATGAGCCGCAAGTCGGATACATCCGACTTGCGGGTGACAAGCCCGGCCATGACAAGCTGATAACGCCATGCCCCTGCAAAACCGCGTCTCTCCCTTCGGCGAATTATTCGCGGACGCGTCTCGCGGCCTGTTCATGGGCAATCGCGGCGGGCGCATGCATCGCGACGATCAAACGCTCTCTTCGCAGCGCTGGAGCTCGCGGCAATGGATCTGCTGCCGGCTCGAATTCAAGGGCCGCCATCGCAAGGTGTGGGGCGAGAGCTATACCGAATTGTTCTTTCTCGATGAGGTGACCGCGCTCGCCGCCGGTCACCGGCCCTGTTTCGAATGCCGCCGCAAGGATGCGGAGATGTTCGCGCATTTGTGGCCAGGCTCGCGCAAGCGGAAAACACGCGCCCGCGCGACGGAGATGGACATCGTGCTGCAGGCCGAGCGGCTCGACGGCGACGACAAGCGGCGGCATCGGTTGCCGATCGACGATCTGCCCGATGGCGCGTGTATCGTCATGCCGGGTAATGACAAGCAGGCGGCCATGCTGCGCGGGAGCGCGCTGCTGCGCTGGACATCGGAAGGCTATGCCTCAGCCGGTGTGCGTCCTCGCGGCGCGCGTGTCGACGTGCTCACGCCGCCGTCGATCCTCGCAGTGCTTAAAGCCGGATATCAGCCATTGTGGCATCCGAGCGCAGACGCCGTCTGATCAAGGCTTGCACGCCTCCGTAGCCGACGTCTTCAGCTTGAAAATACGGTCGTCGCTGCCGAGCTTCGTTTTGAACACCTTGTCCAGCAATCCATGCTTGTCGCGCAGCATCATCTCGCTGTCGCCGGCGCGCGTCAGATAGAAATAACGGTCATCGGCCGGCTCATCCGGCCGGCACCCAAAGGCATATTGGTCGGGCGAGCAGGGCGCTTTCTGCGAAAATTTCTTTCCATCTTTGGTTTCGACCCGGAACGTCAGGTCGTATTGCGGAATGTCGGGATCGGCTTTCGATTCCCTGGTTTTGAGCACGGCAATGCGCCTGACCGTCTGTTTCGGATGCGAAGCGAGATGCGCGACGTCGTAACCGCGGCTGAAACACACGGTCTCGCTCTCCCTGAAGCGAGTGCGCAGCGGCTTGCCGAGCTTCGCGAAGGCCGGCGCCATGGCGGCGCGCTCCGCCGCGCAGGCCGCGACCGGTTTGGGATCGAGCCGGAACACCTTGTCGTCCGTTCCGGGCGCGACATGCTCCTCGTTTTCCTGCTCGTCCTCGCTCGCGCCACAGCCGCCCACGACCACGAAGCCGTTATTTTCCAAGAGCAGCGACTGTCCTGAGGGTTTCAGATTGAAGCTGCCGCCGTCGCAATCGATCGCGCAACGCACGATGTTATCGTCGCCCTTTCCGCAGGACAGGCCGTTGGTATAGACGCCCTTCCTGTCGCGGAAGCGGACATAGGCGTTGACGTTGACGCGGCTATAGGCGCCGTCGTCGTTCTTCAATTCCTGTTCCGGCGTCGGATCAAATTCCAGATTCTGGTCTTCCTTGAATTCGCGCGCCAGATGGAAACTCGTCACGCGTTGCTTCGGATGCGCGGCAAGATGCGTTGCGTCATAGCTGCGGCCGAAACAGGCTTCGGTCTTGAGCGGCAGATGCGAGGGCAGCGGCGATTCTTTTTTCTCCTCGTCCTGCGCGGCGCATAAAGCGGGCGAGAGGACTGCAATCGCGCAAAGCGCGACGATTTTTGGAATCCGCATTGACCGCCTCCGATCAGACGAGAAACTACCGCCGATCCTTGCTCCAGGCCAGCCAGACGATCAGCATCATGATCGTCTGCATCGCGACCACCATGGCGACGGTGCCCGGCCATTTCGCGGCATCCCAGGCGAGGCCGGGCAGGAGCGCGCCGACGCTGCCGCCGACATAGAAGGCGGTGACGTAAAGGCCGATGGCCGAGGAAATCCCGGTCTTGCTCGAGGTCGCGACATAGCTCTGCGACGAGGCCTGGCAGAGGAAGCCGCAGGCCGCGGCCATGGCAAGGCCAACGATCACCGCGGGCAGCCACGGCACGAGCGTTAGCAGGATTCCGCACATCCACAGCGCGATGACCGCGGTGACGAAACGCCGCCGCCCGAAGCGCGACACGCCCCGTCCGACCAGCGGCACGATCACCGTTCCGATCAGATAAACGATGAAGATCATGCCGAGCGCGGCCGGCGACAGATTGAACGGCGCCGCCGCGAGATGAAAGCTGACAAAGGTGAAGGTCGCGATAAAGTTGAACAGCACGCCGAAGCCGACGGCGTAGGTGCCAAGCAGCTTCGGATTGCGCAGATGCGCCAGCATCTGCCTGAGCGATGCCTTGAGATTGGCGGCGCGCACGAATTGCCGTTCGCGCGGGAGCAGAACGATGACGGCGATGGCGCACAGCGCCGTGAGCCCCGCATCGACCAGGAACGCGTTGCGCCAGCCGATCGGCTCCGCCAGGAGACCGGTGAGAAGCCGTCCGGTGAAGCCGCCAATGGCCGCGCCGGCGGTATAGATCCCGGTCATGCCGGTCGCCTCATCGGCCGGCATTTCGCCGCCGATATAGGCGATGGTGACGGCGAAGATCGGCGGCAGCACGAGGCCCTGCACGAAGCGCCAGAAGATCATGGCGTCGAGATTGGGCGAAAGCGCCGTCATCACGGTCGGAACCACAAGGGCGATCATCGCCGCGGTGATCACCCGCTTGCGTCCGAGCACGTCCGCGATCGCGCCGGTGAAAGGCGCGGTGAACGCGATCGCGAAGGTCGATGCGAACATGATGAGAGCAATGCCAGCTTCAGTCGCGCCGAATTCCTTCGCCAGCAGCGGCAGCACCGCTTGCGGCGAATAGAGATTGAGAAAGGCGCCGGCGCCCGCGAGTGCGACCGCGACGCGCCTTCTGTCGGCAATTGTCATGAGATCCGCGATCGGGGCATGGCAGGGACGTGAGGCGCAACATTGCCCACCTGCCATTGCTTTGCTAGTGTCCCAAATCCGAAGTTCGCCCTAATTTTGCAGCACCCGCCTTAGCGAACTTCGGATTCCAAGGGACACTAGAAGTGTAATGATGCTCGTGTGGCTTCGGTTCAGGCGTTCCC
>CAMDXM010000299.1 GCA_945878025.1 Pseudorhodoplanes sinuspersici | reverse complement strand
TTACCCGAGTTTGGATTCATTAAGCGCAAGTCGGCTAAAGCCGACTTGCGGTGGCCCGGCTTCGCCGGGCACCTCAGGGTGACGGGTCGGCTGATCGGCGTGCCGAACCGGTTGTGAAACCGCCCCGATTCCGCTATTTGTCCCGCCATCACGCGGGCTTTGGCGTCCGCTCCCCCGGATAAAGCGAATTCCTGAAATGATCGGCCGGCCCAAACTCGTTCTTGCTTCGGGCTCGCCCCGGCGTCTGTCGCTGATCAATCAGGCCGGCATCGAGCCCGATGCGCTGCAGCCCGCCGACATCGACGAAATGCCGCTCAAAGGCGAGTTGCCGCGCGCCTGCGCCAACCGGCTTGCGCGCGCCAAGGCGGAAGCGGCGCTTTCCGCCGTGCGGCTCGATGACGAATTGCGCGGCGCCTTCATCATCGCGGCGGACACCGTGGTCGCGGTCGGCCGGCGCATCCTGCCGAAAGCCGAATTGCTGGATGAGGCCGGGCAATGCCTGCGGCTTCTGTCCGGACGCAATCATCGCGTCCATACCGGAATCTGCATGGTCACGCCGAAGGAAACCTTCCGCCAGCGCCTGGTCGAGACGCGCGTGCGCTTCAAGCGCCTGACCGAGGACGACATCGAGGCCTATCTCGCGTCCGGCGAATGGCGCGGCAAGGCCGGCGGCTATGCCGCGCAGGGGCTCGCCGGCTCCTTCATCGTGAAGATGGTCGGCTCTTATTCCAACGTCGTCGGCCTGCCGCTTTACGAGACGGTGAGCCTTCTGTCCGGCGAAGGCTTTCCTGTGCATTACGGATGGCTGAATACGTGAGCGCTTCTCCGCGGCTCGCGAACCGATCCACGCTTTATTGGGCGGAGCGGTGCGACAGCACGCAACGGATGCCGCCGCCTGGATCCGCGACATCGCCGGCATAACGCGGGATCAGGTGGACATGAACGTGCATGCGCGACTGGCCGGCCGCTTGGCCGATATTGACCCCGATATTGTAGCCGTCGGGGGAATGATCGCGTGAAATCTCAGCTCTCGCTCGGTCCAGCAAAGCGATCACAGACGTTTTTTCCGCCCACGTCATGTCGAAGAAATCGGCGACGTGCCTGCGCGGGACCACGAGGACGTGTCCTTTGCTGAGGCTGTTATTATCGTAGCGGACAAAGGCGTTCTCATCGCCGAAGAGGAACATCTGTTCCTTGCAAAGCTCGCATTCCATGGACAACCTCCGCGATTTCGAAACAGCCAGGCGACTGACATACCAGTGTTATAGCCGCCGCGGGGACGGAACGCGCCGCCGTTCTGCGGAACCATTTACCTCCATTCCCCGTTATTGCCACTACTGGACGCTGGCGGATTCTCAAATGTGAGTGCAGTCGGCGGATTTGTCATTTTCATTTTGGCTGGGAGAAAATCATGCGTCATCTTGCCTTGCTGATCACGAGCGCGGCTTTTATCGCCGCGAGCAATCCCGTTTTCGCCGCCCCGCTGTCGCCGGCGGGCCTCACGCGCAACAACGATCAATCGGCTATCGTGCTGGTGCAGGACAAGCCGAAGAAGGACGAGACGATCAAGCAGAAGGTCAAGCGCATCTGGCGCAACCTGACCGGCTACAAATTCGTGGTTTCCTGTCCGGCGCTGCCGATCCCGTTCGTGGTCAACCGCACCACCTGCACCGAGACCGGCAAAAGCCGCGAGGAAGCGCGCGCCAAATGCCAGTCGAGGCATCCGTTCTGTGCGATCGGCGACGCGAAATAGTTGCTCGTTCGCGTCGCTTCTCGCCGGAAGACTTCTCAATCAAGACATGCGAGGGTGGAGCGTTCCGCCCTCGCACGCTTTTATGAAGCGTCAGGTCGAGTTCTGCCTCAAGGGTCAAGGACCATGTTGTGAAAATCCGTGTCGGCTATGAACTCGTCTACGACGTTCCACAGCCGACGCCGATGATCATGGTCGTCGGCGTGCATTCCAGCCGCGCGTCCGATGTCATCGTTCCCGACCATTTGGTGACCACACCCTCCGTCCCCATCGCTCCGTACCGCGACAATTTCGGAAACTGGTGCAGCCGCTTCGTCGTGCCAAAGGGCGTGATCAAATTGTCGGCGGACGGTCTCGTCCGGGACACCGGCAAGCCCGACGCCATCGTGCGCTCGGCGCAGCAGCATGCGGTGGAGCAGCTGCCGGCGGAAACGATCGTGTTTCTTCTGGGCAGCCGCTATTGCGAAACCGACCGCCTGACCGACGCCGCCTGGAAATTGTTCGGCAATACGCCGCTCGGATGGGACCGGGTGCAGGCGATCTGCGACTTCGTGCACAAGCACATCACGTTCGGCTACGAACTCGCGGTTTCGAAAACCGCGTTCGAGGTGTTCAGCGAGGGCAAGGGCGTCTGCCGCGACTACGCGCATCTCGCCATCGCCTTCTGCCGCTGCATGAATATTCCGGCGCGCTATTGCACGGGTTATCTCGGCGAGATCGGGATGAAGCCGCCGTATGGCCCAATGGATTTCGCGGGCTGGTTCGAGGCCTATCTGGGCGGCGAGTGGCACACCTTCGATGCCCGCAACAACATCCCGCGCATCGGGCGGGTGTTGATCGCGCGCGGGCGTGACGCCGCCGATGTGCCGATCACCTACACCTTCGGCCCCAATACGCTCAAAAGCTTCAAGGTCTGGACCGATGAGGTGAGAGACGACGTGGTCAGTCTCAATGGATTGGGCGTGCCGGGCCTTGTGCCGGTGCTGCCAGTCTAGCCACTGCTCGCGGCCGCCTCCGCGACTTCGTCCGTGATCACCTTGAATCCCACGAGCGTGCAGGGACCGAACGAGGTCACGATCGCGACGTCGGTCGCGTCGCGCCCGCGCGCCATCAGGATGCGGCCGATGCGCGGCTCGTTGTGTCTTGCGTCGAAGGTGTACCAGCGGCCGCCGAGATAGACCTCGAACCAGGCGCTGAAATCCATCGGCGAATCGTCGATCGGCACGCCGATATCGCCGAGATAGCCCGTGCAATAGCGCGCCGGGATATTCATGCAGCGGCACAAGGCCACCGCGAGATGCGCGAAGTCCCGGCACACGCCGCGCTTTTCGGTATAGGCGTCGAACGCCGTCTTCATCGGGCTGGCATGCGCATAGCCGAAGGCGATGTGGCCGTGCACGAAATCGCAGATCGCCTGCACCAGCGGCCAGCCCTTGCGCGTCTTTCCAAACAGAGACCATGCGATATTCATCAGCCGGTCGGTCTCGCAGTAACGGCTGCCGAGAAGATAGATCAGCACATCCACCGGCAAGTCTTCCAGCGCATGCTGCTCGGCCTTGGGCGCGACCGCATCCGGCTCGCCTTTGTCGTTCACGATGAAATCCGTGGACATGACGAGGCGGCCCTTGGGCGCGCGGATCACGTGGCAGAAATTTCCGAAAACGTCGTGATAGGTGTTGACCGGGATGGCGGGCGCGATCTGCATGCGGTCCCAGGTCAGCAAATCGGCGATGCGCGAGGGATGCACGCTCAGTTGCAAGATCATCGGCGTCGGCTGCGGGCAATCGTAGGAAATCTCGTAGCCCGCGCGGATCTTCATGGCTCGGCCGCTGAGACCTTGACCGCGACTTTCATGGCGAGATGGTCGGATGCGCATCCGATCCAGGATCCCTGCAGCGGGATCGCCTCATGCGGCGCGTGTACGGCCGCGACGCGCACGAGATTCCGGTTTCCGGCGGTGCCGCTCGACGGGTCGAAATCGACCCAGCCCGGGCCCGGCACATAAACCTGCAGCCAGGCATGGGTGTTGCCGCCGGTGACATCGTCGTCGTCATCGTCGGGCAGATGCAGATAGCCGGACACGAAACGCGCGGCGATGCCGAGCGAGCGCAAAGCCGCGATCATGAACATCGCAAGGTCGCGGCACGATCCGCTGCCGAGATCGAGGGTCTGCGCCGGGTCCTGAATTCCCTTTTCGTGCCGCGCCACGTGCCGGAAGGTCCGCTTGATGGCCGCGGTCATTCCGGTGAGCAGGTCATGCGTATCGGCCGATCCGTCAGCGCGCAGGAAGCCCGTGGCGAAGCGATCGACGCCCGGATGCGCCGGCAGCGGCGCGACGAAACGTGCGAGCGCGGCTCTGTCGCCCTCGGCATAGGCGAATGGGTGGGTGCGGGCAAAATCCTCGATCTCGCCGGCGCGGAAACCGGCCGGCGCGTGGTCGAGGCGGATGGTGCTTTCGAAGCGAAGTTCGGTGGCGCGATCCTCAAAATGCGCGATCGCGATATGGTTGCCGAAGTCGTCCTGCGTGAAGGACA
>CAMDXM010000298.1 GCA_945878025.1 Pseudorhodoplanes sinuspersici | reverse complement strand
TCCGGGATTCGCATATGTCAGACATTGCCAGGATTTTGCCGGAGGCCGTCGACGACCGCCTCGCGCGCCGCAACGCCATTGTGCTTTCGGTGACACAGGCGCTCGCTGGCGCCAACAATTCGGTCATCATCGCGACCGGCGGCATTGTCGGGGCGATGCTTGCGCCGGACCGGTCGCTGGCGACACTGCCGATCACGATCTATGTGCTGGGGCTCTGGTTCGGCGCGCTGCCGATGGGATGGCTGGCGCGTCATCTCGGCCGGCGCACGGCGTTCCAGATCGGCACGGTGTCGGGCGTGATCACGGGTCTGCTCTGCTGCGCCGGCATGCTGACGGGCTCGTTCCTGATCTTCTGCTCGGGCGCATTCTGTTCCGGCCTCTACGCCGCCGCGCATCAAGGCTATCGCTTCGCGGCGGCCGATACCGCGAGCGAAGCCTTCAAGCCGAAGGCAATCTCCTGGGTTTTGCTGGGCGGTATTTTCGCTGGCATCGTCGGCCCGCAGCTTGTCATTCTCACGAAAGACCTGTGGCCGCCCTATCTGTTCGCGGCGAGCTATATCGGGCAGGCCCTGATCGCGGTGCTGGCCGCAGGCGTGTTGTCGTTCGTCAATATCCCGAAGCCGCCGCGCCTGCCGGAGGGGCATCGCGGCCGTTCGCTCGGCGAGATTGTCCGCCAGCCGCGCTTCGTCGTCGCCGTCGCCTGCGGCATCGCCAGCTACGCCATGATGAACCTGGTGATGACGGCCGCCCCGCTCGCGATGGTGGAATGCAACCATTCGGTCACCGAGGCCACGCTCGGCCTGCAATGGCACGTGATCGCCATGTACGCTCCGAGCTTCTTCACCGGCGGCCTGATCGTGCGCTACGGCCCTGAACGCGTGATCGGAGCGGGGTTCGTACTCCTGCTCGCAGCCGCCGCGACCAACATCGCCGGACTGACATTGTGGCATTTCTGGATCGGGCTCGTGCTGCTCGGTGTCGGCTGGAATTTCGGATTCATCGGCGCAACCGCGATGGTCACCCAATGCCACCATCCGCATGAGCGCAACCAGGTCCAGTCCTTCAACGATTTTCTTGTGTTCGGCTCGATGGCCATCGGCTCATTCGCATCCGGCAAGATTCTCATCCTGGCCGGCTGGTCGACCGTGAACGAGGTCGTTTTTCCGGTCGTGCTGTCAGCCGGGGTGCTGCTCGTCTGGCTCGTCCTTCGCGGGCGGCGCATCGCCGCGTGAGGCCTGGCCCCGGCGCCGGCCAATCGGGCCCGGACACGACGAAAGTCAATAAAATCAGGCTATTTCCGGCGTTGCGTCGCGCATTCCTTTTTGGCAATGTCCGCGCGCTTTCGAGCCGGGCGGAGGCGTTTCGCGCGTCTGGCTGAAGGGAAAAGCGCGGCCGGGCAGGGGCAATCTCCCCCGGCCAAATTCACTATAATCGGGGTTTCATCAATGACAGCTTTGTGGGTGATCATCGCCTGCGGTCTGCTCGCCATCGTTTATGGCGTCTGGGCGACCTGGTCCGTCATGCAGGCCGATGCCGGCTCGAAGAAAATGCAGGAGATCGCCGCGGCCGTGCGCGAGGGCGCGCAGGCCTATCTCAAGCGCCAATACACCACCATCGGCATCGTCGGCGTCGTGATTTTCGTGATCGTCGGCTTGCTCCTGGGCTGGCTCGTCGCCGTCGGATTCGCGATCGGCGCGATCCTGTCCGGCGCCGCCGGGTTTATCGGCATGAATATTTCAGTGCGCGCCAACGTCCGCACGGCGCAGGCGGCAACGAAATCGCTCGCAGGCGGACTGGAACTCGCCTTCAAGGCTGGCGCCATTACCGGCATGCTGGTCGCTGGTCTCGCACTACTTGGCGTGACCGTCTACTACGCGATCCTTACCGGCCCACTCGGTCTCGATCCCAACAAGACCCGTGAAGTTGTCGACGCGCTCGTGGCGCTTGGCTTTGGCGCTTCGCTGATCTCGATCTTCGCACGTCTCGGCGGCGGCATCTTCACCAAGGGCGCCGACGTCGGCGGCGATCTCGTCGGCAAGGTCGAGGCCGGAATTCCGGAGGACGATCCGCGCAATCCGGCGACCATCGCCGACAACGTGGGCGACAATGTCGGCGATTGCGCCGGCATGGCCGCCGATTTGTTCGAGACCTATGCGGTGACCACGGTCGCCACCATGGTTCTCGCCGCGATCTTCTTCGCGAACCAGCCGGTTCTGAGCTCGATGATGATCTATCCGCTCGCCATCGGCGGCGTCTGCATCATCACGTCGATCGCCGGCACGTTCTTCGTCAAACTCGGCGCCAGCCAGTCGATCATGGGCGCACTCTACAAGGGCCTGATCGCCACCGGCATTCTGTCGCTCGCCGGTATCGCGCTGGTCACGCATTGGATGATCGGTTTCGGCACGCCGCTCAAGACGGGCGGTGGAGTGGCCTTCACGTCCACCGCGCTGTTCATTTGCGGCATCGTCGGTCTCGTGGTCACCGCGCTGATCATCTGGATCACCGAATACTATACCGGAACGGACTATCGTCCGGTGAAGTCGATTGCGGCGGCGTCGGTCACCGGTCATGGCACCAACGTCATTCAGGGGCTCGCGATCTCGATGGAATCGACGGCTTTGCCGGCGCTCGTCATCATCGCCGGCATCCTTGTGACTTACGCGCTCGCCGGTTTGTTCGGCATCGCGATTGCCGTCACCACCATGCTTGCGCTCGCCGGCATGATCGTCGCGCTCGACGCCTTCGGTCCGGTCACCGACAATGCCGGCGGCATTGCCGAGATGGCGGGTCTGCCGAAGGAAGTGCGCAAGTCGACCGACGCGCTCGACGCGGTCGGCAACACCACCAAGGCGGTCACCAAGGGCTACGCGATCGGCTCGGCCGGTCTCGGCGCGCTGGTGCTGTTCGCGGCGTATAATGAAGACCTGAAATTCTTCATCGCGAACTCGGCAAAGCATCCGTACTTCCAGGGAGTCACGCTCGATTTCTCGCTGAACAATCCCTACGTCGTGGTCGGCCTGCTGTTCGGCGGTTTGCTGCCGTATCTGTTCGCCGCGATGGGCATGACCGCGGTCGGACGTGCTGCTTCGGCGATCGTCGAGGAAGTCCGCCGGCAGTTTCGTGAGAAGCCGGGCATCATGAAGGGCAAGGACAAGCCGGATTACGGCCGCGCCGTTGACCTCCTGACCAAGGCCGCGATCAAGGAAATGATCATTCCGTCGATGCTCCCGGTGCTCTCGCCGATCGTCGTCTATTTCCTGATCTACTTCATCGCGGGCCAGGGCGCTGGCGGCAAGTCGGCTGCCTTCTCGGCGGTCGGCGCGATGCTGCTGGGCGTGATCGTGACGGGATTGTTTGTCGCGATCTCGATGACCTCCGGCGGCGGCGCGTGGGACAATGCGAAGAAGTATATCGAGGACGGCCATTACGGCGGCAAAGGCTCGGACGCCCACAAGGCGGCCGTGACCGGCGACACCGTCGGCGATCCCTACAAGGACACCGCGGGTCCGGCCGTCAACCCGATGATCAAGATCACGAACATCGTGGCGCTGCTTCTGCTCGCGATTCTCGCGCACTGAAGACTCACGAAACAAGAATCGAAAAGCCCCGCAGCGATGCGGGGCTTTTTTGTGGGCTTTTGTTTGAGCGTGATCTTTTCCGAAAACCGGTTCCCACCCCGGATCAAGTCCGGGGCAGGCTTTTTCGGGATCATGCTCTATTTCGGATCGAGTCCGATGATCTTGAACAGGTAGGTGAGGTAGGACAATTCCTTGCCACCAGCCGGCGTTGTGCGGCTCACGAAGTCGAACACCTTGCCGTCGCGCATTCCGTAATCGGCGAGCCTCTCGACACGACGGCTCTTGTCGAAATAGACCGCGATCACGCGCTGATCGACGACTTTTTGCGGCATGAAGGCGACCGGCTTTTCGCCTCGCTGGGAAATATAATAGAAGGCCTCGCCGCTCACGGTGGCGACCGTGGATGGCGTGCCGAGCACGACCAGCACCTGTTCCTGGCTGGAGCCGACAGGAATTTGTTCGAGGGCGCCTTCCGGCAGCACATAGCCGCGCTGATAGATCTGTTCGCATGCGCCGAGCAGGAGGCTGGCCGACAAGACCATCGCCGTTGCAATGCGTGAACGGCGGCTCATACCTTGCGCCGGTCTCCTGCAATGGGTATTTGCGTCAAGAATCATGCAATGCGATCTGTCTCATCGTCCGTCGGCCCGGCGCAGGACGTAACCGGCATGCGCCGAATTTGCAACGATTCAGCCTTGGATTTGGC
>CAMDXM010000297.1 GCA_945878025.1 Pseudorhodoplanes sinuspersici | reverse complement strand
CGGACGAACTCCCGCCAAGCACGCGCCCCTGCTCGATATAGACTTCCGGGGAATCTTTCCGGCCATACCAGTGGCCGGAAAGCGTGTTCCACTTGTAGCTCTTGTTGTAATGCGACGTCGGATAAAGGTCGCGGATGTCGCTCGGCTCGTGCCCCGGCGGCGTATCCTGCCCGGCTTCCAGCAACAGCACCGAACAAGCGGAACGCGCGGAGAGCCGGTTCGCCATCACGCATCCGGACGAACCGCCGCCGACAATGATAAAATCGTATTGCGCCATGCCCACAATCTTCGCCCCGCCGGACGAAAATAAAGGCGATCCGGCCCTACGGGCGCCAATGCCGAATTGTGATAGCGTCGATACGCGTGCGCTATGGCACACACGCGCATCTCCACCTGCCGCATCAGATCATTGAAAATGAAAACGCCGGACGATGCCGGCGTTCTCATCCGTATATGCCAGTCCGTCTCAAGCGTATTTGCCGTGGCAATGCTTGTATTTCTTGCCGGAACCGCAGGGACAGGCCTCGTTGCGGCCGACCTTGCCCCAGGTTGACGGATCGTTGGCTTTGCGCGCCTCGGGCGCGATACGCGGCGCGCCGGATTCGAGCGTGATCTCAGCCATCGCCATTTCGTCTTCGCCAGTCGCGGGATCGATCTTGTGCGCTTCCATGTATGGCAGCTTGCCCTGCTCGTCCTGCGGCGGCCCCTGCTGCATGACCTCGACGCGCATCAACTGGGCGGTCACCGCTTCGCGCAGATTGTTGATCAGGTTCTCGAACAGCTGGAAGGCCTCGGACTTGTATTCGTTCAGCGGGTCGCGCTGCGCATAGCCGCGCAGGCCGACCACCTGGCGCAGATGCTCGAGCATCAGGAGATGCTCGCGCCAGAGATGATCGAGCCCCTGCAGCAGGACCGATTTCTCGACATAGCGCATGACCTCGGCGCCGTATTGGGCGACCTTTCCGGCCATGTGCTCGTCCGCCTTGCGCTCGATGCGCGAGAGCAGCTCTTCGCCCGCGATGCCTTCTTCCTTGGCCCATTCGTCGACCGGAAGATCCAGATTGAGCACGCGCTGGAGCTCTTCCTTCAGGCCGGCGACGTTCCATTGCTCCGGATAGGCGTTTTCCGGCACGAATTTTCCGACGAGGGTTTCGACAACCGCAAAGCGCATGTCGCTGACCGTCTCGGAGACATTCTCGTCGTGCATCAACTCCACGCGCTGGTCGAAGATGACCTTGCGCTGGTCGTTCATCACGTCGTCGTATTTGAGGATGTTCTTGCGCAGATCGAAATTGCGCGCCTCGACCTTCTGCTGCGCCTTTTCCAGCGCCTTGTTGATCCAGGGATGGATAATCGCCTCGCCCTCTTTCAGGCCGAGCTTGGTCAGCATTCCGTCGAGCTTGTCGGAACCGAAGATGCGCATCAGGTCGTCTTCGAGCGACAGGAAGAATTTGGAGCGGCCGGGATCGCCCTGGCGTCCGGAACGGCCGCGCAGCTGATTGTCGATGCGGCGGCTTTCATGCCGCTCGGTACCGAGGACGAACATTCCGCCCGCGGCCAAAGCCCGTTCCTTCAGCTTGGCCACCTGCTCGCGGATTTTCGCCACGGCCTGATCGCGCTGGCTGCCTTCGGGGAGGTTCTGCAATTCCTGACGGATGCGCATGTCGGCATTGCCGCCGAGCTGAATGTCGGTGCCGCGGCCGGCCATGTTGGTCGCGATGGTGATCGCGCCCGGCACGCCCGCCTGCGAAACGATATAGGCTTCCTGTTCGTGATAGCGCGCGTTCAAGATCGCGAAGACCTTCTTCTTCGAGGCCCGCTCGTCGCCGGTATAGAGATCCGCGAAAGCGTCCGGGTCGTTGAAGTCGTGCTGCTCCCAGCCGGCCTTGCGCAGCATCTCGGCAAGGCTCTCGGATTTCTCGATCGACGTCGTGCCGACCAGAACCGGCTGGCCGCGCTGCTTGCATTCCTCGAGCAGGGTGATGATGGAGCGGTATTTCTCCGCATTGGTGCGATAGACCTCGTCGTCCTGGTCGTCGCGGATCAGCGGCTTGTTGGTCGGCACTTCCAGCACTTCGAGACCGTAGATATCCATGAACTCGTCGGCCTCGGTGAGCGCCGTGCCGGTCATGCCTGCAAGCTTCTCGTACATGCGGAAGTAATTCTGGAACGTGATCGAGGCGAGCGTCTGGTTTTCCGGCTGGATCGGCTGGTGCTCCTTGGCTTCGAGCGCCTGATGCAGGCCTTCCGAATAGCGCCGTCCCGGCATCATGCGGCCGGTGAATTCGTCGATGATCACGACCTCGCCGTTGCGGACGATGTAGTCCTTGTCGTTCTGGAACAGCTTGTGCGCGCGCAGGCCCTGATTGACGTGATGCACGGTCGAGACATTCTCAAGGTCGTAGAGATGCTCGCCTTTCAGGAGACCTGCGTCCCGCAGCATGGTCTCCATCTTTTCCATGCCGGCTTCGGTCATGGAAACGGTGCGCTGCTTCTCGTCGACTTCGTAATCGGTCTTGTCGAGGCGGGGAATGAAGGCGTCGATGGTGTTGTAGAAATCCGAGCGGTCGTCGAGCGGGCCGGAAATGATCAGCGGCGTGCGCGCCTCGTCGATCAGGATGGAGTCGACCTCGTCGACGATCGCGTAGGCATGCCCGCGCTGGACCATGTCCTCCAGCCGGTACTTCATGTTGTCGCGCAGATAATCGAAGCCGAGCTCGTTATTGGTGCCGTAGGTGATGTCGGCGGCATACGCCTTCTTGCGCTGCCCGTCGTCCATGCCGTGGACGATCACGTCGGTGGTCAGGCCGAGAAAACCGTAGATCTGGCCCATCCATTCGCTGTCGCGCTTGGCGAGATAGTCGTTGACGGTGACGACATGCACGCCGCGCCCGCCGAGCGCATTGAGATAGACCGGCAATGTCGCGACCAGCGTCTTGCCTTCGCCGGTTTTCATCTCGGCGATGTTGCCTTCGTGCAGGATCATGCCGCCGATCAGCTGCACGTCGAAATGCCGCTGGCCGAGCGTGCGCCTGGCGGCTTCGCGAACGGTCGCGAAAGCGGGCGCCAGAATGTCGTCGAGCGTCTTGCCCTCGGCGAGTTGCGCCTTGAAGGTTTCGGTGCGTGCCTTCAATTCGGCGTCCGACAGGGCCTCCACTTCGTTCTCGAGCGCATTGATGGCGTCCACCCGCGGCGCATAGGCGCGGATGCGCCGCTCATTGGCGGAACCAAACAATTTGCGGGCAACGGCGCCGATCATGCGCGATCCTTTTCCAAATCCTGCGGCGGCATGATTGTCGTCATGACGCGGCGCAAACTTAAACGATCAATCCCGTGCGGAATGCGGCTCTTCGTCCAGCGATCGGCCGCGGCCAAAGCCCGGTCGCCGATGGCCGCCAAAGCGCCGTTGCATGGGTGAATACGGCTCTTTTTGAGGCTTCATGAGGCTAAAGCCCGCCGAGAGATAGGAGGGGGTCACATCCTTGTCAATCAGAGCCGGACCGCGCCTTCCGGTGCATTGGGCCCGTGCTTGGGTGTCCGACGGGGCGGGCCGGGTTCACCCAAAGACGCCCTCGCATGGACCGGAATTCGCTCACGTTTTCGTCAGATCTCGGCGGGTTTATGCCATTGCCAACGCAGTCCGATTAAGCGACTGTCCCGCCGAATTTTCGGCTGGTTCACCGTGATTTTGGATCGGCTCGATCCCAAATCGTAACCGTGACCGAATCTGGCGCCTTGAGCATGATGTCCGTCCGAAAGCCGCTTCGCACTTTTCGGCATCACGCTCCGGGCTACCGGCAACCCTTCTAGCATCGAGGATCGCATGACCGCATTTTTCACCCGCCTTGTCGTGATCGCGTTCATCGCGGCCATGGCCGTCCCCGCGCTCGCGCAGGACGATCCGGTGGTCGCCAAGTTGAATGGCGTCGACATCCGCCAGAGCGACCTCACCGCCGCTGAAGAAGACATCGGACAGAATCTCCCCCCGATGGCGCCCGACGCCAAGCGCGACTACCTGATCACTTACGTGACCGACATGCTGATCATCGCGAAGGCGGCGGAAGCCAAGAAGATCGGCGACGGCGCCGATTTCAAGCGCAAGCTCGCGATCGCGCGCAACAAGCTCCTGATGGAAGGTCTGCTCACGTCCGAAGCCAAAGCCGCCGTCACCGACGCGGCGATGAAGAAGGTCTATGAGGAAGCCACCAAGGCGATGAGCGACGAGAAGGAAGTTCACGCCCGTCACATCCTGGTCGAGAAGGAAGACGAAGCGAAAGCGATCCTCGCC
>CAMDXM010000296.1 GCA_945878025.1 Pseudorhodoplanes sinuspersici | reverse complement strand
CGGAGATGGTCCGCTTCGGCAAGAACGGCTCCGATGCCACGACCGGCTGCGTGCGCGTGGCGCGCGCGGCGACCGGGCGCGAGCGCCTGATCATCTGCGGCTATCATGGCTGGCACGACTGGTATGTCGCAAAGACGGTACGCAATAAGGGCATTCCGGCGGCGGAGGCCGAACTCTCCGATCGCGTGCCCTATAACGATCTCGAAGCGGTGCACGCGATCTTCAAGAAATATCCGGGCGAGGTGGCGGCGCTGATCATCGAGCCGATGAACGCGACCGAGCCGAAGCCGGGCTATCTGCAGGAACTCAAGGAGATCGTGCACAAGAACGGCGCCGTCCTGATCTTCGACGAGATCATCACTGGCTTCCGCTATGCCGCCGGCGGCGCACAGGAGCATTTCGGCGTCACGCCGGATCTCGCAGCCTTCGGTAAGGCGATGGGCAACGGCATGCCGATCGCGGCCGTGGTCGGCCGCGCCGATCTGATGAGCGAGATGGAGGAGATTTTCTTCTCGTCCACCTTTGGCGGCGAGACGCTGTCGCTCGCGGCCGCGATCGCGGTCGCCGACAAGCTCAAGCGCGAGCCGGTCATCCAGACGCTCTGGAAAACCGGCGGCGCGCTGGCCGATAAAATAAAGCAGGCCGCCGCGCGCCATGGCCTCGAAAAGGTCGTGTCGCTGCATGGCCTTGCACCCTGGACCTTGCTCGCTTTCGCCGATTCCGGGTCGACCGCGAAGGAAGCGATCAAGACCATGTTCATGAAGGAAATGCTGGCGCAGGGGATCCTGATCGCGGCCTCCAACAACGTGACTTATGCCCATAGCGAGGACGACGTCGCACGCATTGCCAAGGCCTATGACGGCGCCTTCGCGCGCATTGCCGACGAATTGAAAAGCGGAACGCTGTTGAAAAATCTTGGCTGCCCGCCGGTGATGCCGGTGTTCTCGGTGCGTCCGGTCTCGGCTTGAGCAGGACATGAGTGACAAGGATTCAAGCGTGAGCGCGGGCTTTTCCATCGACGGGCGCAAGGTCGGCCCTGGGGAGCCGCCCTATATCATCGCCGAATTGTCCGCCAATCACGGCGGCGATCTCGCCCGAGCGCGCCGTATCATCGAGATGGCGGCGGAGGCGGGCGCGGATTCGATCAAGTTCCAGGTCTATACGGCGGATTCGCTCACCATCAGGAGCGAGAAGCGCGATTTCCTGATCGAGAGCGAGTCGCTGTGGACGGGAAAACGCCTCTACGATCTCTACGAGGAAGCCGCGACCCCGTATGAATGGTTTCCGGAATTGTTCGCGCATGCGCGTTCGCTCGGCATCACGCCGTTCGCCACGCCCTTCGATCTCGACGCCGTGAAGCTGCTGCAGAGCCTCGATGCGCCGGCCTACAAGATCGCGTCCTTCGAAGCCGTCGATCTTGAACTGATCGAAGCCTGCGCGCGCACCGGCAAGCCGGTCATCATCTCGACCGGCATGTGCGACGCCGACGATATCGCCGATGCGCTGAGAGCCGCGCGTGGCGCTGGCGGCCGCGATATCGCATTGCTTAAATGCACGAGCTCCTATCCCGCGACGGCGGCTGAAGCCAATCTGTCGACGATTCCCGCGATGGCGCAAAAGTTCGGTGTTCCGGTCGGGATTTCCGATCACTCGCTCGGCACGGCGGTGTCGGTCGCGGCCTGTGCGCTCGGGGCTTGCCTCGTGGAAAAACACGTCGTCGACGCGCGCGAACCCGCGACTGCCGATTCCGCCTTTTCGCTGCTGCCGGACGATCTCACGCGTCTGGTCGAGGAAACGCGGATGGCGCAGGCCGCCATCGGCCACGAATCCTATGGCCCGGGCGAGCGCGAACGCGCCAGCCTGCAATATCGCCGCTCGCTTTATGCGGTCGCCGACATCAAGGCGGGCGCCGAATTGACGCGCAGCAATGTGCGCTCGATCCGCCCGGGCATGGGGCTTGTGCCGAAGCATCTTACCGCGGTGCTCGGCCGCAAGGCCAAGCGCGATATCGAAATCGGCACGCCGCTGAGCTGGGATCTCATTCAATAAACGGTCGAGGCCGCAAGGAGCTTTCTGGAAATGGATTATTGCAAGCGTTGCGTCTATCCCGCCAATGCGCGTCCGGGCATCGTGCTCGACGCCGAGGGCGTTTGCTCGGGTTGCCGGCTGATCGAAAGCCGCCCGACCATCGACTGGGACGGGCGTGAGAAGATGCTCATCGAGATTCTCGAGGAGCACAAGGCGAAGCAGCGCGCCAAGGGCAACCCTTACGATTGCATCGTGCCGGTCTCGGGCGGAAAGGATTCCACCTTCCAGACCTGGCTGATGAAGGAGAAATACAAGCTCAATCCGCTGCTGGTTTGTTACAATCACACCTTCAACACGGCGCTCGGTTTGCGCAATCTCGCGAATCTGATCGAGCAGACCGACACGAACCTCGTGCGCTACACGACCGCGCCGGGCTCCGCCAAGCGGCTGTCGAAATACATGCTGAAAAAAGTCGGCGACGTGACCTGGCATTATCACGCCGGCATCATGACGTTCCCGATCCGCACCGCCGTGCAATATGACGTGCCGCTGGTGGTGTGGGGCGAGGAAGGGTTCAGCGAACTCGTCGGCATGCATAATCAGGACGATTTCGTCGAATTCACCAAGAAGAAGCGGCAGGAACATTCCATGCGCGGCTTCGAGCCGGAAGATCTATTGCAGGAACCGGATTGCCCGCTTACGCCCTACGATCTCGCGGCGTTCTTCTATCCGGACGACGAGGATATCGAGCGCGTCGGCGTGCGCGGCATTTATCTGTCGAATTACATGTACTGGAACGGCCGCGCACAGACCGAATTCATCATCGACAATCTCGGCTTCGAGACCGCGCAGAGCCGCGCACGCACCTTCAACATCTACGACAAGCTCGACGACGTGCACGCCAACGGGCTGCACGATTACCTGAAATACCTGAAATTTGGATACGGCCGCGCCACCGACGACGCCTCGACCGAAATCCGCCACGGACGCATGTCGCGCGAGCAGGGGATCGAGTTTGTGATGAAGCACGATCCCGTGCGTCCGCCGGATATGGACATCTTCCTGCGCCACGCCGGAATGACCGAGCAGGAATTGCTCGACATGATCGAGCCGATGCGCGACCCCGCGATCTGGGAGAAGGGCGCCGACGGCAAATGGAAGACGAAGGATAATGTGGGTAACCACGTCAAGGATCCGGGCGTCGAGGCCGTGCGGCGGCCATTGCGCGACAACGTGCGACCGTTTATCCGCACCCCTGAGAAGGCCTCGCCGCACGCGCAGCGGCTCAACGAACAGACCGAATATGTCCTGCTGTGAACGCGGTCATCCCGTAAAGCGTAATCAATCATGATCATTCTTGGAATCGGATTTCTCTCGGAAGCCTCCGCCGCCTTGGTGCGGGACGGCGAACTCGTCGCCGCCGTCAGCGAGGAGCGGCTGAACCGCCGCAAGCTCTGGTATGGTTTTCCGGAAGCGGCCATCGCCGAGGTGCTCGATCTTGCCGGCGTGTCGATCGAGGACGTCGATTGCGTCGCGACGCATGGCCTGACCGCGCCGCTGCCGGATCCGGAGCCGTTCGAGCGCAAGAGGCGCGAAATCGCAAACAGCGATCTCGACGAAGCGTCCAAGAAGCGCATGGTCGACTTCCTTGACCGCCGTTACGCGCATGAAGCGCATGTGTTCGGCCAGCGCACGCCGAGCCGGCTTCGGGAAATCGAAAGCCTCAAGCGTCCGATGAAGGTTTACGCGCACCATCACGCGCATGCGGCATCCGCTTTCTACGGCGCGGGCTGGGACGAATGCACGGTGCTCACCGCCGACGGCTGGGGCGAGGACGGCTCGCATACGCTCTATAAAGGCAGGCGCAACGGCGCCAGCAGCCTGGAGCGGCTCGCATTCTCGCCGACCATCGACTCGCTCGGCTATTTTTACGGCTCGATCACAAAGTCGCTCGGTTTCACCCCGCATCGCCACGAGGGCAAGGTGCTCGGCCTCGCGGCGTTCTGCCAGGATCCGAAGTCCTATCCTGAAATCCGCTCGATGATCGACATCGACCGCGCGCGCAAGAGCTTCGTCGGACGCATGGATCGCGGGCTCTATGTGCCGCATTACGACAATATGCCGTTGCTGAAGATCGCGCGCGAGCATTCGCGCGAGGACGTCGCATCCGCTGCGCAGAAAACACTGGAAGAAGTGGTCTGCTCTTATGTGACCGATCTTGGTCCGGCGGCGCGGCGGCTGGCGCTCGCCGGCGGCATCTTCGCCAATGTGAAG
>CAMDXM010000295.1 GCA_945878025.1 Pseudorhodoplanes sinuspersici | reverse complement strand
GGCGCGGCTGCGTCGACGCGATCCCGAAAGGCCAGTGGGAGGCGAGCGACACGCTCGCGCTCTCCTACATCGAGCAGATGCGCTACGTGATCCTGCCGCAGGCTGCGCGCATCGCCATCGCGCCGACCGTCGGTTTCTCGGTGCAGGTGGTCAAAGGCACAGCGCTCGCCTCCATCATCGGCTTCGTTGAAGTCACGAAGGCCGGCACCATGCTGAACAACGCCACCTTCCGCCCCTTCCTCGTCTATTCGCTCGTCGCCCTCATTTATTTCGCGCTCTGCTTTCCGCTGTCATGGACCGCGAAGAAACTCGAAAGAAGCTACAATGCCGCTCGTTGACATCGACAAGGTCACAAAGAGCTTCGGCCCGACGCAAGTGCTCAAGGGCGTTTCGGTTGAAATCGAACGCGGCGACGTGGTCGCCATTATCGGCAAGTCCGGCTCCGGCAAGAGCACGCTGCTCCGCTGCATCAACGGGCTCGAGACCTATGACGGCGGCTCGATTAAAGTGGACGGCATGGATGTCGGCGAAGCGCGCCGGAGGAAAAATCTGCGCGACCTGCGCCGCAATGTCGGCATGGTGTTCCAGCAATTCAATCTGTTCCCGCACCTGACCGCGGAAGAGAATGTGATGCTTGCGCCCAAGGTGGTGAACAAGGTGTCGCCGGGCGAAGCCAGAATTCTGGCCGCGGAGGCGCTGGCCAAGGTCGGATTGTCCGACAAGGCCGTCAATTACCCTTCGCAATTATCCGGCGGCCAGCAGCAGCGCGTCGCCATCGCGCGCGCGCTTGCGATGCGCCCGAACGTGCTGCTTTGCGACGAGATCACCTCCGCGCTCGATCCCGAACTCGTCAATGAAGTTTTGCGCGTGGTGGAGACGCTCGCGAAGGAAGGCATGACGCTTATTCTTGTGACGCACGAAATGCGCTTCGCCCGCGATGTCGGCACCAAGCTCGTGTTCATGCATATGGGCAAGGTGCACGAGGAAGGCCCGCCGAAGGAGCTGATGGCAAAACCGAAGACGGCGGAGCTGCAGCAGTTTATCGGGTCGGTGAATTGAGCGGAGCGACAGAGCGCAGCTTATTCAGTCAGCCCCACACATTTGCGGAAGCGGCATCATAGAAGGTCACTTCCAATGCTTGGCGCTTGCCGCGGGCGGGGCCGCGCTGTTGAACAATCTTCTCGGCGTTTTGAATGACAATCTTATTGGCAGGCGATTTCGGATCGCCGTAGATGCTGACGAGCAAATGCGCCGCGTTGCCTTTGGCAATGCAACGAAGAACGTGCTCATCATTGTCGGCTAGCGAGTGGCCATAGATAATGATGGCGTTGCCAGCGGGTCCGCAACAAGATTCGAAGCTGCGATGGGCTTTGTGCAAGTATCCGCTATGGAGGATGCGCTTTCGTTTACTGGCGCTCGTGCCTTCTGAGACGAACAAAGGATATTTTTCTTCGTCCAGGGCGGCACGGATCTGATCGACAATCGGCTTGTCCGTCTTTGACCACGTGTATTTTGTGATCTCCGTTCCGGCATCAAACAAATGTAACGCGCCGTGCAGGTAGCAGACGTTTGCCTGATTACCCTGCTGCCAGGAAACCCATGGCTGCGTTGGGTCATCTTCAGGATGCCGAAAGCCGTCGTCATGGGTGATATTAAGATCGTCGACCTCATCTTGCATGAGTGTCCAGTAGAGCAACACATCATAGTTGAGGGTGAAAATGTGCTCGAAATGGGCGAGGAACACGCGGCATGCGGCGTATTGTTCCGGCTTGACGTCGTACGGCCGATCCGGGTGCCGTTTTGCGATGGCAGCGACAAGTGCATCCTTGATCGCGGCAGCATCCTTCCTCAGGCTTCTCGAAAGGGTTATCGCGCCGGGCTTGTAGACCTCAACCACGGTCGCCGCGTCCTGAAGATGCTTGATGACGACCTCGAAGTCTTGGGTTTTCAATGCTTCGAACAGTTTCTTTACGTGGGGCACTTTGCTGAAATCGGCATTCTCATAGAGAGAACCGTACGTAAAAATGTCCGGCTTCAAAGCAATGCTAAATCCGTTACCAAGCAACAAATGGCGATGCTTGACACCCCGAATTGACTGCATCGCCTTGTCGAACGAGAGCACTGCAACCATTGACGTCTCCCAAACTTATTCTTGATTAGAAAAAGCCAATCGCTCACTGATTGCTCGGTCGGCCTATCATTCCTCATCTTCGAACGACGAGGCGCTCTGCAGAGGCTCGACGATAATCTGCTCCCATATCGCAGCGACCTGGCTTTCGACCTTTTGCGAGGTCGTCATCGCCCCTGTGTCACTTTCGAATTGTTCCTGGAAAATTCCGGAAACGTCGACTCGATACCCCGAGCCGCCGCCATATCTCTTCTCGCACTTCTCCCACATCTCCGTCGCTTCGCTGAGATACGGGCTAAACAGGTTACGGCCCGCAAGAGCGACACGCGTCAGAAACTCCTTCCGCCATTCCTCGACATCATCCTTCAAGTTTTCCAGGAACTGCGCGACATCACGCAGATGGGAGAAATCATCCTTCAGGCCTTCGATCGCCTCATCAATGCGCACGAATGTATCGCGTGTGCGAAGGTTGACATCGATGCGAACGCCCTGCCCCAGGATGTGCGCAACCGGGAAATTCTCCCAGTTACCCTTGCGATTGACGGAAGCCGCGATTGAATTCTGGTGCGTCTTCTTGGCCTCGGTCACGAGGTTAAGATGCGCGGGGCGCACCACGTTCGGAAGCGCCCGGAATCTTTCGGCCGCCTTGGCGATTGTGTCCGCGATCGTGCGGCGTGCTTCCCGGGTTTTTGCAACGTCCGCATTCGTAATGAGGTTGTCGGCCGCCGCCACGTGGCGTTTGATACGCTCGACCTTGGCCGCTCGAATGGCCTCGATGCGCGACGTTAGCCAATGCCACACGTCCTCGGGTTCGTCGGAGCCGACTTGGAAGAAGTTGATCGGGATATTCGGCAGGCCGTCTGTCGCGAATTGCTGTTCAATCTGCGCTTCCCTGACGGTATATCCCTCGGCCGTGTCGGCCGGGGTAACCCCGGAATCGTTGACGATCTTCAGAGCTTCATTTTCGCGCGGCAGGACCAGAAGACAGAGCCGCTCGGCAGCAAGGGCATCGGAACCAGAGTCGAGCGTTTCGCGGATGATGGAAAGCGGAACGCCGCCGGGGGCATCCGAGAACTTGCAACACAGGACAGTGACCGTCCTTGTGTCCTCGATCTGCGCCATCAGGTCCGGCCTTTGCGTGGTGCCTTCGACGCCTTTGGTGTCGATAACGCTGATCAGGAAGGGAGTCTCCCGCAACGCTTCGAGGGGCAACAGAACCGTGATGCGATGAGGGACCGAGAATTTCGGATGCTGCCCATAGTTGATTTTGCTGATGTTCGAAGACAGCCATTCCATACTGCCTTCGGTATCCTGCGACAGAATCATCTGGGTTTCGGTGCGGCTTTCGAGTCTCATCCGCGCCATCACCTCGCCGATCACTGCATCGACATCGTCGAATTTGTCGATCAGGTTCTTGAGGTGGTCTACCGTTGTCGGCTTTTCAGACGGTTTCTTTGCCCGGACAATCACGCGGCGGAGGTCCGCCATGCTGCGGATGACACGTTCAAGTTCACTGGGAAGCCCGTTCTTTCCGAACTTCAAGCCGTTAATGAGATCGGTGACGAGGCGCCTGATCTGATCTTCGGTCAGACAATCGACCGCAATGCCAAAAGCCGGAGCAATCTTAATGGCCACCTCACAAACAGTGGTCCGGCCACTGCCCGTCGGAAAGATGCTTTTCGGCTCTTCTTTGTCGGCCGTGATGAGATTCGTGACGAACGAAAGCGCGGTCGTCTTGCCGACGCCGATTTCACCGATGAACGCGATGCCGTGTTCTTTATGCCGGATAAAATCGACTTCCGAGATGATGCGGTTGCGCAGCTTTGTCAGCGGGTCTTGCAGGATCGTGTCGAACTGATCGCCTTTTTCGAATTCTTCAAGCGTTTGAAGGGCGCGCTCCGCATCCCACATGACGGCCCGGTCCGGATGCAGAAAGTCAGGCCGCTCGATATGCCGCCAACGGTCAGAGAAGAAGGCGATCATTTCGTTCGCCAAGTCTGACTTCAGCGCGCCCAGATAGCGTTCGGCCATCTGCCCATCGGCCTGCTCGGAAGCTTCGAGGCGCGATACAACGCTCGCGTTTACTCCCAACTCAGATGCGAGAGTCGTTTGGCTCGCCCCTGCATTTTCCCGAGCAAGTCGAAGGAGATGGGTGGGAACCTGCCCATTCATGACGTTCACTCCGTTAATT
>CAMDXM010000294.1 GCA_945878025.1 Pseudorhodoplanes sinuspersici | reverse complement strand
CTACCGGATCATCAAACACGTCGGCAATTACGGAGAATCCTTCGAGCGGACGGTCGGGCAGGCCTCTCCGCTCAAGATTGCCCGCGGTCTGAACGGTCTGTGGACGAAGGGCGGCCTGCAATACGCTCCGCCTGTCCGCTAACGGATTGCACGGGACTTGCATGAGAAAGAGCGACCGGGCGCGCCAATGCGTCCGGTCGTTGCGGCGCCGGATCGAAAGCGTTCACAGCGATGTGGCGCATACGATCGCTTGATCAGGCTTTGAGCGCCAATGTTTGAGGCACCTTGGGAGGGGGGACTCGATGAGTGTCGTGCGCGAGACCGAAAAGCCGAAGGTTTCGCTTCTCTATGATCCGAAGGTCCGCAGCATTGCGTACCAGCTCGGGCTGTGCGCGATCATCGCCTTCCTCGTTTATAGCGCCGCGACCAATGCGATCAACAACCTGGCCAAGGCCAATATCGCGTCCGGCTTCGGCTTCTGGAACACCACCGCCGGCTTCGATATCAGCCAGACGCTGATCGAATATTCCACGGTGTCGACCTACGGCCGCGCATTCTGGGTCGGCCTTCTCAATACCCTGCTCGTCGCCGCCATTGGCATCGTGCTTGCGACGATCCTCGGGTTCGTTGTCGGCGTCTTGCGGCTGTCGAAGAATTTCCTGATCTCGCGGCTGGCCGCGGGTTATGTGGAACTGATCCGCAACCTTCCGCTGCTGCTGCAATTGCTGTTCTGGTACAACGCCGTGCTCAAGGCGCTGCCGGAATTGCGCGACAGCCTGGCGATACCGGGCGGGGCCTTCCTCAACAATCGCGGCCTGTTCGTGCCGCAGCCAGTCGCGACCAGCGGTTTCACAGCCGTGTGGATTGCGTTCTTCGCCGGCATCGTCGGCTCGATCGTGTTCCGCAACTGGGCCAGGAAGCGTCAGGAGCAGACCGGACAGCAGGCGCCGGTGTTTCTGGTTTCACTCGGGTGCATCATCGGATTGCCGCTGCTCGTCTTCTTCCTGGCCGGAATGCCGCTCGAACTCAGCTTCCCGGAAAAGGGCCGCTTCAATATTCGCGGCGGCGTCGAGATCCTGCCGGAATTCGCGGCGCTGCTTTTCGGCCTTGTGCTCTATACGGCGGCCTTCATCGCGGAAGCGGTCCGCGCCGGCATTCAGGCGGTGTCACACGGGCAGACCGAGGCCGCCTATTCGCTCGGACTGCGCGCGCAGCCGACCTTGCGCCTTGTCGTCATTCCGCAGGCGATGCGCGTGATCATTCCGCCGCTGACAAACCAGTATCTCAATCTGACCAAGAATTCCTCGCTCGCGGTCGCGATCGGTTATCCCGATCTTGTGCAGGTTTTCACCGGCACGGTGCTCAATCAGACCGGCCAGGCGGTGGAGGTCGTCGCCGTCACCATGGCGGTTTATCTCACGATAAGCCTTGGAACTTCAGCGGTGATGAACTGGTACAACAGGCGCATCGCGCTGGTGGAGCGCTGACGCCATGGCCGTGACCGACACCGAAGCGTTCGAAGCGCGCAAGGCCGCCGATATCGCATTCGTGCAGAGCGCGACCCAGGAGCCGTTGCCGCCGCCGATGTCGCATAGCGGCGCTGTCGGCTGGCTGCGGGAGAATCTCATTTCCGGCCCGATGAACATCGCGCTCACCATCCTGTCGATCCTTTTGATCGCATGGATAGCGCCGCCGGTGATCAAGTTCCTGTTCGTCGATGCGGTCTGGAGCGGCACGGACCGCGACGCCTGCATCGTCACGGCCGAGCGGCCGCATGTCGGCGCCTGCTGGGCGTTCGTGCGCGACCGCTTCAGTTATTTCATTTACGGCTCCTATCCGGTCGACCAGCGCTGGCGCGTGGATATTTTCTTCGGCATGCTCGCCGTCGGGATCTTCTGGCTGGCCTGGTTGCGGGCGCCGCGCCGTGACATTGGCTCAATCTATTTCTTCGTCGTGCTGCCGATCGTCTCCTTCATTCTGCTGAGCGGGTTGCCGCTGATCGGTTTGCCCAAGGTCGACACCAATTACTGGGGCGGAATCCTGGTCAGCATCGTGGTGGCGGCTGTCGGTATCGTGTTCTCGCTGCCGATCGGCGTTCTGCTCGCGCTCGGACGCCGTTCGGACATGCCCGCGGTGCGGCTGCTTTCGGTTATCTTCATCGAATTCGTGCGCGGCGTGCCGCTGATCACGGTTCTGTTCATGGCGAGCGTGATGCTGCCGCTCTTCGTTCCGGAGTCATGGTCGCCGGACAAATTGCTGCGCGCCCTGGTTGGTGTCGCGATGTTCTCGGCCGCCTATATGGCAGAGGTGGTGCGCGCCGGGCTGCAGGCAATCTCGAAGGGGCAATACGAGGGCGCCCAGGCGGTGGGTCTCAGCTATTGGCAGATGATGCGCCTGATCGTGCTGCCGCAGGCCTTGCGCATCACGATTCCGAATATCGTCAACAATTATATCAGCCTGTTCAAGGACACGACGCTGGTCTTCATCGTCGGCATCTTCGATCTGTTGAAGACGATCGAAGCCGCGCGCATCGACCCGAAATGGGCGGCGCCGTCCACAAGCCCGACGGGCTACGCATTCGCCGCCATCTTCTATTTCACTTGCTGCTATCTCATGTCGCGCTACGCCAGGCAGACGGAAGCGCGGCTCGAGAAAAGTCATCGGCGCTGAGGGGAGAATGAGTATGGAACAGTCGGTCGCTGTACGAGCCGCGATGAAGCCGACGGCGCTCAAGACCGCTGTGGCGGTCGAAATCATCGGCATGCACAAATGGTATGGCGACTTTCACGTGCTGCGCGACATCAACCTGAAGGTCACGCGCGGGGAAAAAATCGTCATTTGCGGGCCGTCGGGATCCGGCAAGTCCACCATGATCCGCTGCATCAACCGGCTGGAGGAGCATCAGCAGGGCAATATCATCGTCGACGGCGTGGAACTGACGTCCGACCTCAAGAAGATCGATGAAATCCGCCGTGAAGTCGGCATGGTGTTCCAGCATTTCAATCTGTTTCCGCATCTGACGATCCTGGAAAATCTCACGCTGGCGCCGATCTGGGTCCGTAAAATGCCCAAGCGCGAAGCGGAAGAGGTCGCGATGCATTATCTCAAGCGCGTGAAGATTCCGGAACAGGCCAGCAAATATCCGGGCCAGCTTTCGGGCGGCCAGCAGCAGCGCGTCGCGATCGCACGCGCGCTCTGCATGAATCCGAAGATTATGCTGTTCGACGAGCCGACCTCCGCGCTCGACCCGGAAATGGTCAAGGAAGTGCTCGATACGATGGTGCAGCTCGCGCAGGAGGGCATGACCATGCTGTGCGTCACTCACGAAATGGGTTTCGCGCGCCAGGTCGCCGATCGCGTCATCTTTATGGATGCGGGACAGATCGTGGAGATGAACCGGCCGGAGGAATTCTTCGCCCATCCGAAGCACGAGCGCACGCGGCTGTTCCTGAGCCAGATCCTGCACTGAAATTCGGCAGATCGAGCATTTATGATGCGCCGCGGAATGGCGCGCGATTGACCGTTCTTGTCGTATCATCGTACAACACACCCAAGCGGACCCGCGGAACAGAAATGGCGGGCCGCTATGGGAGAAAACACAATGTCAAAATATATCGCCGGCGCGATTGTCGCCGGGTTGCTGACGGCCGCTGCTCCAGCAGCGGCGCAGGAAAAGCTCACGGTTTTCTGGTCGAAAGGCTTTTATAAAGCCGAAGACGATGCGCTGTTCGCGGCGGTGAAAAAGTTCGAGGACAAGACCAAGGTCAAGGTCGATATCTCGCAATATTCCCCGCAGGAAATGATCCCGAAGAGCGTGGCCGCGCTCGACGCCGGCACGCCGCCGGACGTGTCCTATGCCGACGTGTACGACTTCCAGGTCGCCGGCAAATGGGCGTTCGAGGGCAAGCTCGAGGACATTTCCGACGTGATCAATCCGATCAAGGCGCAGTTCGAGCCGAACGCGCTCGCAACGGCGTTCCTCTATAACGACAAGACCAAGAAGAAGGCTTACTACGCGTTCCCGACGAAGCAGCAGACCATGCATATCCAGTACTGGATCGATATGCTGGGACAGGCGGGCTACAAGGAAAGCGACATCCCGAAGACGTGGAAGGAATATTGGACGTTCTGGTGCGACAAGGTCCAGGCCGGCTACCGGCAGAAGACCGGAACGCGCATCTTCGCCATCGGGCATCCGATGGGCGTCGATTCCAGCGACTCCTTCTATTCGTTCCTGACCTTCATGGACGCCTATAACGTCAAGCTCGTCGACGACAACGGCAAGCTGCTCGTCGACGATCCGAAAGTGCGGCAGGGTCTGATCGCCGCGGTGAAGGAATATTC
>CAMDXM010000293.1 GCA_945878025.1 Pseudorhodoplanes sinuspersici | reverse complement strand
TCACGCCCAAGCCGGAGACGATTCCGTCCGCGCGGCCGAAGGCCAAGCGCTCCGCGCCGCGCAAGCCGAAGCCGCCGTCCGGACCGAAGGGCGGCGACGGCCGCGGCTCGGTGCCGAAAGTGCCGCTGGTGAAGGCTTAAGGAACTTGAAGTCACAAAGACAAGACGCCCGGGCCTTGGCCCGGGCGTCTTGCTTTCGGAGCGGCGGCGCGCATCAGTTTTTCTTCGGCATCGCCGCATCGTCGAGCGCCGTTGCACGCAGATAGGCGGAGCGGCCCTTCAATCGCGCCCAGTAATCCTCGAAGGCTTTTCGCTTTTCGATCGAGCCGAATTGCAGGCCCCAGCCGATATGCGATCCGACATAGACGTCGGCCGCCGAGAAGCGGCCGCCGGCAATGAATTGCTTGTTTGCGACCGCCTGTTCCAGCGTATCCATCACCGCGCCATAGCTGCCATAGCCGACCATCGCGCGCCTTTCTTCCGGCGGAGTGAAACCGAGCGCGTTGTTGGTGACCGCGGCTTCGACCGGGCCGGCGGCGAAGAACAGCCAGCGATAATAGTCTCCGCGATCCTTGGGCGCCGGCGCGAGCCCTGCTTCCGGGAAAGCGTCGGCCAGATAGGCGCAGATCGCGGCGCATTCGGTCACGACGGTCTTGCCGTGAACGATGGCAGGCACCTTGCCCATCGGATTGATCGCGAGATAGGCCGGCGATTTCATCGTGGTGGCGAAGTCGAGCATCTCGGCGCGGTAGGGGATTCCGGTTTCTTCCAGCATCCAGCGCACGATCCGCGCCCGCGACTTCGGGTTGCCGTAGAAAACGAGCTCGTCGGTCATGCTGGTCCTTCCCGGTGAAAAATGCGGGGCCTTGCCGCCCCGGCGCAATCGAACCCGCGCAGACTATCGCCGATTTGCGATCCCGCTGTGGCGAAAGCGAAGGAGGAAGGCGGTTCTTCGCACCGCATGCGGGGCATGCTTTCGCGAAGCGTTGCCTTCGACGGATGCGCGCCGCATGGTGCGGCGATGCCGGAGCCGCTGCGCCAGTTCTCCACGCCGTTCGCCGCTTTTCGCGGCGGCATCCGCGCCGCGTGGCTGTCCGTCTTCGCCTATGTCCTGTTCGGCACCTATATCGGGATCGGCGCGCTCGCTTACGATTTCGGATTCAGTTTATTGTGGGTCTGCCTGTCGACGATCCTGGTCTGGGCCGGACCCGCGCAGGTGATCCTGATTTCGGCGCTCGGCGGCGGCGCGGCGTTGATCGAGGTCGCGATCGCGGTGGGGTTAAGCGGCGTGCGGCTGCTGCCGATGGTGGTGTCGCTGCTGCCGATCCTGAAGACCCCGAGCACGCGCCAGCGCGATCTCCTGCTGCCGACGCATTTCACGGCCGTAAGCATGTGGGTGGAATCGATGCGGATCGCGCCGCTGATCGCGCCGGAACGCCGCATCGCGTTCTGCAACGGGATTGGGACCGGTTACATCTCGTCGGCGATGATCGCGACCGTCGCCGGATATTATCTCGCGGCCAAATTGCCGCTCTTGATGACGGCGGGGCTGTTGTTCCTCACGCCGATCTCGTTTCTCATATCGGTGGCGCGCAACAGCCGCCAGCTGGTCGACAAGCTCGCGCTTGTGCTCGGCCTGGCGATCGGACCGCTGCTCGCCTATCGCGATGTCGATCTTGACATCCTCTGGACCGGGATCGGCGGCGGAACGCTTGCCTATGTCGCGCATCGCGTGCGGGAGAGCATGCGATGAACGCGCTCTCCGCGGATCTGTGGCCCTATCTGCTGCTCGTTCTGGTCGGGTTCCTGCCGAACGAAATCTGGCGCGTGCTCGGCCTCGTCGCCGCGCGCGGGCTCGACGAGGATTCCGAGATCGTGGTGTGGGTGAGGGCGGTTGCGACCGCGACCCTCGCCGCGGTCATCGCCAAGCTCACGATCTTCTCGCCCGGCACGCTCGCATCGATCCCGCTCTGGATCAGGCTTCTGGCGGTGGCGTCGGGCCTTGCGGGCTATTACGCGATCCGCCGTTCGATCTTCGCGGGTGTGATCGTCGGCGAACTCGTTCTGATCGGGGCGACCTTGCTCTTTGGACGCTGACGGATCAGGCGCCCTTCAGGGCGGCCGCAAGCAATTGCGCGTTGGCCGCGAGCGTCTCGGGCTTTTCCTTTTCACTCGCCGGCGGTTTCATCGCCACGCCTTCCTTGCGCGGAATGACATGGATGTGCAGGTGGAACACGACTTGCCCGCCAGCGCTTTCGTTGAATTGCTGGATGGTGACGCCATCGGCGCCAAATGCCGCTTTCGAGGCCTTGGCGATTTTCTGCGCGACCTTGGCGGCATGCGCCAGTTCGTCCGGATCGACATCGAACAGGTTGCGTGCGGCGCATTTCGGCACCACGAGCGTATGGCCCGGAGCGCGCGGCATGATGTCGAGAAACGCGATCGCGCGATCGTCCTCATACACCTTGTGGCAGGGCAATTCTCCCCGCAGGATTTTCGCGAAAATATTATTCGGGTCGTAGGCCGGCATCATCATTCCTCCCCCGCCATATCTTTACGGAAAGGCGCATAGGCGGCAAGCTCCTCGCCCGCCGCGGCGACATGAGCGCGTTCGCGCTTGAGATAGTCGGCGATGGCCCGGCGCAACCCGGGATCGGCGACGTAATGCGCCGAATAGGTCGTGACCGGCACATAGCCGCGCGCGAGCTTGTGTTCGCCTTGCGCGCCGGCTTCCACGCGTTTGAGGCCATGCGCAATGGCATATTCGATGGCTTGATAATAGCAAACCTCGAAATGCAAGAAGGGATGATGCTCGATCGCGCCCCAATGGCGCCCGAACAGCGTTTCCGAACCGATGAAATTGATCGCGCCTGCGATCCACCGGCCGGCCCGTTTCGCCATGATGAGCAAGACACGCTCCGGCATGCTTTGCCCGATCAGCGAGAAGAATGCGCGCGTCAGGTAGGGACGGCCCCATTTGCGGGAGCCGGTTTCCATATAGAAGGCGAAGAAGGCGTCCCAGATCTCCTCGGTCAGGTCCGTGCCGGTGAGGCAATGGACGGTCACGCCCTCCGGCAAGGCCTCGCGCCGCTCGCGCCGGATCAGCTTGCGCTTGCGGGATGACAGCGCGGACAGGAAATCCTCGAATGTCGAATAGCCGTTATTCTCGAAATGAAATTGCTGGTCGGTGCGCTGCAGGAATCCTTGCGCCGCGAGCAGACGCCATTCGTGTTCCGGCAGGAATGTCGCATGTACGGACGATGCTTCGCGCTGGTCGCAGAGGGCGATCAGAGCCGACGCCAGCGCGTGCTTGACCGGTTGCGCCGCCGGGCCCGGCCGGGCGAGCAGGCGGGCCCCGGTGGCGGGCGTGAAGGGCACGCAGACCTGCAGCTTTGGATAATAGCTGCCGCCCGCGCGCTCATAGGCGTCGGCCCAGCCATGATCGAAAACATACTCGCCTTGCGAATGGGATTTCAGATAGCAGGGAACCGCGCCCAGGATTCGCCCTTGGGCGTCCTCGGCAACGAGATGCTGGGCCCGCCAGCCGGTTCGTGTAACAGCCGAATGCGATGCTTCCAGCGCATAAAGAAAATCATAGGATATGAATGGGTTATATAGATGTCCTCGTAATCCACAGTCATTCTCATCAAATACTTTAAGTTCCTGATCTGATACTTCAGGTAGCTCGCCTTCCACCTCTGGATTCGCACAGGCATCCCATTCGGCGGCCGGGATGCCGGACAAGCCGGGCAGAACGCGAATTTTCAAATCCGTCATGGCAATCGGGGCGGACGCGGTCACCGGGTTTTATGACTCCGATTTATGGCCGAAATCCCTCGAAGATCATCTGGCTCGCATAGCGGCGAGCACGCTTGCGATCGGCGTCGCTCCGAACCGTCCACGTCAAGAGCGGGAGCCCGAACGCAAAACGCGCGAAGAGCGGAGCGAAGGCCGGCAGGTCTTTCACGCCATAGGCGATGAAATGCGGCCGGGTCCGGAATATGTGGAAGAGATTTGCGAGCCGGATTTTTTGAAGGCGATTGAGCCCGCTCCATTCCGGGTGATCGTAGCGGCCTTCGGCGACGATCCCGCGCGGCAGGCCGGGCGCGGCGCGCGCAAGCGCCACGATCTGATCCGGATCGAACGACATGACCGCGACCGGACCGGCATAGCGTAGCAGCACGTCCGCGGCGCGGCGCGGCAAAGCCGTATCGCCGTCAAACCGGCTCTTCAGCTCGATCACCAGAGTGGAGCGGCCCGCGACGAGATCGCAGAGCTCGCCCAGGGTCATGATCCGGTCTGTCGTTGTCCGGAAAGCGGCGCGCTTGATATCCGCGGCCGTCATCGCCGCGAGCGCGCCGGAGCCCTCGGTCAGCCGTCCGAG
>CAMDXM010000292.1 GCA_945878025.1 Pseudorhodoplanes sinuspersici | reverse complement strand
GACCGTTTCCATCAAGGAGCGGCCTTCGACCCAGGCATCGTCGTCCAGCACTTCCGGCAATTCGATTCCTTCCGGCGCGTCGCCGGGATCGAGATCCGCGCCGCGCATGCGCTCGGCCGCCTTGGGCAGAAATTGCAGCAGGATTCCGCCCGCGCGCCAGCGATGCTTGGGGCCATTCTCGCTCGCGCGGAATTCCTCGGCGACCGCGAGCCGCACGCTGGTCGGAATCTGTTCCGAACGGCGGAAATATTCATGCGCGACCTCTTCGAGGCTCGCGCCTTCAAGCGCGACCACGCCCTGATAGCGGCTCATGTCGCCGCCCTGGTCGATGGTCATCGCAAGATGACCGTGGCCGAGCAACTGACCGGAGGAAACCTCGCCGGCCGCGATCGCGGCTGCGACCAGCTTTTTGTCGAAGCGCGCGCAGGCGCGCATGTTCCCGGAAGTCGCATAATCGACGACCAGCATGCGGACCGGACCGTCTGTGCGGGTCTGCAGCATGAAGCGGCCCTCGAATTTCAACGCGGAACCGAACAAAGCCGCGAGCGCCAGCGCCTCCCCGAGCAGCTTTGCGACCGGCAACGGGTAATCGTGGCGCGACAGAATTTCGTCGGCCGCGGCGCCGAGCCGGACCACGCGGCCGCGCAAATCGAGCGCCGCGACCTCGAAGGGAAGGATCGTGTCGTCTTTGGATTCGGCGGACGGTGTTCGGGTCGGAGTTTCGATATCGGTCATTGCTAAGCCGCGTTCAGGCACCAAGTAAGGATGCCTTTCTGCGCATGCAAGCGGTTCTCGGCCTCGTCGAAGACGACGGAATGGGGCCCGTCCATGACATCGTCGGTCACTTCCTCGCCCCGATGCGCGGGCAGGCAATGCATGAACAGGGCGTCCGGCTTCGCGGCGGACATGAGCTTCACATTCACCTGATAGCGTTTGAGCAGATTGTGGCGGTTGACCTTGGCCTGCTCGTCGCCCATCGAGACCCAGGTGTCGGTGACGACGCAATCCGCGCCGGCGGCGGCTTTTTCCGGGTCGTCCATGATCTGGATCGCCGCGCCGGATTTTTTGATCCAGTCGAGCAGTCCCTGTTGCGGCTTGAGTTCCGGCGGATTGGCGACTTTCAGCGCGAATTCGAACCGCTCGGCGGCGTGCATCCAGGACGTCAGCACATTGTTGGAATCGCCGGTCCACGCCACGGTGCGGCCGCGGATCGGACCGCGATGCTCCTCGAAGGTCATGACGTCGGCCATCACCTGGCAGGGATGCGAGAATTTCGTCAGCCCGTTGATCACGGGAATGGCGGCATAGCGCGCGAGTTCCGCCACCATGTCGTGATCGAGGGTGCGGATCATGATGCAATCGACGTAGCGCGACATCACGCGCGCGGTATCGGCGATGGTCTCGCCGCGTCCAAGCTGCATTTCCGGACCGGTCAGCACAATCGTCTCGCCGCCGAGCTGGCGCATGGCGACGTCGAAGGAGACGCGCGTGCGGGTCGAGGGCTTGTCGAAAATCATCGCCAGCGTCTGGCCCGCGAGCGGCTTCTTCTCGCTCGAGTCCGATTTCTTGCGCGACTTCTTGCGCGCGACCTTCATCGCAAGCGACGCCTCGATCATCCCGCGCAATTCCTCGCGCGAGATGTCGGTCAGGTTGACGAAATGCCGGATGCTGTTTGCTTTCATCCGGCGGCCGTTTTCTGCGTCAGGTTCTTGACGATGCGCGCGCAGGCGCGGTCGATCATGCCGAACGCCTGCGACATTTCCTCTTCGCCGATGATCAAGGGCGGAAGCAGCCGCACGACGTTATCGCCGGCGGCGACGGTGAGCAGCCGCTCGGCGCGCAATTCCGAAACCAGATCGCCGTTCGGCACCACCGCGCGCAGTCCGATCAGAAGGCCCTCTCCGCGCACTTCCGCGATCACGCTCGGGTAACGATCCTTCAATTCGGCCAGCCGCTGCTTGAGCAATATCGAGTTCTTGCGCACGTCATCGAGAAAGCCCGGCGCAAGAACGACGTCGAGAACCGCGTTGCCGACGCTGGTCGCGAGCGGATTACCGCCGAAAGTCGAGCCATGCGTGCCCGCGGTCATGCCTTTCGAGGCCTCGGCGGTCGCGAGGCACGCGCCGATCGGGAATCCGCCGCCAAGCGCCTTGGCCAGAGCCATGATGTCCGGCGTCACGCCCATGCGCTGATAGGCGAACAATTCTCCGGTGCGGCCGATGCCGGTCTGCACTTCGTCGAAGATGAGCAGGATGCCGCGCTGGTCGCACAATTCACGCAGCGCTTTGAGGAATTGCGGCGGCACGACGCGCACGCCGCCCTCGCCCATCACCGGTTCGATCAGGATGGCCGCGGTGGCGTCGCCAACCGCGCGCTTGACGGCGTCGAAATCGCCGAACGGCGCCTGATCGAAACCTTCCGCGACCGGGCCGAAACCCTCTAGATATTTTTTCTGTCCGCCGGCGGCGAGCGTCGCCAGCGTGCGCCCGTGAAACGCGCCTTCAAAGGTCACGATCCGGAAGCGATCCGGCTTTCCGCCGGCCGCATGATACTTGCGCGCCATCTTGATCGAGCATTCCATCGCCTCGGCGCCGGAATTCCCGAAGAACACGGTGTCCGCGAAGCTTGCCTCGCACAGCCGCGCCGCGAGCTTCTCAGCTTCCGGGATTTTGTAGAGGTTGGAGACGTGCCAGACCTTCTGCGCCTGCTCGGTCAACGCCGCGACGAGCTTCGGATGCGCATGGCCGAGCGCATTGACCGCGACGCCCGCGGCGAAGTCGAGATATTGCGTGCCGTCGGTGGCGGTCAGCCACGCGCCTTCGCCCCGCTCGAAAGCGAGGTCAACGCGCGCATAGGTCGGCAACAGATGCGAAGTCACGGCGAACGTCCCGCGGGAGAAAGTCCCGGCCCATCATGTCCGAAAATGAAATGTGCCGCCTCGTCGGGCGGCACGAAATCATTCTATTTCGGAGCGGAACCCTGTCAACACGACGCCGAAAGGTAAATCGATGCCGTAACTTCACCAATAAGAGGTGGAAACAGCATGGGAATGGGCGAGAAACTGGGGACTTGAAGGCCGGGACTCTTGCGAGCGAGTCCCGCCATATTGTAGCGTCGCAGCCGTCAGACACGACATCTCGTGTGACAGCGGCGGTTTAAGCGTTCCATTGGTGGTCGGCGTCCACGCTTGGTGAGCCTTACGGCGTCCCAGGCGGCGGAGGTGGATTCCATCGGAGCCAGAGCCACAAAAGCCGCCTCAGAGGGAGACAGACCCATGAATTGGACGGACGAACGGGTAGAGCTCTTGAAGAAGCTATGGGCGGACGGGCTTTCAGCCAGCCAGATCGCGGCCGAGCTCGGCGGGATCACCCGGAATGCCGTCATCGGCAAGGTGCATCGCCTCGGATTGTCGGGACGCGCCAAGAGCCCGTCATCGGCCTCGCCCCGTCCGCGCAAACCGCGCCAGACGCATATGATGCGCGTGCGGCCGCAGATGCGCGGCAATACCGCGCTCGCGCATGCCTACGCCTATGACACCGAACTCGATCCGGAACCGGAAGTGATCGAGAACGTCATTCCGATCGGACAGCGCCGGACGCTGGTCGAACTCAATGAAAATACCTGCCGCTGGCCGATCGGCGATCCTTCCACCCAGGAATTCTTCTTCTGCGGCGGGCCCCCGGTCGCGGGCCATCCTTATTGCGGCTATCACGCGCGGGTGGCGTATCAGCCGCCGGCCGCGCGGCGCGATCGGCGTCCGGCGCGCTCGTAAAGATTCAAAACTCAATCGACTGCGATGGCCGGGTTCGCCCGGCCATTTTCTTTTTGGCGGTGTCGTTGCGCCCAATCTCTCACTCCGTGCACTCCCTCAAACCTCATGGTGAGGAGCGCTGCGTCAGCAGCGCGTCTCGAACCATGAAGGCCAAGGATCGTAAAGCTTGGCCGCCGCATCCACTCAATCCGTCATCCTGAGGCGCGAGCAACCAAAGCGAGCGAGCCTCGAAGGATAGACGGCCGATTCATCCTTCGAGGCGCGCAAGAGCGCGCACCTCAGGATGACGGGTTAAGGTCCGCCATTTTCACATCCAAATTTTCAAACAGCCAAGTTCTTTAAGAGCAAGCCTCGTCCGGTCTCGCGGGCGGTTTCCCGCCGGAGTTTTCCGTCGCCGTTTTCATTTTTCGCTCCCTCTTAAAGAGGGAGCGGAGCGCCGTAACGGCGCGTATTCATCAATCGCGCGCTCCTGCGAAGAGCACGCAACCGGCCTTGCGATCGACCGGTTTCGCCTTACGGCGCTCCACTGCGGCGTTTGACGAACCCTGGTGCCCCACTTCCTTCCGGCCCGGTATCGGCGGTGTCGCCGCCGGGAGGCCGGGAAGGTGTAAAGG
>CAMDXM010000291.1 GCA_945878025.1 Pseudorhodoplanes sinuspersici | reverse complement strand
AAGGACATTGACCCTAGGCCTCATAATGGGCCCGGAGGCTGCCCTCCAAGGTCGCCCGGGAGTGTGATTGCGAGTCACACGCGCGGGCGCCGCTCCCCATTCACGTTCAGATCGCCTCGAGAACGCCCCTCGGCGAACGGGGATGATTCGGAAGTTATGGCAATAGTAAATTTCAGTCAAGAACAATTTTGTGACAGCCGGCGCTATTTTTCCGCTGTCATTCCGGGACGCGAGTGAAGCGAGCGGACCCGGAATCCATAATCCGGAATCGGGGTTATGGATTCCAGGTTCGTCGCGCCTTCGCCCTACGGGCGACGGCGGACGCCCCGGAATGACAGTGAGAAAGACGTTGGATGGCCGCAATGAATGCGGCCATGACGGCGTGAGAGATGCGCGCAATATCCAACAGCCGTCATGGCCGGCTTTATGCCGGCCATCCACGTCTTGCTTTCTGGATCGCCCGCCTCACGCAAGTCGGCCTTGGCCGACTTGCGTACTTGAAATTGCGAAACCCGGGTGAACCCGAGATTCGCGCACGACGACACGGCATTCATTTCAAGCTGATATATCCCGGCACGTTCGGATCATACGGCGCGGTTTCGAGCTTGACCACATCGCGCAGCACAGCCGCCGCCGGATCGTCGAGATTGGCGCCGCCCGCGACCAGCATCTGGAACAGTTTCCATTCGCGCTCGCGCACGCGCTTCACTGCCATGGTCGCGCCGGATTGCAGATAGAACTTGTAATAGACGACGAAGAGCGGCTCCTCGTTGACATCGATACGGGCCGGACCCTTCACACGCGCGTTGGGATCGAGAATCTTTTCGTCGAGCGCCTGCTTGAGCAGCGGGAACGTTTGCGGCGAATAATCCGGGAGCGAACGATAGCCGAGATCGGAGCCCTGCACGAATTCCAGAAACTGTTGCGCCTTACGCGGAGCGAAAGGCTTGTGGGCGGCGATGCGCGAAGCGACATCCTTTCTGGTGACATCGAGCTGCGACAAATATTTCGTCTCGAAAGCCCGCTGTTCGGCTTTCTTGTTCCTTTCATCGATCGCCGTACGCGTTGCATCGATGATAGCGGGCGCGACGCCGGCAAGCAGCATCACGACGAGCGTCGCGCGATACATCCAGCCGGGCCCTCGCCGCGCAAAGACGAGAGCCGCGCACAGGCCGGCCGCGATGATCATGAGCGAAGTGACCATGGCCGTCTCGACCATGGACGGCACGCTGCGCATCAGATAGTCGAGCCAGAGCCACACGATGAAGAAGACGGCGGCGCCCGCAACGAAGAGCGCCAGCAACATGAGGAGCAAGGGTTTTTTCATGTGTGATCTTGGAAGATGATCGTCACTCCGCCGCTGTCCGCCCCGCGCCGCCGGCGCCAAACCGCCGCTCGATATAATCGATCACCATCGCCTTGAAATCGGCGGCGACGGTCGGGCCGCGCAAGGTGACGGCCTTCTTGCCGTCGATGAAGACGGGAGCCGCCGGCTGCTCGCCGGTGCCGGGCAGCGAGATGCCGATATCGGCGTGCTTGCTTTCGCCCGGGCCGTTCACGATGCAGCCCATCACCGCGACATTGAGCGTCTCGACGCCGGGATAGCGTTTCTTCCATTCCGGCATCGAGTCGCGGATGAAATCCTGGATGTCGCGCGCCAGTTCCTGGAACGTGGTCGAGGTCGTGCGCCCGCAGCCGGGGCAGGCCGCGACCAGCGGCACGAAGGTGCGAAAGCCCATGGTCTGCAGCAATTCCTGCGCGACCTTCACTTCAATCGTGCGGTCGCCATTGGGCTCCGGCGTCAGCGACACGCGGATGGTGTCGCCGATGCCGTTTTGCAAAAGAATGCCCATGGCGGCGGATGAGGCGACGATGCCTTTCGATCCCATGCCGGCCTCGGTGAGGCCGAGATGCAAGGCGTAATCGCAGCGGCGCGCAAGCTCGGCATAGACCGCGATCAGATCCTGCACGGCGGAGACTTTCGCCGACAGGATGATGCGGTTTTTCGGCAAGCCGATCTCCTCCGCGCGCTCGCCGGAGAGGATGGCCGATTGCACCATCGCCTCGCGCAACACCGCGCGCGCCTCCAGCGGCTTTGCACTCTTGGCGTTCGCATCCATCAGATGCGTGAGGAGTTCCTGATCGAGCGAGCCCCAGTTTGCGCCGATGCGCACCGGCTTGTTGTGGCGGATCGCGGTCTCGACGATGGCCGAGAATTGCCGGTCCTTCTTGTCCTTGAAGCCGACATTGCCGGGATTGATGCGGTATTTGTCGAGCGCCTGCGCGCAGGCCGGATGCTCGGCGAGCAGCGTGTGGCCGATATAATGAAAATCGCCGACCAGCGGCGCGGCGACGCCCATCTTCAGCAGCCGCTCCTTGATATGCGGAACCGCGGCCGCGGCCTCGTCGCGATCGACGGTGATGCGCACGATCTCGGAGCCGGCGCGCGAAAGATCCGCGACCTGCCGCGTCGTCGCTTCCACGTCGGCGGTATCGGTATTGGTCATCGACTGCACGACGATGGGCGCGCCGCCGCCGACGGTGACCCCGCCGACATCGACCCCGACCGAAACATGCCTTGGCTCGGGCGCGCCGTTCAACGACATCGCGATCTCCTTCGCCCCTTTTACTTCATTACCTCCCCCAGCAAGGGGGAGGTCGTCCGCCGGAGCGCAAGCGACAGGCGGGCGGGCGGGGGTCAATATCATATGCTGGACGATACCCCCACCCCGGCCCTCCCCCTTTCAGGGGGAGGGAGAAGAATAGTCAACGCGGCTCCGCGGCAACGTCATGGTCGCCAAATTTCAGCTGCCGCGGCAATGCGCGCAGATGCCCGAAATTTCCACCACCGGCGCCTTGGGTGAAAAACCCGCGGCCTTCGCCGCCGATTTCAGCGTTTCGCCGACCGCTTTCGATGACGCTTCGCCGACCGCGCCGCAGCGCTCGCAAATCAGGAACACCACAAAATCGCCGGAGCCGTGATTGTGAATGCAGGCGATGAAGGCATTGCGGCTCTCGATCCGGTGAACGAGTCCGTTCTCCATGAGGAAGTCGAGCGCGCGATAGACCGTGATCGGCGCCGGGCGCGCGCCGGCCTCGCCCGTCCGCTCGATGATCTCATAGGCCCCGAGCGGCTTGTGGCTCGCGAGCAAAGCCTCCAGCACCTGGCGGCGGATCGGCGTCAGCCGCTGCGCGCGCGCCTCGCACAAAGCCTCGGCATGCCTGAGCGCGTCGGCCGTGCAGCGGTCATGGTCGTGGTCGGGGGCGGGAAAGACGGCCTGGCTCATGCCCCTCATATCGGGCCTTCTCAACCAATTGGCAAAGGGCATTAAGCAATTCGGCGGGTTATCTCGCATTGCAGCATTTACCTGTTGCAATGCAGCAAAACTACCCTACCTTAGGGAACAGCCCGATTCAGCGGCCGAATCCGCTGACGGTCATTTCATAAGGTTGCCGAGAGGCGAACGATGCTGCAACGGCTTCTGGGGCGAACCCGGAAAAAGAAGATCAATCTGGCCCTGCAAGGCGGCGGCGCGCATGGCGCCTTTACCTGGGGCGTGCTCGATCATCTTCTGGAGGACGGCCGCATCCATATCGCGGGCGTGTCCGGCACCTCGGCCGGCGCGATGAACGCGGTGATGCTGGCGGACGGTCTCGCGCGCGGCGGCGGCGACGAAGCGCGCAAGCGCCTCGCCGAATTCTGGCGCGCGGCCAGTATCGGCGGCGACCTGCCCGGCGCGCAACGCGCCGCGCTCGACCGCGTGCTGGCGCTGATGCCGGTGAATGCGTCGCCGGTGCGCTTCATGGTCGACACCATGTCGCAAATGCTGTCGCCCTACGATCTCAATCCGCTCAACATCAATCCGCTCAAAGGCCTGATCGAGCGCTTCGTCGATTTCGACGCGATCCGCGCCTTCAAGGATCTCGACATCTTCATCTCCGCGACCAACGTGCATAGCGGCCGCCTGCGCGTGTTCACGCGCGAGGAAATCAACGCCGACGTCGTGATGGCCTCGGCCGCCCTGCCGCTCGTCTTCCGCGCGGTCGAGATCGAGGGCGAACCCTATTGGGACGGCGGCTTCACCGGCAATCCGGCGATCCTGCCGCTGATCGAGGCCAACGAAATCGACGACGTGCTGGTGGTGCAGATTTCGCCGCTCTCGCGCAACACCACGCCGACCTCGGCGCGCGACATCATGCATCGCGTCAACGAGATCACGTTCAACTCCTCGCTCGATTCCGAATTGCGCGCGATCGAATATATCGGCCGCATCGCCGGGAAACGCGGCAAGGCTGCGTCGCAAGCGGGCAGCATCAAGGTGCACCGCATCGTGCTCGACTCGACCGGCAAGAAGCTCGGCACCGGAACCGGGCTCAATGCCGATTACGATTT
>CAMDXM010000290.1 GCA_945878025.1 Pseudorhodoplanes sinuspersici | reverse complement strand
AACCAAAGCGACACTAGCAAATCTATGACTCTGGTGTCCCTTTGGACCCGAAGTTCGCAAAAGTGCCTGCTGAACAATCGTGCGAACTTCGGGTCTGGGACACCAGTGTGGTTTTGGTTCAGAAATTCCCTCGACGGGCTCGCGGCGAGAATGAAGGGAATTTCTGAACCACCACACTAGCCGTACGAAAGATCAGGCGGCCGCGTTCTCGGTCAGGGCGCATTCGGGCGGGCGCGCGGCGTGCGGATCGAGCGCCGGATCATAGCGGTAGAGCGTCGAGCAATAGGAACAGATGATTTCGTTGTCGTCGCCCATGTCGCAGAAGATATGCGGATGATCCATCGGCGGCCGGGCCCCCACGCACATGAACTCCCTGGACCCGATCTCGATGACCGGGACGCCGGGATCGTTGTGGAAGTGAGGAACGACGTGGTCGGACATGGCATGACCTTCGGGCTTGCTCGCCGCGCAGGCCGGCGATTGCCCGCACCATAGCGATCAAGGCGCATGAATCAACGTCCAATCATTAATCTTGCGGCCGTGGCGCTGGCGGATTGTCATGGGAATCGCCACATTTTGCGGGAGAGTGGCGTGCCGGGATCGGGACCGCCAGCGGGCGCATTCATGATGTTGTGGTTATGACGTTGATGGCGAAATCCGGTCTTCACCGGCTCAAACTTGGACGGATACATGTCCGGCTGCCGATGATCGCAGCCGGGATATGCCTGATCGGCGCCATCGTCTTTTTGCCGCGCGCGGTCGAATCCGTGAATTGGCTCCTGGTCGAGGACGATCCTGCGGCGCTCGCGGACCGCAAGCTCGCGACAGTATTCGACGCCACGGTCGCAACGCGCGAAATCGAGGCGGCGCTCGCGGCCAAGGACGCCGAACTGGCCAGAAGCTTTGTCGAGCTTGCCCGCGACCGGCAGGTTCCGGTGGCTCCGGAACTGACCGAGAAAGTCGAAGCCGCCGCCAAGGCGGAGGACAGCGCCGCCGCCAAGGCCGGCAGTTTCACGCGCGGCCTGATCATCGGCGAGCCGGACGATCTCGTGAGCCTTGCCGGCACCGCGCTCGGCGACCTTTTCGTGTTCGGCGATATCCGCGACGCCTTGCGCGAGGGCTCGCGCCTGGCCGCCGGGCAGGAAGCCGACCGGCTGATCCTCGGTCTGGCTTGCGTCGGCATCGCGATCACCGCGGGAACCTACGCCACGCTCGGCGCCGGCTCTCCCGCGCGCCTTGGCCTTTCGGTGGTGAAAGCGGCGCGCAAGACCGGCCGTCTCAGTGCGCGCCTTGGCGAATGGATCGGGCGGTCGCTGCGCGGCGCCGTCGACTGGTCGGCCTTGCGCAAGGCGCTTGCCGGCGCGTCCCTGACCGAGCCGGCGGTCGCCGTGCGCGCGGTGCGCGAGGCCGTCAAGGTCGAGAAGGCCGACGATCTCTTCCGCCTCGCGCGCGATGTCGGACGCGTGCAAACCAAGGCCGGGACGAAGGCCGCGCTCGACGGATTGAAGACGGCGAATAGCCCGGTCGAGATGGCGCGCATCGCCAAGCTCGCCGAAAAGAGCGGCGGCAAGACGCGCGCGATCCTCAAGCTGCTGGGACGCGGCGCGATTGCGCTGACCATCGCCGCTTTCGATCTTGCCTTGTGGATATTCTGGGCGCTGCTGATGCTGTTCGGATTCGTATCGTCGATGAAGGTCGCGGTCGAGCGCGCGACGCATCGCCGTTACGTGCGAAAGAAAGCAAAACGCATTGCCGATCAGCATCGCCGCTTGGCAATCGCCGCCGAGCGGAGTTAGAAGAACCGCCCGCAAATCGACCAACCAGAAACATGCCCACATTCAACAACGGCGGCGTTCAGATCGCCTTTCTCGATGAAGGCGAGGGCGACCCGATCGTCCTCGTACACGGCTTCGCCTCGACCAAGGACGTCAACTGGGTGCAGCCCGGATGGGTCTCGACGCTGACCCGCGCCGGACGCCGCGTGATCGCGTTCGACAATCGCGGGCATGGCGAATCCTCCAAGCTCTACGATCCGGCGGCGTATCACAGCGATGTCATGGCGCAGGATGTGCGCGCACTGCTCGATCATCTTTCGATCGACCGCGCCGACGTGATGGGTTATTCGATGGGCGCGCGCATTACGTCTTTCCTTGCGCTGAAGAACCCTGAGCACGTGCGCTCCGCAATTCTCGGCGGACTTGGAATAAAGCTCGTCGACGGCGTGGGATTGCCGGAGGAAATCGCGGTGGCGCTGGAAGCGCCGTCGCTCGACGACGTCGCCGATCCGATGGGGCGGATGTTCCGCGCCTTTGCCGACCAGACCAGATCCGACCGCCGCGCGCTCGCAGCCTGTATCCGGGGATCGCGTCAGGTGCTGACGCGCGAACAGGTTGCGCAGATCAGGACGCCGATGCTGATCGCGGTCGGCGGAAAAGACGACATCGCGGGTTCCGCGCAGGATCTGGCGGCGCTCATTCCCGGCGCCCGCGCGCTCGATATCCCGGGCCGCGATCACATGCTGGCCGTCGGCGACAAAATCTTCAAAACCGGCGTTCTGGAATTTCTGGGCGAGCGGTCGTGACCCGGCATCCGTCCCCGGCGGCCGCTACTTTCATCGGCGCGGAAGGCAACACGCTCGTCGCCGATGTGTTCGGTGAGGCGGGCGCGCCGATCCTTCTGTTGCATGGCGGCGGACAGACGCGGCATGCCTGGCGCGCCACGGCGGAAGCGATCGCGCGCAAAGGCCATGTCGCCTACGCGCTCGACCAGCGCGGACACGGCGATTCCGACTGGCCTGAAAGCGGCGGCTACCGCTTTCCGGATTTTGCCGCCGACCTGACGATCGTTGCCGATGAATTGACACGGCGCGGCGGCATCAAGCCATCCGTGATCGGGGCTTCTCTCGGCGGCATTGCCGCGCTGGTCGCGGAAGGCGACGCGGAAAAATCCGGCCGCTCGCTGTTTTCGTCGCTGGTGCTGGTCGACATCACGCCGCGCGTCGATCCCGACGGCGTTGCAAAAATCCACGCCTTCATGCGCGCGCATGCGACGGAAGGTTTTGCCAGCGTGGATGACGCGGCGGCGGCCGTCGCCGGTTATCTGCCGCATCGCCCGCGTCCCAAGAGCAATCAGGGACTGAAGAAGAATTTGCGGCTCTCGCCGGACGGCCGCTGGCGCTGGCATTGGGATCCGCGTTTTATGGATAGCCGCAGAGGCGTCGGCGCCGATCGCGAGAAGATCGAAGCCATGATGGTGGAGGCCGCGCGCCGGATCCGGATTCCGGCATTGCTTGTGCGCGGCGGGTCAAGCGAATTGGTGCGCGCGGCGGATGTGAGGGAATTTCTCGACCTCGTGCCGCATGCGGAATATGTCGATGTCGCCGATGCGCGCCACATGGTCGCCGGCGACCGCAACGATCATTTCTCTTCGGCCGTGATGGATTTTCTTGGCAAACTCGATGGCAAAGCAGGCATGCGAAAGTCAGGGATGCGCGCTTCGCAGGGAAAACGCGTAGAATGATATTCTACGGCTCCCCATGGAGGGGCTGGCATTAATCTCTTTCCAGCTTTATCTGTGCTACGCGACAGTTCGAAACCTCTCCTGAATCTCCTGTCGGGGGCATCATGGCAAACCAGCAAACCAAGCGTACGAATGCAATCGAGAAGGTCGACCCGGTCTGGGCGCAGCTGCGCGCCGAAGCCGAGGATATCGTTCGCACCGAGCCCGAGCTTGCCACCTTCATCTATTCCACCATCCTGCATCACGACCGGCTGGAAGCGGCGGTGGTGCACCGGGTCGCCGAGCGGCTCGACCACCCGGACGTCTCCGCCGAATTGATCCGGCAGGCTTATGCCGACGCGCTTGAAGCCGATCCGTCGATCGGCAACGCCTTCCGCGCCGACATCGTCGCCACCGTCGATCGCGATCCGGCCTCGAGCCGCTTCATCGAGCCGGTGCTTTATTTCAAGGGCTTCCACGCCATCGTGACGCATCGCCTTGCGCATTGGCTGCATGGCCGTGGACGCAAGGATCTCGCGCTCTATCTGCAGAGCCGTTCGTCGGCCGTGTTCCAGTGCGACATCAATCCGAATGCGCGCATCGGGCGCGGCATCTTCCTCGATCACGCCACCGGCCTCGTGGTCGGCGAAACCGCCGTCATCGAGGACGACGTGTCGATCCTGCATGGCGTAACGCTCGGCGGCACCGGCAAGGCCGGCGGCGACCGTCATCCGAAAATCCGCCGTGGCGTCTTGATCGGCGCCGGCGCGAAAATTCTCGGCAATATCGAAGTCGGCCGTTGCGCGCGCATCGCGGCCGGCTCGGTCGTGATCAAGCCCGTGCCGAACAACGTCACGGTCGCAGGCGTGCCGGCCAGGGTCGTCGGCACGGCAGGCTGCCCGGAGCCGTCACGCAGCATGGAC
>CAMDXM010000289.1 GCA_945878025.1 Pseudorhodoplanes sinuspersici | reverse complement strand
GGATCGCGTGCTCGATGCCGCCGATATATTGATCGACCGGCAGCCACTCGTTGGCCATCTTGGGATCGGTCGGCGCATCCTCGCGCCACGGATCGGTGAAGCGCGCGAAATACCAGGACGAATCGACGAACGTATCCATGGTGTCTGTTTCGCGCCGCGCGGGTTTGCCGCATGTCGGGCAGGCGACATTCTTCCACGTCAGGTGACGATCAAGCGGATTGCCCGGCTTGTCGAAGGTCACATCGTCGGGCAGCCGCACCGGCAAGTCCTTGTCCGGCACCGGCACGACGCCGTCGGTTTCGCAATGGATCACCGGGATTGGGCAACCCCAATAGCGCTGGCGCGAGATGCCCCAGTCGCGCAGGCGGAAATTGACCTGGCGCTTGGCGACCGCCTGGTTGCCGCGCGTTTGCGCCTCAAGGCGCTTCGCAACTTCTTCCTTGGCTTGCACGATCGTCATGCCGTCGAGGAAGCGCGAATTGATCATGCGGCCGTCGCCGTCATAGGCGGTGTCGGTGATGACGAAGGTCTTCGGACCCTGCCCGTCCGGACACACCACCGGCACGTTGCCGAGCCCGTATTTGTTGACGAAATCGAGGTCGCGCTGGTCGTGCGCCGGGCAGCCGAAAATCGCGCCGGTGCCGTAATCCATCAGGATGAAATTCGCGACATAGACGGGCAAGGTCCATTTCGGATCGAATGGATGCACCGCCTTGATGCCGGTGTCGAAGCCGAGCTTCTCGGCCTTGTCGATCGCTTCCTGCGCAGTGCCGATGCGCTTGGCCTCGGAGATGAACTCCGCGAGCTTCGGATTCTTCTTCGCCGCCGCAAGACTGAGCGGATGATCGGGCGCCAGCGCCATGAATTTCGCGCCGAACAACGTATCCGGCCGCGTAGTGAAGATTTCCAGTTCGCTCTCGGCGTTGGGCGCCGTTTTCGGATCGAGCGCAAAGCGAACCAGCAAGCCTTCGGAACGGCCGATCCAGTTGCGCTGCATCAGGCGCACCTTGTCCGGCCAGCGCTCGAGCGTGTCGATGGCGTCGAGCAGATCCTGCGAGTAATCGCTGATCTTGAAGAACCATTGCGTCAGCTCGCGCTGTTCGACCAATGCGCCGGAACGCCAGCCGCGGCCTTCGATCACCTGCTCGTTGGCGAGCACGGTGTGATCGACCGGATCCCAGTTCACTTTCGACTGCTTGCGCTCGACCAGTCCCGCCTTGAGGAAGTCGAGAAACATCTTCTGCTGGTGCTTGTAATAAGACGGATCGCAGGTCGCGAATTCGCGCGCCCAGTCGAGCGAGAGCCCCATCGACTTGAGCTGCGCCTTCATGGTGGCGATGTTTTCGTAGGTCCAGTCTTTCGGATGCACCTTGTTGGCCATGGCGGCGTTTTCGGCCGGCATGCCGAAGGCGTCCCATCCCATCGGATGCAAGACCGAAAACCCCATCGCGCGTTTGAAGCGCGCGACCACGTCGCCCATGGTGTAGTTGCGCACGTGCCCCATATGGATGCGCCCGGACGGATACGGGAACATCTCCAGCACGTAATATTTCGGGCGCGGATCGGCATTCGCGGTGGCGAAAATGCCCTGCTCGTCCCACACCTTGCGCCAGCGGGGCTCGGCCTCGCGGCTGTTGTAACGCTCGGTCGTCATCGAATGGGGTCGTTATGGTTGCGGCTTCGGATGGCGGCGAAAGGACACGAAATTGGCAGGCCGGTCAACGGCATGGAACTCATGCGCGGCCCGGAACATCCGATCATCTCAGCCGTTTTCCTCGCTAAATCGCCAAAGGAGGCACAAATGGCTGAAATGCATAACGATCACGCACGTCTGATCCAGAATCACATGGAAGTCGTCGGCTCCGACGGCCAGCATGTCGGCATTGTCGACCATCTCGAAGGCGGCGACGTCATCAAGCTGACCAAGTCCGACCCGGCCGCCGGCGGCAAGCACCATTTCATTCCCATGCAATGGGTCGATCATGTCGATCAGCAGGTGCATCTCGGCATGAAGAGCGCCCAGGCCGTCAAGGAATGGCAGGACGCCGCCTGATTGTGGTTCGCGGCCCAAGGGTAAAAGGCCCGGCACGCAGTCTAGTTTGCGCTGACCGCGCAAACTTGTCAGCGATGCCGGGCTTTTTGCGCTTAAGTCCGGGTGGCGCTAAGACTGCGCCGAATCTGGATAGAGGCGCATGAATACGGTCGTGAGCGACGTTTCGTCAGGGCTGGCGCGCGTGAAAGACGAAATCGCAGCTGCCTGCCGCGACGCGGGCCGCGAACCATCGTCGGTGACCCTGATCGCGGTGAGCAAGACTTTCGGCGAAGAGGCGATCGAGCAGGCGATCGCGGCGGGTCAAAAGATCTTCGGTGAAAACCGCGTGCAGGAATCCAAAGGCAAATGGCCGGCGATCCGGCAGCGGCATCCCGATCTCGCGCTGCATCTGATCGGGCCGTTGCAATCCAACAAGGCGAAAGAGGCGCTCGCCTTGTTCGACGCCATTCATTCGGTCGACAGGCCAAGCATCTGCGAAGCGCTGGCGAAAGAAATCCAGAAAGAAGGAAAGCAGCCGCTGCTGTTCGTGCAGGTCAATACCGGCGCCGAGCCGCAAAAGGCCGGCGTGCTGCCTGAGCAGGCCGACGCCTTTGTGAAGGAATGCCGCGGCGCTTATGGTTTCGATATCGCCGGGCTGATGTGCATTCCACCATTCGATGAAGCGCCGGCGCCGCATTTCGCGCTCACCGCGAAGATCGCGGAACGCAACGGGCTGAAATTATTATCGATGGGCATGAGCGCGGATTTTACGACCGCCATTGCCTTTGGCGCGACGCATGTGCGCGTCGGCTCGGCGATTTTCGGCGGACGCGCCTGAGTCTCAGCGCAATTTGTTGAGCGTGTCCGCGACGTTGAGCGGCGCTTTCAAGATCCGCGAGCGGAGCGGATCGAGACCCGCCGGCTGCGACGCCTGCTGCGGCTGCAACGCCGGCGCTTCCTCGCGCGGAGACAGACCTGAATCATACGCGCTGTCGTCGAGGTTCTTCTGGCTCATGGTCGAATTGCGCCAGCGATCGATCACGGACGCGATGAGATCGTTGCCGATTTCGGAGCCGCTCTCGGCGCGCGAGCCGCGGCCGATTTCGCTCGCCGGACGCAGTTCCTTCGGCAATTCCTTGAAGATCATCCGCGTCGGCAGTGCGACGCCCGGTCCGAAAACGAAAACCTCGCCGGTGCCGAGCGAGGGCACGAACGTCAGCAGGTCGGACGCCGCGTCCGACACGGCGGAGCGGATCAGCGCCTGGTCGCGGTCGTTCGACATGCGCATGACGAACAGCGTGTTGCATTGGGAGATGATGGTCGCATCGATTTCCGCCGGACGTTGCGTGACGAGACCCAGAAAGACCCCGTATTTGCGGCCTTCCTTCGCGATGCGCGACAGCGCACGGCGGGTCGGCGCGAATCCCATCACGGAATCGGCCGGCGCATAACGGTGCGCTTCCTCGCAGACGAACAGGAGCGGGGCTACGCCGTCGCTCCATAATCCGAAATCGAACGCCATGCGGCACAGCACCGAAACGACCGAATCGACGACTTCGGCGGGGAAGCCCGCGAGCTGCATCACCGTCATCGGCTTGCCGTTCGGCGGCAGCCGGAACAGGTTCGAAATGATTTCGCCCATCGTGTCGCCGCCGACATTGGCGTTCTCGAACATGAAAGCGTAGCGCGGATGATTGCGGAAGGTCTGGATGCGCTGAATAAGCTTGTAGTGATGCATGCGCGACGAGCGATTCTCGAGCTTGCCCATGCGCTCGTCGATCAGGCCGACCAGATCCTCGATGCGATAGGGAACCGGCGTATCGACCGTGTAGCCGGAATTTTTCGGATCGCGGCGCTTGTAAAGCTTGCTGTCGTTCGACGCGTTGCGATATTGCAGATAGGCGGCCTTCGCGAGCGGAATGGTTTCAGAGAGGATTTCGACTTCCTCTTCGCTGCGCGTGCGCCCGCCGAAAAACGCTTCGAGCGTCTCGTCGAAATTGAACAGCCAGAACGGCAGCCGGAGATTGCGCGGCGTGAGAACCTGCGCCTTGTCGCCGAAACAGCGGCCATATTCGTTGTGCGGATCGACGAGAAAAATGCGCAAGTCCGGTTTCGACTGCAAGATCTGCTGTAGCACGATCGCGACGCCGCTGGATTTGCCGACGCCGGTTGTGCCCAGAATTGCGAAATGCTTGTTGAGCAATTCGTCGATATTGATCTGGGCGGCGATTGTCGGGTCCTGATGCAGCGAACCGATCGTGGCGCCGCCGACGATGCCGCCATAGACGAGGCGCAATTCGCTGTCGTTCATCAGCATGGCGGATTCGCCGATCGCCGGATAATCGGAAACGCCGCGCGAGAAAGCGACGCTTGCGCCCGACATCTTGATCTCGCCGAACAGGTCCATGTGAGCGGCGCTCATGCCCGGCTGCCCCGTGGCCAGACGCGGCTGCTCGGCG
>CAMDXM010000288.1 GCA_945878025.1 Pseudorhodoplanes sinuspersici | reverse complement strand
GTCATGGTGGCGAGACGGCCGTAATGGTGGTTGTGCATAATCATCTCCATTCGAAATGCCTATTATGACGGCAACCTCGAACGGTAATCGCTGGTTCCCATGCCGCGATCTCGCCCGGTTTGCGCTGCACACCGCCAGCATCTATATTGCCGGGTCTCAGGGCCGAATCCCATGAACCGCCGTAGAACGATGATCCTGGCACTTGCCGTCGCACTCGCCTTTGCGGGCAGCGCCGGACCGCGCCATGCGCGGGCTGCGGCGCAGGATCATCATCCGGCCGCCACCCAACATCATCAGCATTCGCACGATCATGGCAGCGCGGCCGCATCAGAGGCGGACAGAGGCGGCACCCACGATCATGTCGGCGGCCAGCCTGCCTCCGATCAAGGCTGCTGTTATGCCTGGTGCAATTCTGCCGCGATTATTCACGCGGCCGATGGGCTGCTTATCCACACGGCGCATGACGAGCATTTTGCGTCCGAGCGGCCGATCCGAATCGTTGCTTTTTCAGCGGCGATCGATCCTCCTCCCCGATAATCGGGCTTCTGAAGAACCGTAAAGGCTCCGCCTTCGGCGGCAGTTGAAGCGGGCATCCTCATCATTGTTGCCAACATCCGTGCGTTCTTGCGAACGGCATTCGCCGTGCGCGGGACAATATCCGGATTTCGGCAGCGGTTCATCGATGCTGCGAACGCTATGCGTCGGCAGCGTTGGCTGGCCCCATTTGTTGGGACGCAGATATGAAACTCGTTGTGATTGTGCTCACGCTGCTGACGGCGGCGTGCAAGCCGCTTTCCTATCCGCTCGCAGGCGGCGACCCTTCCGATCCATCCGTCCCGGTTCCGCCCGTGCGTTATCAGTCGAGTCTCGGCGCGTATGAGCGCCAGCGCCCGGTCGAGCCCGCGCCCTGGCGCGAGCAGAACGAGCGGATCGCTCCGCAGCCGAAGCGGTGAACGGCATGTGCAACATTGGGCGAAGACTGTGGGGCAGGCGCCTTTCGACGATTGCCGTCGCCGTCTCGGCGGCATGGCCGCTCTCGGGCTGCAAGACATTGTCGCCCGATGGCGGCATGGATTTTGTCGCGTCCGTTGCCGACGCGGACCTCAACAAGAGCGTGACCGCCATCCGCACGCCCGAGCAGGCGGAAGACGTGCAGGCGCAAGTCGCCGCGTTGTTGCGCAAGCCGCTGACCGCGGACGCGGCGGTGCAGATCGCGCTCCTCAACAATCGCGGGCTGCAGGCGGCCTATAACGCGCTCGGCGTCGCGGAGGCGGAGATGGTGCGGGCGAGCCTGCCGCCGTCACCGACGCTATCGCTGGAACGGCTGTCCAATCCGCTCGAACTCGAGATCGAGCGCAGGATCATCGGAAATATTCTTGCGCTTGCGACCTTGCCGGCGCGCGCTTCGATCGCCGCCGATCGTTTCGACCAGGCCAAGCTGCGCGCGGCGGAAGAAACGCTCCGTGTCGCGGCCGAAGCGCGGCGCGGCTATTACCGCGCGGTCGCCGCGCGCCAGACGGCGGCATTTCTCGATCAGTCGAGATCGGCGGCCGAGACCGTGAGCAAGCTGGCGCGCCGTCTCGGCGAATCGGGGGCCCTGAACAAGATCGACCAGGCGCGCGAGCACACGTTCTATGCCGAAGTCGCCGCCCAGCTTGGGGTCGCACGGCAACGGATGATGAGCGAACGCGAGAAGCTTATTCGCCAGCTCGGACTTTGGGGCGAGGACCTCAAATTCGTTCTGCCCGGTGCGTTGCCGGTGATGCCGCGAAGGGCGCAGGCGCTGCCGGATATCGAGATCGAGGCGGTGCGCCGTCGCGTCGATCTGCAAGTGGCGCGGATCGAAATTACCGCGCTGGCAAAAACGTACGGCCTCACGCAGGCGTCCCGCTTTGTGAACCTGCTGGAACTCTCCGGGATCAGAAAGACGGTGAAGGACCGCGAGACCGGGGACAAGGTGGGGACGCGCGGATATGAAGCCGAATTTCAAATCCCGATTTTCGATTTCGGAGAGACGCGGGTGCGGATGGCCGAGCAGACTTACATGCAGGCGATCAACCGCCTCGCGGAAAAGGCGGTCAATGCGCGCTCCGAAGCGCGCGAATCCTATCGCAGCTATCGATCGTCGTACGACATCGCGCGCCACTATCGTGACGAGGTGATGCCGCTGCGCAAGATCATCTCCGACGAAACGTTGCTGCGTTACAACGCGATGCAGATCGACGTGTTCGCGGTTCTGACGGAAGCGCGCCAGCGCATCGCCGCCACCAATCAGGCGGTTGAGGCGCAGCGCGACTTCTGGCTCGCGTCCGTCGATCTTGGCGTCGCCGTCACCGGTGGCGGCGTCGCCGGCATGAGCGGCGAAGGCGGACAGACAGCCGCGGCCGCCTCCGGCGGCGAAGCCGGGCATTAGAAAGGAAACCGATCATGATTTCTCGACGCGGATTTCTCGGCACGTCGGCGGCCATTCTTGCGAGCGCTGGCGCTGTCAGCGGGCGGGCGCAAACGGCGGGCATTCCGGAAGCGCCGACCACGAATGCCAATACGATGCAGCAACCGTTGATGCCGACGAGCGGGCCGGATTATCAGCCCGTAGCCACGCTTAATGGGTGGACGCTGCCCTGGCGCATGAACGGCGACTGGAAGGAATTCCATCTGGTCGCCGAGCCGGTGGTGCGCGAAATCGCGCCCGGCATGAACGCGCATCTGTGGGGCTATAACGGTCAGTCGCCGGGGCCGACGATCGAGGCGGTCGAGGGCGACAAGGTCCGGATCTTCGTCACCAACAAGCTGCCGGAGCACACGACCGTTCACTGGCACGGAATGCTGCTGCCGAACGGAATGGACGGCGTCGGCGGTCTGACGCAGCCGCATATCAAGCCGGGCCAGACTTTCGCTTACGAATTCGTGCTGAAGAAAAGCGGCACGTTCATGTATCACCCGCATGCCGACGAGATGGTGCAGATGGCGATGGGGATGATGGGATTTTTCGTCATTCATCCGCGCGACCCGAAATTCATGCGGGTCGATCGCGATTTCGTATTCCTGCTCAATTCCTATGACATCGATCCCGGCAGCTACATGCCGAAGGTGATGACGATGGTCGATTTCAATCTGTGGACCATGAACAGCCGGGCGTTCCCGGGCATCGATCATCTACCGGTGCGCAAGGGCGACCGCGTGCGCATACGCGTCGGCAATCTGACCATGACCAATCATCCGATCCACATGCATGGCTATCATTTCGAGGTGACTTGCACAGACGGCGGGTGGGTGCGGCCGGAAGCGCGCTGGCCGGAAGTCACGATCGATCTGCCGGTCGGCGCGATGCGCGCCTACGAATTCGTCGCCGACGAACCGGGCGACTGGGCGCTGCATTGCCACAAATCCCACCACACCATGAATGCGATGGGTCACAACGTGAAGACCTTCATCGGCGCGCCGCAGCGCGATCTCGTCAAGGCGATCCGCAAGCTCACGCCCGATTATATGGCGATGGGCTCGCAGGGCATGGCCGAGATGGGTGAAATGGAAATGCCGATGCCTGACAACACGCTGCCGATGATGACCGGCTTCGGTCAATTCGGACCGCTCGAAATGGGCGGCATGTTCACCGTCGTCAAAGTGCGCGAAGGGCTCGCGCGCGACGATTACAAGGATCCGGGCTGGTACAAGCACCCGCAGGGCACGGTCGCCTATGAAGTGGCGAGCGCTCCTGCGCCATCTCGGCAGACCGCTCCCGCTACCGGAAAATCGGGAATGGAACTGAAGGTTGTGAAGCCCGGCGTAACGGGCGGGTACAAACGCCAACATTGATCGACAAGCGCAAATTCAAACAGAGGTGTCATGATAATGAACAGAGCAGTGATCGTTGCAAGTGGTCTGATCTTGGCCGCATTCACGTCAGGCGTTGCGCTTGCCGGTCCAGGCGAGAAGGGCCACAGCCACAGTCACGATTCCGGATTCGCGGCCGGAGAGCCGGGCGATCCGAAGAAACCCGCGCGCATCGTTCAGATCACGATGAATGAAGGCGATGGAAAGATGATGTTCCTGCCGGATCGCGTCGAGATCAAGCGCGGCGAGCAGGTCAAGTTTCTGCTGCGCAACAACGGAGCGCTCGACCATGAATTCATTCTGGCGACCAGCGCCGAGAACATGAAGCACGCGGAGGAGATGAAAAAGAATCCGGAAATGGAGCACGACGATCCGAACGCCAAGCGGCTGACGCCGAAAAAGACCAACGAGATCGTCTGGCGGTTCACCAAGGCGGGACAGTTCGAATATGGCTGCCTCATTCCCGGTCACCGCGAAGCGGGAATGATCGGAACGGTGCAGGTGAAATGACTAGTTGGAATTGAATCGAGAACGGAGAAACGAAATGCGAAAGACGACATTGACGATCGTTGCGCTTATGGCCGCGCTCGCGGCGATGCCGGCGATTTCTTCCGCGCAAACCGCGCCGATCGATGGGCAAGTGACAAAGGTTGATGAGCCGGCGGG
>CAMDXM010000287.1 GCA_945878025.1 Pseudorhodoplanes sinuspersici | reverse complement strand
GTCGCTAGACCATGTTCCGATCCAATTGGATCGGAACATGGTCTAGCGACTTATCGCCGGAGCAATATGCATGAGCGACACCCCGCCCGACCGCCTCTCCACCGATCCGCGCAGCCCCCATTACGACGAGGCGGCTTTGCGGCGCGACGTCGGCATCCGTTTCAAGGGCGTCGAGCGCAACAATATCGAGGAATATTGCGTCAGCGAGGGCTGGGTGCGCATGGCGGTGGAAGGCACGAAGGACCGCGTCGGCAATCCGGTGGTGATCAAGGCGAATGGGCCGGTGGAACCGTATTACAGAGATAAAAAGACAGGCTGATAACGACGCCGGTGAAAGACCGCCGCGACGCGCTATTGCACCAGCGCCTCGGCGTCCACGAACCACTTGCTGCCGAGCATTCGGCCCGGAGTCTTCATTTCCACATTGACCTGGTTGTCCCACGGCCGAAATCCGAGAACTTTGACGGTCTGCGGCTTGATGAACTGCCAGGCATCCCGGCTGGCGAGCAATTCGCGCTGATGCGTTTCAAATGCCTGTGCATTGCCGCTTTTTTTCAGCTGTTGCCACCGCGTCAACCCGTCAGCCTCCTCGAACCATATCGAATCGGCCTTCACTTGCATCGTGGCGCCCTTGCGGATCTCGCCGGCAAGGCAACCGCTGCTCAGGGCCACCAGAATGAATAGCGTGAGATACGCTCTCATACTTTTTCCTCGCATAAATGCTCTGCGCCTTCGGAAGCGTCCTTCGCCGGCGCCCGCACCGCGAGCCCATGTGACAGCGCAACGCGCTCGTCGAACACGAAGCATTCGCCATTCCAGCGGCTTTGTTTTTTTGGAATCTCTTCCAGATATTTCAGGATTCCGCCTTTGAGGTGATAGACCTCGGCGAATCCTTGCGCGAGCAAATAGGCGCTCGCCTTCTCGCAGCGGATGCCGCCGGTGCAGAACATCGCGATCTTCCTGTGCTTGCCGGGATCGAGTGCGCGGGCGGCGTAGGCGGGAAATTCGCCGAAGCGATTGAGCTTCGGATCGAGCGCGCCGTCGAAGCTGCCGAGCGCGACTTCAAAGGCATTGCGGGTGTCGATCACGGTCACATCGGCCGAGCCGATCAGCGCGTTCCAGTCTTTGGCATCGACATAGACGCCCACTTTGGCTGTCGGATCGAGCGCGGGGTCGCCAATTGTGACGATCTCCTTCTTCAGCCGCACTTTCATCCGCTTGAATGGCGGCGCTTCTGCTGAAGAGTATTTCAGTTCCAGATTGTCGAGGCGGCCGCCGAACAATTCGCCATCGCGCAAACGCACGAGCAAGGCATCGATCGCCTCATCACTGCCTGCAACCGTGCCGTTGATGCCTTCCGGGGCGAGCAGCAATGTGCCCTTGATCTCAAGCGACGTACACAATTCGCGCAAGGGTCCGCGCAAGTCGCGGAAATCCGGCAGCGGCGTGAATTGATAAAGCGCGGCGACTTTGTATGGCATCGGGGGTGTTTAGCATCGTCGGCTTGGAACAGGAACTGCTCTCACTCCGCCTCATCCTGAGGAGCGCCGCTAGGCGCGTCTCGAAGGATGCAGCGGCCAAACCTCTCGGCCTCATGCTTCGAGACGCGCTACGCGCTCCTCAGCATGAGGTTCTAGGAAGGAGCACGCCGCCCTACTCCGCCGCTTCCAGCTTCTCGCCCGCGGCCTCGACCTTGGCCGCGCAATATTTGAATTCAGGGATTTTTCCGAACGGATCGAGCGCGGGATTGGTCAGGAGATTGGCCGCCGCCTCCACATAAGCGAAGGGGATGAACACCACGCCGTCGGGCACCGCGTCGTCCTGGCGCGACGCGAGTTCGACCGTGCCGCGCCGCGTCGAGACGCGCAGCATGTCGCCCGGACGGATGCCGAGTTTCTTGAGCGTGCCACGAGAAACTCCCGCCGTCGGCGACGGCTCGAGTGCGTCGAGCACGGTAGCGCGGCGCGTCATCGCGCCGGTGTGCCAATGCTCGAGTTGCCGGCCGGTCGTGAGGATGAAGGGATACTCGGCGTCGGTCTGCTCCGCCGGTGGCATGAGTTTCGCCGCGACAAGCTTTCCGAAACCGCCCGGACGCGGGAAGCCCTTGTCGAACACCACGTCCCTGCCCGGCTTGTCGGGCGCGTCGGTGGGATACGTGACGGCGTCCTCGCGCTCCACGCGCTCCCACGAGATATTGTCGAGCGCGGGCATGCCTGAGGCCATTTCCGGAAACACTTCACGCGGATGCGTGTAGGTCCAGTTCAAGCCAAGGCGTTTTGCAAGTTCGACGGTGATCCACCAGTCTTCTTTCGCTTCGCCCGGCAGCGGCAAAGCCTTGCGGCCCATCTGCACTTGCCGATTGGTGTTGGTGACGGTGCCGTCCTTTTCCGGCCAGGCCGAGGACGGCAGCACCACGTCGGCATAGACCGCGGTTTCGGTGAGGAAAATATCCTGCACCACGAGATGCTCGAGATGCGCCAGCGCTTCGCGGGCGTGGTTCAGATCCGGGTCCGACATCGCCGGATTTTCGCCCATGATGTACATGCCGCGGATGACGTCGGCATGCACCGCGTCCATGATTTCCACTACCGTGAGGCCGCGCTTGGGATCGAGTTGCACGCCCCATTTTTTCTCGTAGGCGCCGCGCGTCTCCGGATTCTCCACCGATTTGTAATCGGGAAAGAACATCGGGATGAGGCCGGCGTCGGAGGCGCCTTGCACGTTGTTCTGGCCACGCAACGGATGCAGGCCGGTGCCGGGACGGCCGATCTGGCCGGTGATGAGCGAGAGCGCGATCAGGCAGCGCGCATTGTCGGTGCCGTGCGTGTGCTGCGACACGCCCATACCCCAGAAGATGATGGCATTCTCGGCGCGGGCAAAAGTGCGCGCGACTTCGCGCAAAGTCTCCGCCTCGATGCCGCAAATGGGCGCCATCTCTTCCGGCGTAAAGGCCTTGATGTGCTCGGCGAAGGCCGGGAAGCCCTCGGTATAGGTCTGCACATATTGCTGATCGTAGAGTTTCTCTTCGACGATGACGTTGAGCATGCCATTGAGCATCGCGACATCGGCGCCGTTCTTGAACTGCATCATCTTCCAGGCGTGGCGCTTGAGCGCCTGCCCGCGCGGATCCATGACCACGAGCTTGGCGCCGCGCTTGGCCGCCTGCTTGAAGAAGGTGGCAGCGACCGGATGGTTCTCGGTCGGATTGGCGCCGATCACCACGATCACATCGGAATTCTTCACCTCGTTGAAGGTGGCCGACACCGCTGCGGAGCCGACGCCTTCGAGCAACGCCGCGACCGACGAGGCGTGACACAACCGCGTGCAGTGATCGACATTGTTGGTGCCAAAGCCGGTGCGCACCAGCTTCTGGAACAGATACGCCTCTTCGTTCGAGCATTTCGCCGAGCCGAAGCCGGCGAGGCCTTTCGGGCCTTGTTCCTTGCGGATTTTCAGGAAACCTTCGGCCGCCTTGGCAAGCGCTTCGTCCCAGGTCGCGGGGCGGAAATGCGTCCAGGGATTCATCGGGTCGATGGTCTCGTGCGGGACTTTCGGCACGCCGTCCTTGCGGATCATCGGCCGCGTCAGGCGCTGCGCGTTGTGCACATAGTCGAAACCGAAGCGGCCTTTCACGCAGAGACGGTTTTCGTTCGCCGGACCGTTCTTGCCGGTGACGTAAAGGAGCTTGTCGTCCTTGATGTTGTAGGTGAGCTGGCAGCCGACACCGCAATAGGGGCAGACCGAGTCCACCTGCTTGTCGGCATATTCGGTGCGCACATTGTTGGCGTCGAGCAAGGGTGCGGGCATCAGCGCGCCGGTCGGGCAGGCCTGCACGCATTCGCCGCAGGCGACGCAGGTGGATTGTCCCATCGGGTCGTCGAAATCGAACACGATCTTTTCGTTGTGGCCGCGGCCGGCCATGCCGATCACGTCATTGACCTGCACTTCGCGGCAGGCGCGGACGCAGAGATTGCAATGGATGCAGGCGTCGAGATTGACCGCCATCGCGGGATGGCTGCGGTCGGAATCCGGATTCTTTGCGCGCTCAGGGAAGCGGCCGGTCTCGACGCCCATCTTGTCGGCCCAGCCCCAGAATTTGGAAATGGGATCGTGCGCTTCGGTCTTGCGCTCGGGCTGATCCGACACCAGAAGCTCGAATATCATCTGCCGCGCGGTCTTGGCGCGATGGTTGGAGGCATTCACCTTCATGCCGGCGGCGGGCTTGCGGATGCAGCTTGCGGCGAGCACGCGCTCGCCCTCGATCTCGACCATGCAGGCGCGGCAATTGCCGTCGGCGCGATAGCCGGGTTCCGGCGCGTAGCACAGATGCGGGATCTCGACGCCTTCGCGCTTGGCGACCTGCCAGATGGTCTCGCCCGGCGCGGCCACGACTTCGCGGCCGTCGAGGGTGAACTTGATGGGTTGCTCGATCTTGCTCATGTCTCTCCGCCTTCGTTCCCTCCCCCTGCAAGGGGGAGGGTCAGGGTGGGGGTCATTTGTGTCTCGTGGGGGGGGGGG
>CAMDXM010000286.1 GCA_945878025.1 Pseudorhodoplanes sinuspersici | reverse complement strand
GGCCATGGCGTGACTACACGTAGCCGAGCCAGCGCCAATAGGTTGCGCCCAGCACCATCACCAGAACGAAGGCGATGACGGTGAGGACGAGACCAGTGCGCACGAAGTCGCGCGCCTCGAATGTATCGGTGCCGTAAGCGACCATGTTCTGCGGCGCATTCACCACCAGGATGAAGCCGAAGCTGACGACGAATTGCAGCAGCATGGTCATCCCGACGATATTGATTCCCGGTGTCGCCACGCCCTGCAGCACGGCGATCACGATCGGGATCATCGCCGCAGCCAGCGCCGTCGCACTGGCAAAGCCGAGATGAATAATGATCAGGAACAGGCTCATCACACCGAGGATGAAGAACGCGGTCGCCTGTTTCAGCCCGAATTCCAGAACGACGAGGTCGGCCAGCCAGACCGCGCCCTTGGTCTGCAGCAAGGCGGTGCCGAGACTGATGCCGATACCGAACAGCACGATCGTTCCCCACGGAATGTTCGGCTGCGCCTGTTTCCAGCTCATGATGCCGATGCCCGGCAGAAACATGAGTGCGACCGCGGCCACCGTGGTGGACGACGTATCGAACTTGTGCAGCACGCCCTCGGTCGCCCACAGCGCAAGCAACGTCAGCGAAATCACCAGCAGTTTCTTTTCGGACGTCTTCATCGGCCCGAGATCGGAAAGCGCCTTGCGAATGGCCTGACGTCCGCCGGGGAATTCCTGCACTTCGGCCGGCATCATCCGCGTCATCACGAAATAAAGCGCAATCGACATCAGGACGCCGAACGGCGCGGCGGCCGTGAACCATTCAAGCCAGGTGATCGAGCGCTGGAAGGCCTTCTCGATGAAACCGATCGCCACCATATTCTGCGCCGCGGCGGTCTTGATTCCGACATTCCAGATGCTCGCCGTCTGCACCGTCGTGATCATCAGCATGCCGGCGAAGGCGCTCTTCTTGCTGACGCCGAAGGCCGCGATGATACCGAGCATGATCGGAACGAGACATGACACCCGCGCCGTGGTGGATGGCACGAGAAGCGCGATGACGAAGCCGACCAGGATGGAACCTGCGAGGACGTGACGGGTTTCGGTTCCGACGCGCGAGAGGATGGTGAGCGCGATCCGCTTGTCGAGCCCGGTGATGGTCATCGCCGCGGCAATGAACAAGGCCGCCGCAACCAGCGCCAGCGCGGTATTGGCGAAGCCGCCGAATGCCATGCCGAGACCCGCGCTCGTTCCCATCAGCACTTTTGGATTGGTCAGGCTCGGCGAGGTGCCGAGCAGAAAGGCCATCAATGCCGCGATCACCACCGCGGAAACGGCGTAGTCGAGCGCTTCGGTCATCCAGATGATGACGGCGAAGACAAGGATCGCGAGCATGCGATGACCCGCGACCGGCAAGCCAGCCGGCGTCGGCAGCAGAAGGATCGCGACCAGCGCCGCGACCGCCAGCAAGAGGCCCCAGTTTTTTGCGAACCAGCCGCGTTCAGCGGCGGCAGACGGAGCCGGACGATCCAGCGGCGCACGTGCGAGCGACATGGCGATGTTCCCTTTCAAGACAAAGCTTTGACGGCGCACTATCGCGTCTGGCCGGATGAAGGTTCTTGCGGAAGATCAATTCGCCGAGGCCTTTTTGGCGCGTGTCCGCGGCGCCGGAATTGCCATATTCACGACAAAGCGGCCCCTCCTCAAAGACAGGGCGGGCTGGCAATATCCGCATTTTATTAAAGAGCGAAAGGATAGGTATCCGGCAGGCCTTGCAGCAACCTGGAATCGAGCGGCGTCACCGCCTTCGACTTGTTGAACCAGATATATTCGTCGAATTGATCGGGGAGCACGGCCTGGAAGTAATGGCTCGCACGCTCGCTCTGCGGCCGATAGATCACGCCGATCGCGCGCTCGAGTTTCGGCTGCATCAGCGCCTGCTTCAGGCCGTCCTCCGCGTGACGCAGCGGCAGCAGGAACGAGGATATACCGGAGTCACGGCAATCGGCCTCATAGCTGCCGGGCAGAGCGTCACGCACGGATTTGATCTCCATCGGCCCGTCCCAATCCGACGCCGCCGCGACCGTTCCGGCATTCGTGCCGAAGCCGATCGCATAGCTTTGACCCGGGAAATGCTGCCGGCAGAGCTGCCCGATATTGTGTTCTCCGCGCGCGGACATTTCCGTCGCCGACGCATCGCCGATATGCGAGTTATGCGCCCAGACGATCGCCTTGCTGTCGGGACCGTGGAAATGCAGCAGGGTCTTGAGCGTCTCGAACATATGGCTGTCGCGCAAATTCCAGGATGCGCGCGAGCCATAATACATCGAGCGGTAATAGCGCTCGGCATTAGCGACCAGCCTCGCATTCTGCACGGCGTCGAGAAAGCGCTCGCCGTCATGCTCCGCATAGGCGCGGTGCTGTTCCAGGAGCCGCGTCAGCACGACCGAAACCTCATCTTCGCATGTCGGATAGGAGCCAGTCAGCGCCGCATGGCCGTAACTTGCGGGATCGGACTGCCATGGCGTCAGGCAGCCATAGCGTTCGCGCGCGACCCGGGCCGTTTCCGGATCGACCTTGTCGAGATAATCGAGCACCGCGCGGATGGAATCGTAGAGGCTGTAGAGATCGAGGCCGTGAAAGGCGACGCGCGACGACGCGTCCTTTCCAGCGTTATGCGCGCGCAGCCAGTCGACAAAAGCGCGCATGTCGGTATTGCGCCACATCCAGACCGGGAAACGCGAGAACGCCGTCCATTCCGAAGGCGGAAACTCGAAATGACGCACATAGTGATCGAGGCGGGCGCCGTCGGGCCAGTCGCCTTCGATGGCGACGAAGGAAAAGCCCTTTCGCTCGATCAATTCGCGCGAAATGCGATCGCGCATCGCGTAGAATTCAGAGGTGCCGTGACTGGCCTCGCCCAACAGGACGATGCGGCTGTCGCCGATGCGATTGAGCAAGGGGGCAAGCCCCGCCGATTCAATGGAATCGAAAGGCTCGCAGGCCTTCGCGATCTGCGCCGGCAGGCCTTCCTTGCCGGCGATGGCGGGTTTCCGGTGAGCGGCCCGCCCCTCGGCAAAACCCTCCTCTCCGATCAGCGGCACGAACCTCACATCGGCGAGATCCTCGCGGCGATATTCGGTCTCGGAAACGCGGGTGACGCGCACCAGTTCCTGGACGCCAGGATCGGTTCCGACCGGAATGACGAGCCGTCCGCCGATTTTCAACTGCTCCTTGAGCGATTCAGGAATTTTCGGGCCGCCCGCGGCGACGATGATGCCGTCATAGGGCGCGTGTTCGAGCCAGCCCCTGGTGCCGTCGCCATGGCGCACATGCACATTGTCATAACCGAGGTCCGACAGGACGGACGCGGATTTCTCGGCGAGCTGGCCGATGCGCTCGACGGTATAGACTTCGCCGGCGATCTCGGCGAGCACGGCCGCCGCGTAACCCGATCCCGTTCCGATTTCCAGAACGCGGCTGCCGGGATGCAAATCCAGCGCTTCCGTCATGAAGGCGACGATATAAGGCTGCGAGATCGTCTGTTCGCCGGGAATCGGCAAAGGCGAATCCTCGTAGGCGAATTCACGCATGTTCGACGCCAGGAACGCCTCGCGCGGCACCTTGCGCATCGCATCGAGCACGGCCTGCGAACGCACACCGCGCGCGGCGATGGCGTCGCGCACCATATCGCCGCGCAGCCGCGCGAAATCCTTTGGCGTTTTTCTGACGAGACCCATCGTCCTCGGCCATTCATCCGGTCATTATTCGGCGATCCGCGTAGCGCCACACCCGATATTGATATGCGTCGAACATTCGCGCCGCATGGATCACGCCTCAAAGAACCATTCCGGATACCGGCTCGACCCAGATCAGCTCGTCCTCGATCGCCTTGACGCCGGGAATGTTCTCGGCGGCGACCATCATCGCCTGCCGCTGTCTTTCGTCGATGATGCAGCCGGAATATTTCAACACGCCGTCCTTCACCGAGACATCGACCAGCGCGAAAGGCGCCCAGGAATGCTTCTGCAATTCGGCGAGCAATTTCCTTTTGATTGCCGCGTCGTCGAACGATCCCGCATGGCTCTTGTTGGATTCCGCGACGATGGCCCGCATGAGATTGGACCGCGTAACGATGCCGACCAGTTTGTCGCCGGAAATAACGGGCAATCGCTTGACGTGATGGCGTTCCATCAAGCCGACCACCTCATCGAGCGGCGCGTCCTCGCCGACAATGCGCGGCTCCCGGGTCATGACTTCGCCCACCTTGCGTCCGCTGGCGTGAACATATTCGCCGGCCAACAGGCCCGGACCCTCAAGAAATTCAAGCCAGCGCGGCGTTTTGTGTTCCGTCCCGATTTCGGATCGGCGCAGGAAATCCCCCTCGGTCACGATTCCGATCAGATTCCGGCGATCGTCGACCACCGGCAAGCCGCTGATCTTGTGCTGCAGCATGATCCTGGCCGCCTCCAGAATCGACGTCTCCGGCGAAACCGTCAGGACTTTGCGGGTCATCACGTCGCGCGCTTTCATCACCGCTCTCCCTTCATCGCCGCTCCTGGCGCGTTCGATCCGCCGTCATGGC